>NZ_CP011036.1:960327-1280436 GCF_002221505.1 Pseudoalteromonas nigrifaciens | reverse complement strand
TTTTCTATGCCTTTATCGGCTACTTTGGATAATGTTTGCGTTACTTCGCCTTGTAGCTGCGCTTTAAGTTTGGCTAAATCTAGGCCACGCGCGAGTAACTTATCGTTATCGCCACGTACTTCAAACTGCAAACGTAAATGTGCTGCCAAGGCACTTAAATCCCAGGCATCAGGGTCAACTCGCACCCCTGTCATTTTTAATAGTCGATTACTAAGTGCGTCAATTAAACTCCCCTGCAATGGCTCAATAGCCGCCAAAACAGCATCGGCATAGTTAGGCGCAGGTACAAAATTACGGCGCAGTGACTTAGGCAATGATTTAATTAAACCACTTATTAACTCATGTCGAAACGCAGGTATATGCCAGTCAAAGCCGCTTTCTTGCACTTGGTTTAATAGCGCAACCGGTATTTGTACCGCCACACCATCAACCGCTTGACCGGGATCGAAATGATACGCTAAAGGTAAAATTAAATTATCTTGCTGCCAAGTATCTGGGTAGTCAAACTCGGTAATACTGCTTGCACCATGCTGCATTAAGTCATCGCGGCTCATTTGCAAATAGTGTTTATTGTGTTGTTTTTGCGTTTTATACCATTTTAAAAATGCTGCACGATTATTAATTTCTTTTGGAATTTTTTTATCGTAAAACTCAAATAAAGTTTGCTCATCAACTAAAATATCGCGCCTGCGTGACTTGTTTTCAAGCACTTGAATATCTTCAATCAGCTCGCGGTTAAACTCTAAAAAGCTTTCGTTTAAACCCAGTTCTTGCTCAACTAATGCGGTGCGAATAAACAGCTCACGGCTCACTTTAGGATCAATATTGCTATACACGCAGCGGCGCTTATTGACGATTAGCAGGCCATATAAGGTTTGTTGCTCAAAGACGATTACCGCACCGGGTTTTTTCTCCCAATGTGGCTCTGTATAACTGCGCTTAACCAAATGCTGCGCCAGTGGCTCAACCCAGTTAATGTCTATTTTGGCGTTAGTGCGGGCATATAATTTACTGGTTTCTACCAGCTCTGCCGACATTAGCCATTTTGGGCTCTTTTTAAATAACCCCGACCCCGGAAAAATATGAAACTGGCTATTACGCGCGCCTTTATAAATTTGTTTTTCATCTTTAAAGCCAATATGGCTAAGCATACCGCTCAGTAATGCTTTGTGAACTTGCTCACCGTCGGCAGCATTCGATGTGGCTTTCATACCCATTTCGTTGCATACGGTACTTATTTGATAAACAATATCTTGCCACTCACGAAGGCGCATATAAGCGAGGAAGTCTTTTTGGCAGAGTTTTCTAAACTGGCTATTAGTCAGCTCGCTTTGTTGCTCTTCTAAATAATTCCACAAGTTTAAAAATGCAATAAAGTCTGAATCAGGATCATCAAAACGGCCGTGTTTTTCGTTTGCCGCAGCACGTTTTTCTTGCGGGCGCTCACGGGGGTCTTGAATAGACAGTGCCGCCACTATAATAATTACTTCACGTAGCGCACCGAGCTTATGTGCGGTTAACACCATTTTAGCTAAACGCGGATCGACCGGTAAACGGCTTAATTCTCGGCCTGACTGGGTAAGCGCTGTTTTGTCGTTACGTTTAGTGGGATGTACTGCTTGGAGTTCCTCAAGCAAGGTTAAACCATCGCTAATATTACGACTATCTGGGGCTTGCACAAACGGAAACTGCGCCATGTCGCCTAAACCCAGCGCTAGCATTTGTAAAATAACCGAAGCTAAGTTAGTACGTAGTATTTCAGGATCGGTAAACTCTGGGCGTGATAAAAAGTCATCCTCAGCGTATAAACGAATACAAATACCCGCCTCTACGCGGCCACAACGTCCCATTCGCTGATTTGCACTGGCTTGCGATATTGGCTCTATAGGCAGGCGCTGTACCTTGGTGCGGTAACTATAACGGCTAATACGCGCCGTACCCGGATCAATTACATAACGAATCCCCGGTACGGTTAACGATGTTTCGGCCACGTTGGTCGATAAAATAATATGGCGGCGCGAGTGCGGTGCAAATATGCGGTTTTGCTCGGCGTTTGATAGTCGCGAATAAAGCGGTAATATATCAGTGTGTTTTAAATTACGTTTACTGAGAGCATCGGCGGTATCGCGTATTTCACGCTCACCATTTAAAAATATTAAAATGTCGCCAGGGCCTTCTGCACACAGTTCATCTACAGCATCAAAAATACCTTGCAGTTGGTCGCCTTCGGCTTCCATATCCTCTTTATTTATCTCAGTAACTGGGTTGTAACGTACATCAACCGGGAAGGTTCGCCCTGATACTTCTATAATTGGCGCATCATCAAAGTGCTTTGAAAAACGCTCTGGATCGATCGTTGCTGAGGTAATTATTATTTTTAAATCGGGGCGCTTAGGGAGTAAGTTTTTTAAATAACCTAAAATAAAGTCAATGTTTAAGCTACGTTCGTGCGCTTCATCAATAATAATGGTGTCGTATTGATTTAAAAATCGATCTTGTTGAATTTCGGCAAGTAAAATCCCGTCGGTCATTAGTTTAATATAGGTATTATTCGAGACCTGATCACTAAAGCGTATTTTAAAACCAACTTGTTGGCCAAGTTCACACTGCATTTCTTCTGCAATACGATTAGCCACCGTTCGTGCTGCTAGTCGCCTTGGTTGGGTGTGGCCAATTAAGCCATCAACCCCACGCCCTAGCTCTAAACACATTTTAGGAATTTGCGTGGTTTTACCTGAACCGGTTTCACCTGCAATAATAACCACTTGGTTATTAGCAATGGCGTTTTTAATCACATCCTTTTTTTGACTCACCGGTAATTGCTCTGGGTAAGTCACTTTAGGCAGAGCCGCTAAACGCTGCGCGCGCAGTGCTTGGCTACGGGTAATGTCGGCCGCTATTTTTTCAAGCGCGTTGGCATGCTTATTCTCATCGGTTATTTTTTTTACGCCATGTAAGCGTTTTTTAAAAATGAATTGATCTTTTTTCAAGCACGTCTTTAGCTCGCCAAACAACTGACCTAGGTTTACCACCCGCATACCTTATAAAATTAGTAAAAGAGCCGCAATTGTAGCAAATTAAATGGCTGGGGTTAATCCTACAAAGTGCATAACGCTTAGTAGTTTGTTATATAAGCCACCAGCCAAACAAATAAAGCGCTTATTCGCCTTTAAAAATGCCTACATAAGTGGCTTGGGTATTTGATTTACTGGCTCTGTACATACCTGAGGTATTAAACGGCAAACTAATATTACCTTTAGTATCCACTATAATAACACCGCCCGTACCGCCTATTGGTGCAAGTACCCCATTAATCACTTCGTCCCCTGCTTGCGTTATGGTTTTACCTTGGTATTTAACGCGCGCACAAATATCGCTGGCTACATTGTAACGAATAAAATACTCACCATGGCCGGTAGCCGATACCGCACACGATTCATTTTCCGCAAACGTTCCTGCACCAATTACCGGCGCATCACCAATACGGCCATAGCGTTTGGCGGTCATACCGCCGGTTGATGTACCAGCTGCTAAATTGCCATTTTTATCCAGTGCTACCGCACCAACCGTGCCCATTTTATAGTTATTTGGCAAGGCTTTATGCGCCGCTTGATAGTCTTTACTGGTTGCTTTGGCTTTATCTAATTTTTGCTTTGCTTTTAATAATGCTTTATAGCGGTGCTCGGTATCAAATAAGTTATTTTCGATTAAGGGAATACCTTGCTCTTTAGCAAACTCTTCAGCGCCTTGCCCACTGAGCATGACGTGTACTGAATTATCCATAACCAAACGTGCTAAATTAATTGGGCTCTCTACATGCTTAACACCTGCAACTGCGCCCGCCTGACGATTACGACCATCCATAATTGATGCATCGAGCTCATGGCTGCCATCGTAAGTATAAACCGCGCCACGCCCTGCATTAAAATAAGTAGACTGCTCCATCACTTGAATCGCTGCCGTTATGGCATCTAAGCTTTCGCCGCCTTGCTCAAGTACTTTATAACCGGCCTCTACCGCTTGGGTTAATTTAGCACGATAAGCTTGCTCTTCTTTGGGCGTAAATTTACTTTTTTCAATCGTGCCCGCACCGCCATGAATGGCAATAGCAAAAGGTACTTCTGCGCTTAAGGCGTTATTGCTTACGCTAATAAAACTAGTGGCGATAAGCGCCATTAAAAGTGATTTTTTCATAATGAGCTCTTATAAACTTCAGTGAAACCAATGTGGATGGTCGCTAACTATTTATCAAGTAA
Source organism: Pseudoalteromonas nigrifaciens (assembly GCF_002221505.1). Classification (NCBI taxonomy): domain Bacteria; kingdom Pseudomonadati; phylum Pseudomonadota; class Gammaproteobacteria; order Alteromonadales; family Pseudoalteromonadaceae; genus Pseudoalteromonas; species Pseudoalteromonas nigrifaciens. The sequence continues at coordinate 1,276,180 of NZ_CP011036.1, read as the reverse complement.
AGTAAGTTTAAACACATAAAAAAAGCGCCCAAAGGCGCTTTTTTTTGCTGGTTTAAATTATTACGCTTGTTGCGCTTTTAAACGAGCTAAACGTGCTACTTGATGCGTAGACGTTAAAAAAGAATAAATTGGTGCTAAATAACCACGTTTACGTAGCTCTAAAAAGTCAGCATCACTTAATTCATTAAGTTTTTTCTCATCGATAAGGTAAATACCGTTAATGTCTTTTTTCTCGCCTTTAATATCAACTGTTAGCGTTTGCGCTACTAAAAGCTCTTTATCGGCTAAAAACTTAGTAAAAGCATCTGTGATCTGAGAAAACTCAATAAACGATACTAATGCTTCTTTACGACGCTTTAAGTAGTCAGTTTCTTCGCCGTTTTCAAACAACGCATTACCTTCTTCTTCGCCAACTAATGGGCTCGCTTCGTCAATAACAATACCGTATTGATCTTGATCTGGGTGTTTTACTAAACCTAGTGGGTAGCGCGTCGTAGCCATTGGTGCAAATGCTGCCGTCCACTTATCGCCTTCAACAAACAAGTTTTCGCCTGGCTCAAGGCCAAACATAGCAACTGCTTGAAAAGTGCCTGTTTCGTTATTTTTAACGAAAGACATTGGAAATTCATTCGCTATACGCGCAAATTCATGTGCAACTACTGGCACTAAATGTTGCGTTTTCATAAATTCTACATTGATGCCGTTTTTAATTTTAGTATTGGCATGTTTTTCGTTGTGTAAAGGCTGTACTTGTTGCTCCGCCATGTTACTGCTCCGTTTATTTTTAATTTGTATGTTTCTTTGTTAATACCTTTAGGCTAATGCTTTTGAGCAAAAAAAGGAAGGGAAACTTTTATGACAACCGTTTTGATAAAATAAAATTTAAATAAATCTGCACCTTGCCAAAAAACGTACACATAACAAGGGTTAAATCTGCTTAAAAAGCACACACGGCAAGGCTATTTAACATACAGACTTGCTTTTAATGTTAATCAGTTTTAACAAAATCACGTTACTAACTACGTTATTTTGGATAATAATTACACAAATAAAAAAAGCAGCTAGTTATAGCTGCCTTTTTATTTGTTCATTCGCACTCATTTTAAATTACGGCGCCCAATAAACCTCAATATTAATACTTGGGTGATTTAGCACTGCGCGCAGTGGCATGTCGTTTACATCTCCGCCCGCTTTGGCTTGCTTATACACAGCGAGTTTTTCATCACCGCTAATAAGTAGCTTAACCACTTTAGATTGCGCTATCGCGTTTAATGTAAGTGTCATACGCTCAGTTATACTGCCAGTTACATCACTTTCAATGGCATTAATTGCACACACCAGTTGATCCGAGTTTAGGCCTACGTCTAAACCCTCTGCATGTGGGAATAATGACGCAGTATGACCATCTGGCCCCATACCTAAAATAGTCACATCATACGGGCGTTTTAACGCAGCATAAGCAGCTTCACACACTGCAGTGCCTTGCTGCGCTGTTTCGGCGCTATTTTTCATCGTGACAAAGTTAGCCGCAGCACCATAGTTTTGTAATAACGTGCTGTTAATAAATGCTTCGTTACTTTTTTCGTGGCTCGCATCTACCCAACGCTCGTCAACCATAGCAACATCAACATGTTGCCAATTTAAATCAAGGGTTGATAAATGCTTATACGCAGCAGCAGGGGATGAACCGCCCGATACCATTAATACTGCACGGCCATCATTGCTTATGCCATCACGTAATGATTGTTCAAGTGTTGCTGACAGCTCTGCTGTAAGCGCCTCTTTACTATCAAAAAACTTTTCAATTATTGTTGCCATTATGCTCCCTTATCACCGGTGTTAAACCATACATGGTTGTTCTCTGCTAATAATTCGTCAGCATCTTCTGGGCCCCAGCTACCTGCACGATAAAGCGCCGGTTTGCCTTTTTCTTGCCAGCGGTCGATGATTGGATCAATCCACTTCCATGCTTGGCGTACTTCATCACGATGGATAAATAACGAAGGATTATTAGCGGCTGCATCTAGCATTAAGCGCTTGTAGGCATCTGAGTGAAAACCATTGCTATAGGCTTGTGAAAGCTCAATATTCATCGTTACTGGCTCAAGCTGCATTTCAAGGTTATCTAAGCGTTTAGACATCAATGTTAGCTGAATAGTTTCCTCTGGTTGTAGGCGAATCACCAAGCGGTTTGGCTCTATTTCGCCTACGCTGTCTTCGTATACATTGTGTGATACTTTTTTATATTGCACTACAATTTCAGCACAGCGTTTAGCCATGCGTTTACCAGTGCGCAAATAAAATGGCACACCTGCCCAACGCCAGTTATCAATATGCGCTCGAATACCTACAAAGGTTTCGGTTTTACTTGAACCTTCATTAAGCTCTTCTAAGTAACCTGGTACAATTTTACCGTTTAGATCACCTGGTACATATTGGCCACGAATAATATTTTTATCTACGTCGCTGCCAATAAGTGGACGCAGCGCTTCTAATACTTTGAGCTTTTCGTTGCGAATACTATTGGCATTAAGTTTATGGGGTGATTCCATTGCTACTAAACATAACAGTTGTAACAAGTGGTTTTGAACCATATCACGCAGCGCACCGGCTTTGTCGTAAAAGCCTGCACGGGTTTCAAGGCCCACAGTTTCTGAAATGCTAATTTGAATATTATCGATTGATTTAGCATCCCACATGTTTTCAAACAACGAGTTTGAAAAACGCAGTGCCATTAAGTTTTGAACAGTTTCTTTACCTAAGTAATGATCAATTCGGAAAATTTGCTCTTCGCTAAAATACTCTGCGATTTTTCCATTGATAGCCTCAGCAGATTCACCACAATAACCAATAGGCTTTTCAACCACTACACGTGAAGTAGGCGTTATTAAGTTTTTAACAGATAATATTTCACAGCAAGTGCCGTACACAGCAGGTGGTAGTGATAAATAAAATACGCGAGATTTAGTGCTGTCGTGCTCATCTAAAATACCTTTTAGCACATCCCAGTTATCGTCAGGGGCTGTTACATTGCTAACAACAGGTACTAAAAAAGTAGCAAAGGCTTTCCAATCTTTAGCATTAAACTCATCCTTTGCTAAAAACTCTTTTAAGGCTTTGTGTGCTGTTTCTATGTACTCAGCACGTTGGGTTTCTTCGCGTACCGTTGGCAAAATACGTGAGCCTTCAGGTAAATTACCTTCTTGATATGCTCGATACATTGCAGGTAGTAATTTGCGTAACGCAAGGTCACCACCGCCCCCAAAAATTATAATATCAAAAGGATTAAGCATAGTTACTCTCTACGTTTGTGCTACCTGGCACTACCCGTTAGGTAATCAGATATAGCGGTTTATTGCTTGAATGATGTCGGTTTTTATAAATATGTTTGCACAAAAACCTGCTTTGTTATGCTGTGATGATGATGTTTTTTATTTAACCACACTGCTGGCTATTTATTTTTAATTTTATCATCTGCGCTTAAAAATGGGCCTTAGGGAACTGTAATTCCTCTCACAAAAATACAGTCCCTAAGTACACCAGCGCTACCCGTTCAAAGGTATTTGGTTGCTTATGTTACTAAGCTAAATTTTTACTGCGTACGATGTTGCTTATAATACGCCATTAAACCATTAGTTGAACTATCATGAGCATATTTAACGCGCTCATCAACTAACTCTGCTTCTATTTTTGATGCTAATCCTTTACCTAGCTCAACACCCCATTGATCAAATGAGCAAATTTCTAAAATAATGCCTTGGCAAAAAATCTTATGCTCATACAACGCAATTAAGCGCCCTACCGTTTTAGCGTCTACGCTATCTAGTAACATAGAGGTAGTTGGGCGGTTGCCTTGATGAATTTTGTGCTTTAGTAACTCATCTATTTGTGCCTGAGATTTACCCTTAGCGGTTAAATCTGCGGTGATCTCTTGCTCATCTACGCCATTCATTAGTGCTTCTGTTTGCGCAAAAAAGTTCGATAATAAAATATCGTGATGTTTATCAACGTTTACTTGCGGCTTAATTGAGGCAATAAAATCAGCCGGTACAATAACATTACCTTGATGCAAACATTGGTAAAATGCGTGTTGCCCGTTAATCCCGGTCATACCCCAAATAATTGGCACTGTTGTATAAGGCACAGTTTCACCCGCAAAGTTAACATGCTTGCCGTTACTTTCCATTTCGCCTTGTTGTAAGTACGCAGGCAACATGTGCAGCGCTTGGTCATAAGGTAAAATAGCTTGCGAGGTATAACCTAAAAAGCTGGTATTCCACACACTTAATAATGCCATAATAAGCGGAATATTTTGCTCTAGTGGTGCGTTTTTAAAGTGCTCATCAACTTCGTACGCACCCTCTAAAATTGCTTCAAAAGCGTCATATCCTGCATATAATGCAATCGGTAAACCAATAGCGCTCCATAATGAAAAGCGACCACCAACCCAATCCCACATCGTAAATACGTTGTCGTTACTAATGCCAAACTCGGCTGTTTTTTCTAAATTAGTGCTCACCGCAACAAAATGCTTAGCAATAGCGGCGTTATCTTTAGCTGTTTGTAAAAACCAATCAACCGCTGTTTTAGCGTTGGTCATTGTCTCTGACGTGGTAAACGTTTTTGATGCAATAACAAACAAGGTTGTTTCAGCATCAATATTTTTTAATACCGAGGCAATTTGTACCCCGTCAGCATTCGACACATAATGTACATTTAAGGTATCGTCACTTAATGCTTTTAATGCTTCGGTTGCCATTTGCGGGCCAAGGTTTGAACCACCTACACCTATACTTACTACATCTTTTACTGGCTTACCACTGTAGCCTAACCACTTACCACTGCGTACTTTTTCAACAAACAGTTTAATTTTAGCAAGTTCGTTATCAACCAACTCAGTTACATTTTCACCATCAACAATAAGTGGCGTATGAGCGCGGTTACGTAATGCTGTGTGTAACACTGCTCGGTTTTCGGTGATATTAATTTTTTCACCATTAAACATTTTTTCACGCCAAGCGCTAATGTCACACTCTTTAGCTAATGCAATTAACTGCGTAAAAACATCTTTATCAATACGTTGTTTTGAGTAATCAAATAATAATCCAGGGATTTGCGTAGAAAATTGAGAAAAACGCGCGTCATCTTTAGCAAATAAATCCCTAAGATGGCTTTGTTTCATCTTGGTTGCACTTTTTTCAAGCGCTTGCCAACTTGCTAATTGCGAACGGTTAGTCATGTAAACATCCCCTAAAATATTAATCTATTGATTTAAATGTATTTATTATATAAAACTTAGTTAATTAACATATATAGCAAAGTTAAAAATGAGCTGTTTTTATATTTTATGCTGTGAATGATAACGTAATTTTTTGCTTTTGACACCGGTATCATAAAATTAATATATTAATTTAACAACCCATTCAGAGGCGACTCAGTTAGCTTAATTTGGCAAATAAATAAAAAGGCCGACAAATGCCGGCCTTAATTATATTTATTTGCTAACTAATTTTAACTTCCCAGTGCCAAACCGCCATTTAAATTATAAACCGAGGTATAACCTAGCTCAATTAAATTAGCTGCTGCCAACTTTGAGCGGTTACCACTGCGGCACACTAAAATATATTGATTATTTTTATCTAGCTGCTGCTCTACTATTGCGTTTGCCATACGGCTAAGCGGAATATTTAAGGTTTTAGCCGTAGCAACATTTAACAGCGATGAAATATTATTAGCGCCATGCTCATAGGGTTCGCGCGTATCAATTAAATATACATTGCCGTGGCTGAGCATTTCTTTTGCCTGTGAATAACTCAATTGCTGTGTATTTGTATCTGGTTGCGCATTTACATAACCACAAAGCTGGTTGTTATTATCTGTTTGTTTTTGCTCATCGCGCTGCTGCTTTTTAGCAGCAAATTCATCTTTCGTTATTTGCTTAGATAATAATGCGCTCAATAAAGGAGTTTGCTGTTGTTGCACCGCCCAGTTCATAGCAAAACACTGTTGGTAATCGTGTCCTGAGCAAATAACCGCCTCTGGGGTTAACTGCTGCGCTAATAATATTAACGAGTCAGACATTTGCTCTGCACTACCACCAAGCAAATGAGTATTACCCAGCCCCGCTGGTAAAATGAGATCACCACAAAAACAATAGCGAACCTCACCCGAGGCTTCTTTTAATAAGTAACTCACACTGTCTTGGCTATGCCCAGGTGTGGCAAGTTTTTCTAGGCGTTGCCCATTTAAATTAATCACCGTTTTGTTAACTGGCCAACCCAATTGATCAACCTCTCCTGCTACTAAACGTGCTGCTAACACACTGCGTAATAGGGTAATTGCACTATTACGCTCTTGGTGAGCATGGGTGTCTAAAATAGCGGCTATGGTTAAATTTTGCGTATTGGCTATTTTTTCAAAGCGCGGTATTAACTCTATAATAGGGTCGATGATCACCGCTTGGTTGTTGCTATTAACATATAACCAGCTGCACGCGCCTTGGTGCCTAAATTGGGTTAAGCCTAGTGCACATAATTCCTGCGTAGGTGTAGCGCTGTCAGATACTACCAGGCAATTTGCTTGTAATACTTGTTTAAGGGCGCGAATTCGCTCACAGGCATGGTCAATATCTTGTTGCGTGGCGGCAGGTCCAAACGATAAACGTATGGCGTTTTCACTTTGCCACTGGCTTGCACCCATTGCATCTAGTACAAAACTTTGTGAAGCACCAGTACTACACGCAGAGCCGCCGCTCACGCGTATGCCGGCAGCATCAAATAAATCAATAACTTCTTTACTGGTTAAGTCGTTAACCGCAAAATTAAGCGTGGTGGGCACTGAGTATGAAAAATCATGGTTAAAGGTAATGGCACCAAATGTATCGCTTATTGCATTGTGTAATTGGCTGCGATATTGCGCAAGCACAGCACTTGATTTAAACGTGCCATCGGTTTTATCTAATAACAAACTAAATAACTTATTAAGTCCTGCAATACCAGGGAGATTTTCAGTACCTGAGCGCATACCACTTTCTTGCCCGCCACCGGCTATAAATGCCGTATAAGCACTGCCTTGACGAATATATAATAAGCCAATGCCTTTGGGAGCGTAGAGTTTATGGCCCGAAAACGGTGCGTAATCTATTGTTGTTTCGCTCAACATAAGCTGCTGCTTACCTAATGCTTGAACGCAATCGACCATCCAAGACACGCTGCTATTGCGATTACGAATAACCTGCTCTATTGCCGCTAGATCTTGGTATACACCGGTTTCATTATTAACCGCCATAGTGCAAATCATCAGCGCATCATCAATATGCTGAGCAATAAAATCTAAGTCTAAAATACCGTTACTATCAACCGGAATAGCAAGTACTTGAGCGTTAATCTCTAGCACTTGATTCCAATGTTTTAGGGTATTTGGTACTGCTTTGTGCTCTGTAGCGCCATAAAGTAACACCGGATTTTTTTTATTATGGGTTTTAGCATTTATCAGCGTAGACACTACAGCCGTTTGAACACCTTCGGTTGCCCCTGAGGTAAATAAAATATCACCATTATTAGCGCCAATTACCGCGCGTGCTTTTTGTCGAGTTTGCTCCAATAAGTGCTTAGCTTGAATACCCGTTATGTGTGGGCTAGAAGGATTACCAAAACAGGTTTGCATTGCATGGCACACCACATCAACTATGCATGGCAACACAGGGGTCGTTGCATTTGCATCAAGGTAAACTTGTTTTACTGGCTCATCGGGTAATAAATACTCAGACATTAAAAAACGCACCTTATTACTAATAAATATATCTTATACCAATATTACATAGTTTTGGCTGCAATAGATAATAATCAATTAGTTTTAAAGATGCGTTTTCTATGCTTTTTTATACTTAAAGCGGTGTTAACTTTTAGCTCAGCTCTTTAATGATTTCTTCTTGAGTAGATGACCACGCATTGATCAGCGCTTTGACTAATGACGCCAGTGGAATGGCAAAAAATACGCCCCAAAAACCCCACAAGCCACCAAAAAACAATACCGCTACAATAATAAATACCGGATTTAAATCAACCGCTTCAGAGAACAATAAAGGCACTAGTACATTGCCATCAAGCGCTTGAATAATACCGTAAATAATTAAAATGGTCCAAAATTGGGTTTCAATTCCAAACTGAAACAACGCCACTGCCGCCACCGGAATGGTTACCAATGCCGCACCCACAAAAGGGATCAACACCGAAAAGCCCACTAATACTCCCAATAACGCAGCATAGCGTAAATCAAGTACCGTAAAGGCAATAAACGACACCGAGCCAACAATCAGTATTTCAAACACTTTACCGCGAATGTAGTTCATTATTTGCTGATTCATTTCATTCCACACCTGCATTATTAAGCGTCGTTGTTGCGGAATAAGTTTAGCAATACTGTGGCTAAGCTCTAGTTTGTCTTTAAGCATAAAAAACACTAACAAGGGCACTAAAATTAAGTAAATTAACCACGCAACCGCATCTTTTAAAGACGTGAGCGACACCGACAGCACTACTTGACCAAATTCAATTACTTTAGTCTCTACTGTTAATACAATTGTTTGTACTTGTTCTGCAGTAATTAAACTAGGGTACTGCGCAGGCAAGGCCAATAAAAACGATTTTCCTTGCTCTACCATATGCGGTGTTTCTTGAAATAAATTACTGGTTTGCTGCCACAGCACAGGGCCAATAACTAAAATAAGTGTCAGCATAATACCTGTAAATATAAGCATAACAATTACTGTAGCGGTAAAACGCCTTAACCCAAAACGCTCTAAGTGCAGTACCGGCCAATCGAGTAAATAGGCAATAATAAGTGCCACCAATACCGGCACTATCAAAGATCCAATAAAATATAATAAGGCTACTAACGCCAATAATAAAAATAATAAAGTAACTGAATGAGGATCAGAAAACTTTTTTTCGTACCACGCTTTTATATATTCAAACACGTAATGGCTCCACTAATAACATTCCTTGGCGCTTATTTAAGGTATAACAATATGCATGCTTTTGTAAAAATCGTTCAATGTCGTTTATATTTTCTGCATTATTAAAACTAAAAGTAATACTTTGTTGTAACGACACGGCTTTACGCAGCCCAAGTTTAAATTGAATAAACTGCTGTGGGCATTTATAAGCTGATAAATTTTGCTCTAGCATACTCGTTTCACCTTGAGTTCACATCAATAATAAGTCCCATAGTCACCACCTAAAAATGTATTAAGTGTGAACATGCATAACTTTTCCTTAAAACAACCTCGGCAATAGTTTATCCTTAGGGCATAATTAGCAGTAAGGATAGGTTAATGCCTGGCACGCATAATAAAGCGCAATTACCCAGTAATCCAACACTCAAAGAGATTAATTGGTATAAAAAACAAATAAATTGGGGCGAATTACCACCTTTTTATCACCTTGTTGCCTCATCGGTCAGCGAAGCTGAAGGTATTTTAGAACATGGGTTTGATAATGCAGTAAAAAGCCTTTTAGACAAACGTAATTGGAACCTTGATCTACTTGACGGCTACGAAACCGAGCTAGGCGAAATTCAATGTAATAAAAAGCCACGCATTGCACTGCATCAAGTATTTACCGATCGTGGTTTTGAGCTTTGGGCTCAACCGTACGCTAAAGATGTTATTATTGATCAATACGTTAAAAATAATCGTTTTATGGAATTTAAAGTATGGGATCCACTTTCCATGAAGTGCTTAATTAGAATAAATCAATTACATACATTTATTGGCTTTTATTTTGAACGTGGAGACAAAGCCGATAAAGCTATTATTTTACACGCACACAAGGTAGTGCATAAAATTATTACTTTTTTACAAATACAATTGAACGTAGTAAAGCTAGATGGGGTCACAATAAAAGCGCTTTATCAATTATGTGAAAAAGACAGCCGTGCATGCAGTGACGAAATAAACATTGCCAAAATTGCTCTTGGTGAACCAATTAACAGGGAATAAAATGCAGCTAAAATCAGCCTTTATCACTTTATGTAGTGCCGCGCTTACATTTAGCCTATTAGTAAGTGAGCCTTTAAAGGCGCAAACAAACTTTAAATTGCCAGATTTAGGTACCTCAGCCTTACAAGTGCTGCCGCTCGAAAAAGAACAAGCGATTGGCGAAGTAATGATGATGCAAATTAGAGGCTCGTCGCCAATAATTAACGACCCTGTGCTTGATGAGTACTTAACCACAGTGGGCCGTAAACTTGTGGCTAGCGCCAATGATGTGCGGTTTCCGTTTTCATTTTTTTGGTTAAATAACTCTGAAATAAACGCCTTTGCATTTTATGGCGGCCATGTTGGCGTACACACCGGATTAATTGCGCAAGCTGATGATGAAAGTCAATTTGCATCGGTACTTGGCCATGAAATTGCCCACGTTACCCAGCGCCATTTAGCACGGCGCCTACAGCAGCAACAAGACAACAGCGCAATGACTATAGCCGGAATGATTGCCGGTATTTTAGCCGCTGTCGTCGTGCCCGATGCTGGTATTGCTATTATTTCAGCAAGCCAAACACAATCGGCATTTAGCCAACTAACGCATAGCCGCTCAGCAGAGCAAGAAGCCGACCGTATTGGTATGCAAACGCTTAATAATGCAGGCTTTGATCCGCGTGCATCAAGTGAATTTTTAACTAAACTCGCTGCGCAAATTCGTTATAAATATAAGCCACCTGCGTTTTTACTTACTCACCCGCTTCCTGAGAGCCGTGTGTCTGATGTAAGATTGCGTGCGCAGCAATACCCTAAACGCCAAGTAAACCCGAGCCTTGAGTTTAACTTAGCAAAGAGTCGCGTGCTGGCAAGATACGACAATAAACCAGAAGCAGCAGAATCGCTGTTTAGAAAATTAATTCGCGAAAATAGCTACAATAATGCCGCCCTAAAATATGGCTTAGGCATTAGTTTGCTGGATCAAAAAAAGCTTGATGAAGCGCAGCCTATTTTAGATGAACTACTAAAAAGCGATCCTAAAAACTTATTTTATATAGATACCTATACCGATTTATTAATAGCGCAAAAAAAGGCCGCTGAAGCCGTTACCTATTTAGCAGAATTAAACAATTACCGCCCTAACAATCAGGTAATTACGCTAAACTATGCCAACGCAGCCCTAGAAGCAAAGCAATACGAGCTTGCCGAAAACATCTTAAAAAGCTTTTTACTAGAAAAACCAGATCACAGCTTAGGTAAGCAACTATTAACCGACGCCTATAAAAAGCAAGAAAAACTCGCCGCCTATCACGAAGCCAATGCCGATGTATTATCGCAATACGGCGCTTATTTAAAAGCTGCCGACGAAATACAAAAAGCACTCAACTTTATTGAGCCAAACGAGCTAGTTAAACAACAAAGGTTAAAAGCGCTACTTACACAATACCGACTTTTACAAAAAGAGCTTGCTAGGCTTTAAGTCTACAAGCGCTTGGCCTAAAATGGCCGCAACTCATTTATTGGAAGCATTTTATGTCTGTAACTATTTATCATAATCCGCGCTGCTCTAAATCGCGCGAGACCCTAGCTTTATTACAAAGCAAAGCTATTGAGCCAAGTATAGTTGAATACTTAAATACGCCTTTAAGTAGCGAGCAGCTAACTACATTAGTTAAGCAGCTGGGTTTTACATCTGCACGCGAGTTAATGCGCACCAAAGAAGACATTTACAAAACGCTAAACTTAAAAGATGAAACCAGTGAAGCTGCACTTATTAATGCTATGGTACAAAATCCAAAACTAATTGAGCGCCCTATTGTGGTTAACAATGATAAAGCTGCTGTTGGTCGCCCTCCAGAAAACGTATTAAGCGTTTTATAATGAGCACGACCATAGTGGTACTTTACCATTCAAGCCATGGCTCAGTTGAAGCTATGGCCCATGAAATTGCCGAGTCTATAGAGCAACAAGGGGCCAGCGCTTTGCTGCGCACTTTTGTTGCTAAAAACCCACACGACATTATTATCACTAAAGACGATTTAATAAACTGTGATGGCCTTGCCTTTGGCACACCTACTCGCTTTGGTATGATGGCCTCTCAAGCAAAAATGTTTTGGGAAACCACCAGCGAATTATGGTTAAAAGGGCAATTAATTGACAAGCCAGCCTGTGTTTTTTCGTCGTCAAGCAGTATGCATGGCGGCAACGAAGCCACATTACTGAACTTATCGCTACCGTTACTGCACCATGGCATGATGTTACTCGGTGTACCTTACGATGTACCCGAATTGCTGGCAACACAAACCGGTGGCACGCCCTATGGTGCAACACATGTTGCTGGTAGTAGTAATAGTACTGAATTAAGTAAAGACGAAATTAAAATATGCCAAAGTGTTGGCAAACGCCTCACTCAAATTGCGAGAAAACTTCAATGAAAACAGCTGAAATTCCAGCTAAAAAGCCAATTACTATTAAATTTCAACGTACCGCGATTTTTGGTTATGTCGGTTTATTAATTTTAATGCCGTTATGGATGTTTGTATTTGCACCGAGAGAAGGCCACAGCAATGGCTTTATTTTTGCCGTGTACATACTGCCATTATTATTTCCTCTTAAAGGCATAATTCAAGACAAAGCGTATACGTATGCATGGGCAAACTTTATTGTTATGCTTTACTTTATTCATGGCCTTACATTGCTTTGGGTAGCGCAAGATGAGCTGGTATGGGTATTGTTAGAGCTACTATTTGCCTCTGCTATGTTTATTGGCTGTACCTACTATGCTAGGCATCGTGGGCAAGAACTTGGCTTAAAAATTCGTAAATTAAAAGACGATCTCGCCGAAGAAAAAGCAGCGCACGAGCACGAAAAAACAGATTAAATTATAATTTAAACACAAAAAACGCGCTAATTAGCGCGTTTTTTATTTATGCATCGTTATCGCCTATTTATGGGGAACAGCCACACTACATAGGCTCTGCCATGCCTAACGGCCAAACACATTGCTGCAAATTTAACCTCGAAAGATAAACTTGTAAATATTTAAACTAAAGAACTTAATGCGGCAAGGGTTACAATAGCGGCTAAACCTAACTGCCCTACTAGGCTAACTAAAGAAAAGCCTCTTAATACAAATAATCCCCACGGGTGTTTAATGTGCGGGTACAGCGCGCAGCGCTTTAAAGTAGCCGCAAAAAAGAAACACACCGCCGCAATCATAGTTAGAGTTAATGTTAATTCGCTTTTTATGGTTATTGTTTCATCAAAAAAGAAAAACAATTGCACCGGCAATAATAAAGTAACCAGAGCATGCAGCGCATGCACTTTTTTAATGCGATCAAACTGCCCTTCAGGCGACAACTCTTTAATACCAAAGTCGCGCTCAAGGCACTTTACTAAGTTACTCGCTTTTATGCTCACCGCTAAGCGATAACAGCTAAGCCCTTCGTTATTACGCACTCTAAAGTCATACCCCGCCTTTAGCAGCAATACCATAAGCGATTCGTTTTTAGAGAGCACAGCATAATGCAAGGCAGTATTCCCCTTATCATCAACTGCTTTTTTATCTTGTTGGCTCAGCAGGGTTTCAACTACATTTACGTAGCCTTTTTCAGCAGCCCACATAAAGGCTGTTTTATTGTGCTCATCGGCAAGCGTACCTGTTGCGCCTTGCTCAATAAAGCGCATGGCCATCATTTGCTTAGCGGTTTTTTTATTTAAATGAGCAAGCAAAGCTTTTTCAAGTAGTACCACAGAATCTACATCCGGCGATACTTGAGTGAGTAAAGTAAAGTAGTCTTTGCCTTTAGCCACTTTTTCACTTGCCAGTTCAGTTAAATGCTCAAGATCGGCAATTGAACCTGGAATATAAGCACTCAAACGCTCTCTAAAATCAACTTCTTGCCACAGAGCTAGCGTGTCAACCGCCGATAATTTACTGCGATTATTTAACGCATGCTCAATTAGAGTAAAGTAGCGTTTAGCAAAAAATAAACTAAATAACGACTGCGGTGTATCAATCTCATTTTGCGCCGATACATTCGCGTATTTTTCGAGCCGTTGGCAAAGCATAAGTACTAAGCTTTCGGGGGTATATTCGTTATCAAAATAATGTTCTTTTACCGCGCTTATATACGTTTGTGCACTTTCGTCATACTCGCAAATATGTTGAAAATAACACTCTTCAAAAGGCTCCAGCGGAGTAAACCACGCTAAATAAAATATGGGCGGTAAAACAGTAGTACATACTCCATCATCTTCATGGGTAGAACGACAGGCAGGCCAAGCTTCTAAAGCATCTAAAATAAAGGCACCATTTTGTTCTACAAGTCCTTTGATAAGTAATGGGTATTCCTTTGGCCAAATCAGTACATTTTCCATTAAAACAACACAACTCCAGTGTAGCTTGGGACAGTGGTCAGTTATAGCAGCTTTTAGCTGACACCACGCTTAATCGACGAGCCGATATTCTAGCACACCTTGATCGCCACGCTAGCGCAAAGTAACGCAATACTTATAAAATAAAAAAGCAGCCAACTACATAACTAGTTGGCTGCTTATTTGGTTGGAGCTGGACTTAATCAGGGTCACATAATCTACTATTAGTTGCTTTTTAATTCGCTAATAACGCTCTCTATACCTACATCAGAAATACGTTGTATAATTTCTTTTTGCTTGGCGCTGAGCAATGAAATGCCTTCTGCAACTATGTCGTATACTTTCCATTGTTCATCTTTCCCTAAGCGCAATTTAAAATGTAAATCTATAGTAGGCGCATTTGCTTGTATTATCTGGGTTTTAACCGTAGCGTACTGTGAGTCGCTCAAAGCGTTATCTTGCTCAAAAACTACTTTTTGACCAGTGTACTTCATTAAAGCACCGGCATAAGTGCCTGTTAAATAATGCTCTACTGCATCAATAAAATTAACTGCTTGCTCGCGCTCAATGCCCTTTATATGTTTGCCTAATAATTTAAATGCTACAAATTTTATATCAATATGCGGCATTAAGCGCTGCTCAACAATGTTAAACATGTCTTCTTTACTTGCATCGCCTTTGGCATTAACTTGGGCTATATCGGCAAATAAAGTATCGGCTACGCTTTTAAGGAGTTGTTGTGGAGATTGTTGCGTTTGAGCAAAAAGTGAGCCGCTAAAGAATACAGCTACAACGAGAAACAGTTTTAAAAACTTCATAATAAATTATTGTCTGTGTGATTAAGATGACGCTAATTTACGCGATAATTACACCTTTAAATAGACTTAAATAAGCAACTTATTAATGCCCATTTAGCACCAATAAAACAAAGTAAATAAATTCAATTAGTTAATCAACCTCGGTTAACACCCTATATACAAGCGTATTTTTGTCCCATTGAAAACACCCATGTTGCGCCCTTACTATTTAGTCACTATTTAACTCAGGTACAGCACTGACACCTATGAAAACGTCATTTTTATCATTATTTATATTTGTTTTATTATTCACGAGTCAACACGCATTCGCACAATCGCAGCACGGCTACGCAATTGATCTGCTCAAGGGAGAAGGTGGCGTAAATGGCTTTAAACTAGCCCATCAATATTATCCTACAGGGTTGCAGTCTTTACTTGGCGATACGCGCTTTTATTTCGAAACCAGTGTAAACCTTTGGCAATATAACCATGGCGATAAAACACAGTCTAATGTAGTGCTTGCCATGTCGCCTGTGCTGTTGTTCCCAGCATTTAGCATTAACAATACCCCCATATATGTAGAAGCGGGTATTGGTATTTCATTGGTTGATGAAACCTATTTTGCGGGTAAAAACATTAGCACTCACTATCAGTTTGAAGACAGAATTGGCTTAGTTGCTGATTTTGGCGAAACCAACGTGGCGCTAAGAATTATTCATTACTCTAATGCGGGCTTTAAAGATCCCAACCCCGGGCTAAATTTTTTAACTCTATCGGTAGCAAAACGCTTTTAAATACAGCATTAGCACCATTTTTTAAGTCACTTTATTGCTGTTTTAAACTAAAACGCTCACACTTATACTTTGCTTATAATTAACGGACGTTGCTATGCAAACTTGGCACATGGTTGTTATTGTTATCATTGTATTTGCTATTATTATTGGTAATCTTGCACTGCTAAAGCACTCGGCAAATTTACCCTTTAAAAAAACAAAGCCCGATAAAACTAACTCTACAGATACAAAAAAGCCCTGAATATCAGGGCTTTTTACTGCTTAATCTTTATAACCAACTAACCAACTAACCAGTGCGCCATTAAGGCAATAACTGGTAAAGTGATTAAGGTTCTAAGAATAAAAATAATAAACAATTCAAAAATATTAACCGGTATTTTACTGCCTAGTAAAAGTGCACCCACTTCCGACATATAAATAAGTTGCGTTACACTCATTGCCGCAATAATAAAACGGGTTACGTCGCTCTCAATTGTGCCCGCTGCTAATATTGAAGGAATAAACATATCAGCAAAACCAACCATAATCGTTTGTGAAGCAAGCTCAGCTTCTGGTATTCGTAGCAGCTCTAAAAATGGAATAAACGGCATACCTAAATACTGAAAAACAGGGGTATATGTGGCAATAATTAACGCAAATGTACCTACCGCCATTACGACAGGTAATACAGCAAACACCATATCAAATGCATTGTGTAAGCCTTCTTTTAACGTGCCTTTAAACCCTGGCGATCTATGCGCTTTAGCTAACGCAACATCTAAAGAATGCCCAAACAAGGTTTTACCACTTGGTACAGACTCAGCATGCTCATCGCGTTTACTGCCATCTATAAAGCTATCTTTTTTGAAGCGTAACGGCGGTAAGCGCGGCACAATAATCGCAGCAACCACACCGGCTAAACACACTGTTAAATAAAACGGTGCAAAGTGACTCTCTAAGCCCACTTGTTCAATAACCACTAAGCTAAAGGTAATCGAAACTGCCGAAAACGTAGTACCAATTATGGCCGCTTCACGCTCAGTGTAATGTTTTTCTTCGTACTGACGCGCAGTCATTAAAATACCTACGCTGCCATCACCTAACCACGACGCCGCACAGTCAACAGCACTGCGCCCCGGCACACCAAATAACGGACGCATAAGTTTAGTAAACAAGGTGCCCACTAGCTCTAACAAACCAAAATTTAATAACAGCGGCAGTAATAACCCCGCTAAAACAAATACCGAAAACAAAATAGGCAATAAATCGTTTAAAACCAAGCCGCCCGTATCTGCCGAGGTAATAGCATTAAATACCGGTAATAAAAACGCAGGAAGCGCCGAGCTCACGTCTGCGCCGGTTTGACTAATAAAGGTCAAAACAATAAACAGCATACCCAGTAAGCGAATACCTAGCCAAAGCCAGTTAACATCAAATAAGTGTTTTAGTATAAAAGACTTTTTAATAAAGCTAGGCTTAACAACTTTAGCTAATAGCGAAAGCACACCCGTTACACAAATAATGAATGTAAGCAGCTCAATCATAACAGAGCTAATTCCCTCTTTAATTGCTTTAGCCATTAATGCAATGGGAATGGTCATACCATCAGCAATAGGGATTGGTGTCATAAATAAAAACAAACCAATTAGCGAAGGAACTAAAAAGGTAAGCCAAGTGCGCATATTATATTGCGACGAAGTGGGTAACTGAGACATATTTTTAACCTATAAAAACCACAAAAAGAGCAAAGTGCTCTTTTTGTGGTAAAAACTTATTATTATTAAATATTAATACCGCGCTGAATGAGTGCAGCCACTAATGCTTGCTGTAAACCATTCATAGTACCTGGCTCAAGCGTATCGCCTTGTTCATCCATCCAGGTCAGACTAGTGCCGCCTTGTTTGGTTTTACTTACTAATATTTGATATTGACCTTCATCAATAGGTAATTGGGTTACTTCGTCACCCCAAATAGAATCCCATACACTTGACTCTGGTTTTTTATAATCTGCCGTAATTAAGCCTGTATCTGGGTTAATTTCAACAATAGTGAACGACAAGCGCTCTAAAAACCCTGAAAAACGGTCAAATACAGCTTCATACGACTGCTCAGTTACAAGTGCTGCATTACCTTTGTTATCAAAGCCCATTTCTAAAGAAATAATACCTTGGCGTTTGCGCATATCAACTTCAAGTTGACGATAACGATAATCAAACTCGCTAATAACTTGGTTAAGTGCACGCACTTCTAACTGTTGCTTAAATAAATCACTTAAAGGCTCATCACCTTTAAAGTCAATAAGTTCAGCACTTAATGAAGCCGTACGCTGATGCGACTTTTCTTCAATTGTAAATTTAAAGCGTTCTAAATCAACACTTTCGTTGCTATTCCATAACCAGCTTTCTTCTGGCTTAATAATAGCGTACCAATCTGTTTCTATAATGCCTAGTAGCTTGTCTGCTTTAGTCGCTTGCGTGTTATTGTCGGCTAAAACCGCATTAATAGACTCCCAAATAAACTCATCTAGGTCATCAATACCATCGTTTTTATCAAAATAAACACGGGCGTTTTTATCTGTTTCTTCAACCCAACTACCCTTTGCTACTGTAAGTACTTGAGCAGGCGGACGGTAATTTGTAGCATCTGGATTATTACTATATTGGCCTACATCCATTTTATATGTTGGATCTTGAGCGGGTTGTGATAACGATGCAGGCACTTTTACTGCTTCATGAGCGCGATAATTACGCTCGTCATGTGCATCATTAGTAAATACACTACATCCTGATAAACTTACCAATACACTTACTGTTAGTGCTTTTGGGATCCAATACTGCACAGATATTTCTCCTTAGCATACCCTTTAATTGTTTTAACAAGTATATGAGTGGGTAATGCCGATTTGGTTCAGTGTAAAATCAATATTAACTTTACAGTTATAATTTGGTTGCCTGGTTGCTTAATACTCACCTCTGTTAACAAAAGTAAGCAACAAATAGACACATTTGGGCTATGGTACTTTCCCATGCTTGTAAAAACAAGAAACACTGTACTTTTAAACTGCTAAATTAGCAGCCTGTGTAGTTTAAACACGTTTTTGTGTTAAACTTCGCCGCCACGCAACTTTATGTGTTTACTTTTTGTGTTGCCAACTGCGCTGTTGTAATTCAAGTAACTTAGGTATTTAAACCCATGACTGCACACTCAAATCATCAAATTGTTTTAACAGCTATTGGCGAAGACAGGTCTGGCATAGTTAGTGAGTTAACTCAGCTAGTAAGCGATTGCCACTGTAATATAATAGATAGCCGCATTGCTATTTTAGGTAACGAATTTACATTTATCATGCTACTTAGCGGTGACATGTCGGCTATTAGCCGCATAGAACACACCCTGCCTACCAAAGCGATGGAACTGGGTTTGCTCACTATGATGAAGCGCACAGCAAGTCATAACCAAGGAGCGTTTCGCGCCGGTTACACATTAGAGTACACAGGCACCGACACACCCGGCACTTTGAGTAAAGTTACGCGCTTTTTTGCAGACAACAATATTATTATTTGCTCACTAAAGTCAGACACTTATGATGACGAAGAAGCAGTAATGAGAATGCGCTGTGAACTAGAGTTTAATATTCCTGTTGAAGTAGATGTAGACCAATTTAAAATTAGTTTTGAAAAACTTTCTCACCTTCTCAACGTAGACTATATATTTAGACGTATTCGTTAAATTAAGGAGCAAGCATGAACAAAATCAGCCCATTACAAGCCGGCGACAACGCCCCCGCTTTTAGCTTACAAAACCAAAACGACGAAACAATCACCTTAAGCGAGTTGTTAAAACAGCAACAAGTACTGGTTTATTTTTACCCTAGAGCGTCAACACCAGGCTGTACCGTACAAGCCGAAAACCTACGCGACCAGCAAGCAGAACTGGCAAAATTTAACACCCGCGTAGTAGGCATAAGCCCAGATCCAATTAAACGCCTTAAAAATTTCGAAACTAAAAAAGAACTTAACTTCGATTTACTCTCAGATGAAGATCACGCCATTGCAGATGCATTTGGAATTTGGGGCTACAAAAAATTTATGGGCAAAGAATACGACGGCATACACCGCCTGACATTTTTAATCGGTCAAGACGGCAAAATTAAACACCTGTTCGATAAGTTTAAAACCAAAGATCACCATCAGGTAGTGTTGGATTATCTCGCAGCAGAATAAGTTAGCGGCAGAGTAAGTTACTCGCTGTTAGAAATTAGACTTAAAAAAGCGTTGCTCAAGGGCAACGCTTTTTTGTGGGTGTTGATTAAATTATACTTTTCATCTAAAGGTAAACTCACAGTGACTATCAAACGCTCAATGATGATAATGTCTGAAGTCAAGATTTGACCCCTACGGCTTTCTATGGTTTTTGTTCTACATTCGCTACGCCTAAGATCGACATATCTATTATCTGATAATTACTGCAAATTTATTTACTCAGCGACGTTTGACAAAAGTAAATTTAAATCATCGATGACTTGAGTCCACATGCTGTTTTTATCCCATTCCTCTTGGAGAAACGTGCGTTGGCTATCATTCCAAATCTTAGATTCTTTTAATGATTCGCCTGCTGCTAATTGATTTTTTTCGATAAACTCATTAATGGCGTCATCCGAACTGTCTAATCCTAATTGCGCAAACAAGTTATTCATCGTATATTCTGATTCTGCTAACATTTTGTTTCTCCTACAATTATTTTAATTTAAACCTTAGCATATTGGCCCGGGTAAGTATACTCAGCCTGGGTAGAGCACGCGGCTTACCCTGTGTTTTGGTTCGTTAATAAATCCCCACATCAAGCCCAGCTGCTATGGTCATACCTAACGCTTCGCATTGCTCAAGAAACGCTGGTTGCCAGTCGCCACGACACACTAATGGTGGATGAGCCCAGTGCCAACGCAAGCCACTACAAATTGATTCAACTGCTCGGCAAGTACCAGTACCATCGTTACCAGCACGAACAAATAATGCACAAGGCAAACCCTGTTTTACATCTAGGCAAGGGTAATAACAACGGTCAAAAAAATCTTTCAATGCGCCACTCATATAACCGAGGTTTTCCGTCGTGCCCATAATTATCGCATCGCAAGCTAATACATCTTCAGGTGTGGCGTTTAATGGTGATACCCAGCGGGCTTGTACTTGCTCAATTTCTGGATGCTGTGCCCCTGTCAAAACAGCATTAACCATTAACTGGGTATTTTTAGAGGGCGCATGGGCAACAATTAACAGTGTTTTCATAGTTTTCCTGCTTTTGTGTTTTAGCGGCAACTGTTTTTCGCCAGCTATGTTACTGCCGATAGAGTAGAATTTTTATACTATAAGATAAAGCCATTGATAAGTTAATACTATGTCATTAGATAAAATACCGGCGCAAATTGCCACTGCTCGGCAAGGGCCGTGTGAAAAAATGCCGCCTGTAGAGACAAAGAGACAAGGGGGTCGAGACAAGGGGGTCAAATCTTGACTTCAGACATCACGATTAATTAACGAATGATCTCCAATCGTACGACAACGCTAAATGCTGATAATAATTGGCAAGATATTTTGCTGTGTCGGATGGCGCTTCGCTTATCCGACCTACGTTTTCAAATATATAATGCGGGTTTATTAGGGGGTGGGTATTCGTTGGGTTTCGCTACGCTCTACCCAACCTACGTCGTTTGTCTTAAATTTTTACGCAAGCAAAAATAGCATTGCCCGAATTACCATTCCACGGGGTTATTTGCTCATAGTTATGCTCAAATATATGGATTTCGAAATAAGGCTGCAAAACTGCTTTTAGCTCGGTGAAGCTAAGCGCCACCATGGGGTGTTCATCATTCCAGATGAATGTTTCATCGCTTGTGGTTTTTTCAATACGCAGTTTTAGCGACTGTTTTTCGCCCGTGCCACTGTAATGCCAGCCAGAGCTGAAGGTAAATAAACTATTTTCACTAGTTGCTGTATGTTTTACAAATGAATCGTTATTTATAGTATTTTTATCAACTGCGTTAAAACACAACATGCCACCGGCTTTTAGTGCGTTATGTACGCTGATGATACATGCTTTTAATTTTTCAATGCCATCACAGTAGTGAATTGAATACAAAAAACAGGTAATTAAATTTTGCTGCTGCGCTACGGTAAACTCGCTCATATTTTGCAATGTAAATTGTGCTTCTGGGCAGCGAATAGCGGCTCTATCTAGCATAGGTTGATTAATGTCGAGGCCACTGCTTGTATAGCCAAAATTAATAAAATGCCGTACATGCGGGCCTGTGCCACACGCTAAATCTAGGTGTGTATTTGCGCCATTACCAAAAATTTGGTGTAACCGTTTAATAAAATGGCTTTGAGCTTGATAATCTATATCAGCGCACATTAAGTCATAGTAACCAGAGAGATCTGTGTATAAAGCATTTGCGGACATATTGGCCTAGTTATTAAAGGGTAAGTAATTTGGGTGGCGCATAGTAAACTAGTTATTAGTATTAGCGAAGTAAGCTTTAGGGTAGATGTAATTAAGGGTGTCGGATGGCGCTTCGCTTATCCGACCTACGTAATATAAATTAACGCCGAGCTGGTATTAGCTCAAAGCTAATCACTTAAAACCCGGCTTAATTATTAGTTAATCCCTAAATACTTATGCACTTGAATTGATAAGCGCCAGTTTTTAGCAATACAGGTTTTAATAGCCAGTTTAGTTGCTGACTCTTTTTGGCTAATAGGCTGTAAATAAACCAATTTAGGGTTAACACCCGTTTTAACAAACAGCTCTTCTAGCTCCTCTACATGCTTTTGCATGGCAACGGGGTGTTTAATTTCGTTGGCGCGCTGCATGGCGGTTGTAAGTACCTCAAAACCGCCGCGCATATTAATTTTTGGCGATACAGTAACCCAAGTTTGCGCTGGGGCAAGTATTTCAAAGGTGCCGCTGGTTTCTATTTGCGTACTGAAGCCGTTTTCGTGCAATAAATTACACACTGGGTTTAAGTCGTACATGCAAGGCTCGCCACCTGTGATCACCACATGCTTTGCGGTATAACCACGTGATTGAAATAACGCTAATATGTTTGCTGCGCTGGCTTGTGCCCAATGATCTGAATCGGCTTTTTTTTCTACTGTTTCGTCAAGCGACACTTTGTACACATTATCAACATCCCATGTTTGTTTTGTATCGCACCAAGAGCACCCTACTGGGCAACCTTGCAAACGCAAAAATATAGACGGTGTACCAGTATAACTAGCTTCACCTTGGATGGTTTCAAACACTTCATTTATTTTGTACAAAAGAGAACTCACTTACGATCAAGCAGCAAAATTGCTACCATTAAGGACTAAATAGCGCAGCGCAAAAATTGTTATTTATGCCGTGGGCATGTAGTATATCGTGCCCTGATATAAACCTCTATTAAAACTAAAGAGCAAAACCAGATATGACGCAAAAAGTAGTAGTTATTTATTCCGGCGGTATGGATTCATTTACCGTATTAAATAAGGCCCTGCAACAAGGACATGATGTTTATGCCTTATCGTTTGACTATGGTCAGCGTCATGTAAAAGAACTTAAGGTGGCAGCCCAGGTATGTAAGCAATTAAATGTGCCACACAAAATTGTTGATATTTCGGCTATTAATCAAATTATTGGCGGCTCATCTTTAACTGATGATATTGACGTGCCAGAAGGCCATTACGAAGAAGACAGCATGAAAAGCACAATAGTGCCAAACCGTAATATGATTTTACTGTCTTTAGCGGTAGGTTATGCAGTGTCGCTTAAAGCGAGCCAGGTTTATTATGGTGCCCACTCTGGGGATCATGCGATTTACCCTGATTGTCGTCCTGAATTTGTGCAAAAAATGGATGATGTGTGCCGCATTGCCAACTACGATGCCGTAGAAATTTTTAGCCCGTATTTAAACAATACAAAAATTGATATTTTAACCGATGGTATTGCAATGGGCTTAGATTACAGCCAAACATGGACCTGTTATAACGGCCGTGAAAAAGCCTGTGGTAAATGTGGAGCATGCCAAGAGCGCTTAGAAGCATTTGAGGTCAATAACTTAACCGACCCGCTAGAATACGAATAAACAATTTATTAAGGCTATCATCGATAGCCTTTTTTATGGGTGCTTGTTTATAGCCAGCGTTTTACTTTGTTTTTGTATTGGATGTAATCCTCACCAAAGAGCTGAGTAAGCGCCCGCTCTTCAGGAATAATTTGAAACAGTGTTAAGTAGGCAATAAAACCCGCCACACACAAAAGTGCCCATAACGAGCTTAACCAAATACCCCACCCTAGTAGTATAAATACAAAACCCACATACATAGGGTTACGAGAAAACCTATAAACGCCACTGGTAACTAAACTTGTCGCTTGCTCTGGTTTACTTGGGTTTACTGTGGTGTTAGCCAAACGAAAACTAACCAATCCGGCAATACAAAATACGCAGCCTATAGTTACTAAACTCACCGTTAAATATAAAATAAAGGCACTAAAATCAATCACACTATAATGTGCAATTAAGGCCATTATTAATGCAAAAAAAAGCACAACAACAAGTGGAGGAATTTTATTATTTAACATAGCAGCTCACTTAATTAGTTAATAAAAGGGGCAAACTCTTTGCTTAATCATTACACAATATAGCCAATGTATAAACTACCAGCACACCGGCAATCAACATTTAGAAAAATAAAGTTACAATTAGGCGCTTTATCGTAAATGTATTACGGTTATACTTTAACCAAAGTAATTAACAGGAAGCGGTTATGTCGGGCACTACCATGATTGTATTAATTGTACTTATATCTGTTGGCTCTGGAGTTATATACGATATGTACAAAAAACATTTAGAATTTAAACACCGTATGCAAAATAATAATAGCGATGCTAATAAGCACCTTGCTGAAGTAAATGCGCAAGTTCAAGCATTAAAAGAGCGTGTGCAAACCCTTGAAACCATAGTTACCGATTCAAGCTTTGACGTAAAACAAGAAATAAATAAACTATAAATAATTTTCATATAAATGGGCGTTTTCTGGCTGCTCAATACCGTGGGCAGCTAAAAAACCACCAATAACCTGACCACAGCCCTGTGGTGCTCGGGTGCTGTCTATTTCAAAGTTTAATTGATTAGCGTGCTGCTTGCCCATAGAGCACAAGCCTAGCGCGTCTGGCGAACGTATAGCTACACTTAACTCCCCTATTTGCTCGGCCATTACCTGTTTGCTAAAGCGTGCAAAATTTTTATATTTAAAGTGCTCGCTTACATACTCGTTACTAATGGCTACAAGCGCTGTAATAAAGCCATGTAAAAAGCTATTTGCCGACGTATCGGTTATTAAAAATGCCATGGTTTTATTATTAAACTCATTTAATTGGCAATCACTACAATTAAGCTCAAGCGTATATAAGTGCTGTTTACTGGTTATTACTTGATGGTTTTTAATTACTATGCTCATACCGGCAAATATCAGCCGTTTAGCTATCGATTGAGCGCTCGCTTGATCAGTGCTATTACTTACCAACTCAGGGTTTTGCGCCATTAATGACAAGTCGTGATGGTTATTAAATGGCGTACTTGTTGCCCCTTTATGCGTTAATTGCAGCAGCTCTCGCACTTCGTGCTCTCGTGCTATTTTAAGTGCTAAAAACGCAGTTTGAATAAGCTCTGAGGTTGGTAGGTTTTTTTCTACTAGCCAGCGCCTGCCAAATAATAATTTTTTTGCGCGAGTGTGATTTTTGTTAGCTGCGCTATTTTTCTCGCAGTTTGAATTATTTGAATAGTTGTCTGGGCTAAGCACTGCCACTTGTAAGTAAAGCTGTTCATTTTGCTGGGCAGCAACCACTCTAAAGTGCGCCGAAAAGTCGATATTTTCAAGCACTGTATTAACACTTTCAAGTGTGTGTTGGTAGCGTAAAAAATGCTGTGGAACAACCCAATTATTATTCTTTAATTGCACCAAAGGGGCAAACGAAATTGGCTGCTCGTAACTGTATTGCCATTTTTTATTATTGACGAGAGGTATACGGTGGCTGTTTTTATTTGGCATAAATTAGTTCGCACATGGCAATGTATTGTCTGTAGCTATTTACGTTATTAGCGGCAATATTAGATCACATTTATGTGCAATTCTAAGTGGCTAATATTTAATTAATTAAGCTCTGCGTTTGTGATGATCGGGTGCAGGAATGCCTGCCTTAAAAGTAAAATTACCTATTACCCCCATAAACACTACTTTAGGTAAATAGCGCCTTAGTAATAAAAATGGCGCATGTATTATAAACATTGCGCCACGGCTCATTTTTTACTGGTAACTAATAACTAAAAACTGGTTATTAATTAAGAGTCATAATTTAAATTAGGCTACTGTTTGCGATGTTTTATAAACAAGCGCTTTTAAGCTTCTGTCACGATCTACTTCAATAAAACGCTCTGTAGCAGCTAACCGTTCAACAAACTCAATAGCGCCCTCTGTGTGCTCTGTAATTAAGGCTTTAAAAGCCTCTTCACTAAGCTCTGGGCTGTTAGCGCAAAGTAATAGCTGGGTTGTATCGCTTAATAGCTCAGGTAATCTGCGCAGTACTTTTTGATAGTCTTTCGTTAAAATAAAGCTGCCTTTTTGAAAGCTTGGCGGATCAACAATAATGAGAGCAAACGGCGCTGCTTTTTTTAATTTACCAAACGACTTTAAAATATCATGCGGTAAAAAGCTCACCCCTTTATTAAAGCCATTGAGCTGATGATTTTGTTTACCCACCCTAAGCACGCCTTTGCTCATATCCATGTTCATTACATGATCGGCTCCGCCTTGCATTGCCGCCAGCGAAAACCCACAGGTATACGAAAATAAGTTAAGTACTTTTGCCTGTTTACTGTTTGCTTGCACAAACTCACGGCCGCTGCGCATATCAGGAAATATTCCAGTATTTTGGCGGCTGGTTAAATCAACTAAAAAGCCAATACCGTTTTCTTTTACCACATGTTGGCTAGGCAATTGCCCATAAACCAGAGTATTTTGGCTTTGTACACCCGCGCGCTGCTGATACACAAGCGCAGTAATAAGCTCAGGGTGATGTTGCTGCGCCCATTGCCACAGCACACTGGTTAGTTCGCTCAGCGTTGGCTCATCTATTTCATCATAAGACACTAAAAACAAACTAGGTGGGTAAAAGTCTAAGTTAATATGGCTTAGCGCTTCTACGCTATGGCCGCGGCCATGAAACACGCGGCACAGCTCATTTTTTAATAAAGGGGCATCGGCTAATGCGTCAATAAGTGGAGTAAAATTAGGGGTCATAGTTAATTTATCAACTGTTGTTGGAGTTCGTGTATTTCATCACGCACTGAGGCTGCTTTTTCAAATTCTAGATCACTGGCGTAAGCGTGCATTTTACTGTCGAGTTGCTTAATTTGCACTGTGATTTCTTTAGCACTAAGGACTTTTTTAGACTCTTTACGAATGAGTCTAAGGTTATCTTTTGGCCCTGCTTCTTCGCCTACGTCCATCGAATCTAGAATCTTTTTGGCTAACGAATGTGGTTCAATACCGTGTTCAATATTATAAGCATGCTGAATTTCGCGCCTACGTGCGGTTTCGTCCATCGCCTTAGCCATCGATTTTGTAATTCGATCACCGTATAAAATTGCGCGCCCTTCTAAATGACGTGCGGCGCGGCCTACGGTTTGAATAATAGAGCGCGCTGAGCGTAAAAAGCCTTCTTTATCGGCATCAAGAATTGCCACCAGTGCTACTTCTGGCATATCGAGGCCTTCACGCAGTAAGTTAATGCCTACTAACACATCAAATACTCCAGCGCGTAAATCGCGAATAATTTCGACTCGCTCTACGGTGTCTATATCTGAGTGAAGGTAGCGCACTTTTACATTGTGCTCACTTAAGTAGTCGGTTAAATCCTCCGACATACGTTTGGTTAGCGTGGTAACCAGTACCCGCTCACCTTTCTCAACACTTTTATAAATTTCTGAAAGCAAGTCGTCAACCTGGTCCCCCACTGGGCGCACTTCAATAAGTGGATCAAGCAGTCCTGTTGGTCGAATTACTTGCTCTGCAATTGCGCCTACGCAGCGATCTAATTCAAAATCGCCTGGGGTTGCCGACACATAAATTGTTTGTGGCGAAATAGCTTCAAATTCTTCAAAGCGCAGTGGGCGGTTATCCATAGCCGATGGCATTCTAAAACCATATTCAACCAGGTTTTCTTTGCGGCTTCTGTCGCCTTTGTACATAGCGCCAATTTGCGACACTGTTACATGCGATTCATCAATAATCATTAATGCATCGTCGGGTAAATAGTCAAGTAAAGTTGGCGGCGGATCGCCCGGTGTACGCCCCGATAAGTAACGGCTGTAGTTTTCTATGCCCGAGCAATAGCCAAGCTCGCGCATCATTTCAATGTCGTACTGCGTACGCTGTGTTACGCGCTGCTCTTCTACCAATTTATTGGCACTTAATAGCTGTGCTCGGCGATCTTTTAGCTCTTCTTGTATTTTTTCGATAGCACCAAGAATTTTTTCACGCGGGGTTACATAGTGTGTTTTAGGGTAAATAGTGGTGCGCACTATGTGTTTTTCAATTGCGCCTGTGAGGGGGTCAAAAATACTTAAGCGTTCTATTTCGTCATCAAACATTTCTACACGTATCGCAAATGTGCTTGATTCTGCAGGAAATATATCAACCACTTCGCCACGTACTCGGTACGTGCCGCGGCTAAAGTCTACATCATTACGGGTATATTGTATTTCGGCTAAGCGGCGTAGCATATCGCGCTGATCCACTTTTTCGCCCACTTTTAAAAGTAGCATCATTTTCATGTATGATTTTGGATCGCCCAAACCATAAATGGCCGACACTGAGGCTACAATTATAGTATCGCGGCGCTCAAGCAGTGCCTTTGTAGCACTTAAGCGCATTTGCTCAATGTGTTCGTTAATAGATGCGTCTTTTTCTATAAACGTATCACTAGAAACCACATAGGCTTCTGGCTGGTAATAATCGTAATAAGAAACAAAATATTCAACTGCGTTTTTAGGAAAAAACTCTTTCATTTCCCCGTAAAGTTGCGCGGCTAAGGTTTTGTTATGTGCCATTATTATCGTTGGACGGTTTAAGTCGTTAATAATGTTAGCCATGGTAAAGGTTTTACCTGTGCCGGTAGCACCTAGCAAGGTTTGATGAGCAAGCCCGGCCTCAAGCCCTTCGCATAACTGCGCAATCGCGGTGGGCTGATCTCCCGCAGGCTTAAAGTGTGACTTTAGTTGAAAATGATCGCTCAATGACTGCACTCCTGTAACGATTGGTTACTTAATGTTTCAAGCTCTTTCATAAACCATTTATAGGCCACCAAAGCGGTAAACAAGTTACCCACAGCAGCGCCAATAAATAACCCCAATAAGCCAGCAAGTTCGTTGCCTATATACGCAAAGGGTAAATAAAAAATAAATAAACGAATAATACTTAAAAACAATGCGTTCATCGGTTTATGTAAAGCATTAAACGATGAGTTTGATAATATGATCACCCCTTGCAAGCCGTAACTTAATGGAATGGTGTAAATAAATAGTTTTATAACATCAATAACGGCTTGTTCTTTGCCAAATAACTGGCTTAACACGCCTGCACTAGCAATTAGTAATATATAAATAATAAACTGCCAAACCATTACAAATTTTAAGGTGCCGGTGTAGGCGTCTTTCACTCTGGATAATTTACTAGCACCAAAGTTTTGGCTTATAAATGGCGGTAATGTCATCGAAAGCGCCAATACTAACAAGCTGGCAATAGATTCTATTTTACTCCCTACCCCAAATGCAGCAACCGCTTCGGGTCCATGGTGAGCCACTAATGCGGTCATTACTGCCATTGCAACTGGCGTAAGCATATTTGCCCCTGCCGCAGGCAAACCAATTTTTAATATTTTACTAATAGAGCCAATAACCGTTTGTTTACCTGCTTTTAAACTCAATAAACGTTTTTTTAGTAATATATATAAAATAACCACTACCGCTACTGACCAGGCAATAACACTGGAAATAGCAGCGCCTTCAATACCTAATGCCGGAATAGGTCCAAAGCCAAAAATAAGTATAGGATCGCAAATGGCATTTATTAGCCCTGCCCCGCCCATCACAAAGCTAGGCGTTTTGGTGTCGCCGCTGGCACGTAATACCGAGTTGCCAATCATAGGTGTTATTAAACACACGCTGCCTAAAAACCATACATTCATATACTGATGTATTAGCGGTAATACGTTTTCACCAGCCCCTAGTAAAGTAAATATAGGGTCAATAAACACATAACCAAAAAAAGATAATATAAGTACCAAAATCACAGCCACCAATAAAGAAATACTGGCATCAAAACGCGCTTCATTTACTTTGTGGCTGCCCAAGGCTTTTGCAATAACCGCAGAAGTGCCTATGCCCAAACCAATGGCTAAGCTTATTACCATAAAAGTAACCGGAAATGTAAAGCTCACGGCTGCTAATGGCTCTGTTCCTAATAAGCTAATAAAAAACGTATCAACAATGTTAAACATCATCAACGACACCAAGCCAAATATCATTGGAATGGTCATTTTTTTTAGTGTTGGCGAGATAGGATCATTGAGTAAATCAGGGCGAGTATGTTTTTCTGAAATTACGCGCATAGAATAAGTTGGCCTCTTTTTACTGAGCTAAACATTTTAAAGCATCTGGGCAATTCAAGCCATGCTTTATTGAGTATAGAGGGCTAAATACCTAACTAAGGAGTAAAGCTTTGTTTTCAAGCCTTAGCGTATAAATTCACCTTGAGAGCGCCAAAAAACAAATATAGATCATTTAAATTACTTTTATAACATTTAACGCTTCATAAATGGTGCATTATCACACAACATATTTTTTTACTTTATCGTCACGAAAAGTTTTACTTATCGTTAGAGTCGCTTTCAGCATCAATTCGTAACACACTGTTTTTTAATGATTTAAAAAAACATTCTTAAAGACTTGAAATCGTTGCAGCCCCCTAAAATACTGGGGGTACTGAAGTTCATAAAGTTTAATAAACAGAGTTATCCACAGAAACCGTGGATAACTCATTCAAAGCCGCATTTATAAAGGGGTTACAGCGGATCAAATAAAATGCCGTATTAAACTTATCCACGTTACCAATATGAAAACTTTCTTGGGCTTTAATGTAAAGCTTGCTGTTAGCTGCAATCACCACCTTATTGAGCAACCTAAAGGTGTAAATAAAATTATTTAAGCTATTGATTGTGTTGTTTTTGTACAAACCTTTGCGATTGGCTAATTATTAACTAATAAGTAATTAAATAAAGATATTTTTAGTTTTTGCCGTATTCGTTTTTTATGGAATTTAAGTATTAAATCGATTTTAAGCGTTAAATTTTAAAAACCACTCTGCCTGTGTAAGCTCTTTACGGTAATGTTTTTGTAATATTGAGCGCTATTTTTAGGTGTAATGGCTGTTTTTTATATTTTAAATTAAGTAAATACGCCCTTTAATTTAATAATTTTTAAAAACAAAAGTACTTTTTCATAAAAATGACGCGCTTTAATTTTGGCATTTGTGCTATAAAACGTGCAGATCGAACACAAAAACAACGAATAGAGTTCTTTTTTGTATTTATGATCTTTTATGTGTTGACACTTTGCGGCTGGATCATTAATATTTCGCCCCGTTGAAAGGCAAGACGCTTCCCCCTTAGCTCAGTTGGTTAGAGCGACGGACTGTTAATCCGCAGGTCCCCCGTTCGAGTCGGGGAGGGGGAGCCAAGTTTTTCAACCATAAACGATTCCCCCTTAGCTCAGTTGGTTAGAGCGACGGACTGTTAATCCGCAGGTCCCCCGTTCGAGTCGGGGAGGGGGAGCCAAGTTTATGTTTATGATAGTAGTTCCCCCTTAGCTCAGTTGGTTAGAGCGACGGACTGTTAATCCGCAGGTCCCCCGTTCGAGTCGGGGAGGGGGAGCCAAATCATAAAATAGCACTACTTTAGTTCCCCCTTAGCTCAGTTGGTTAGAGCGACGGACTGTTAATCCGCAGGTCCCCCGTTCGAGTCGGGGAGGGGGAGCCAATTGCTAATAATTCCATAGACATTCCCCTTAATATCTACTACCCTTTCTGATTAATAACTAAAGTATATTCACTCAATTTTCGTGTTACGATTAGTTTATAAATCAAGGATTTGATTCCTTCCCTTTCTGACAATTAAAAGATTGAAAAAATGGCAGGCTTTAAAAAACTCATATTAATACAAATACTCTCTTGGTTAGCATGTGTTGCCGTTGGTAGTTATTTTATAGCTATTAGCTTTAATTACACAGTTAACGAAGCGCAAAAAAATGCACAAGCTACAGTCCAAAATTATATAGATGGTTTAACTTTATCTGATATATCAACAAACAATTTTAAACGCGCTATTACTAATAACGATACTTTTGCAAACTTCATCCTCAGAGACAATCAAGGAGCTGAAGTATTTAAAGTAACGCATTCCCCTGCACTGCCTTTTATTGCCGAATTTGTACAAACAAATTTTAACTCGGTACGTCCCCAGTTTGTAAGCGGTAGTAATACTGATATAAAAGTAGAATTTACACTTAATGTGCAACGTTTTGCACACTTATTACAAAGCGCGTTTTTTATTATTGTGCTTGTTAGTACTTTTTTAGTCCTTATTCCTATGGCGTTAATGAAGACCCTTTCTCATAGAGTAAATAAAAGAATTAGTATGGACGTGGCTGATGTTATTGATGTTTATATAAATCAAAACCAGTTAGATCATGACCTAGAAGTCAGCCTTGATACAAGCAGGCTCAAAAGCCAAGGAAAGAGCTTAGTTCCTAGCTTTAATCGTTTATCGCACTTTTTGAAAAGTAAAAATGAAGATCTGCAAAACGCAGCACTCACAATAAAACACCAAGCCTATAAAGATGGTGTAACCGATTTAGGCAATCGGAATATGTTTGTTGAGTATTATGAAAAAAATATAGAAAACAGCGAAAAAAGCACTTTTGGTACACTCGCTTTAATTAGGTGTAGTGAACTGCAATCTATTAACCAAACCCGCGGTTATCAAAAAGGTGATGAATACATTAAAGGTGTGGCTGATATTATTAAGCACATTAGTGGCACCTACACTGGCAGCCAAGTATTTAGACTTAATAGTTCTGATTTTGTAGCTGTATTACCTAATATACCGCTAAAAGAAGCCGAACGTTTTGGTGAAAACTTACAATCTCGCTTTACTCAGTATCAACAAACCCAAGAGCTCAGCTCAGTAGCTAATACTGGTATTGTGGGTTACGAAAAAGCAAAACCACTTGGTGAGTTACTTTCGGTAGTAGATAACGCCATGAGTATGGCGCAATCAAAACATGCAAACGCTTGGCATGTACAGCGCGAAAGCGATTTAATTAATAATGTAAGTGCTGGATTTGGTAATCAAAATTGGCGCAAAGTTATAAATGAAGTAATTGAAGCAAAACGTGTGCATTTAGTAATGCAAAATATTATGCCTTTGGGCAAAAATATTAAAGCGTATGCTGAGATTCAGGTACGATTTAAAACCGAAGATAATCAAATGCTACCTACAGCCTCATTTTTAGCCATGGCCGAAAAACTTGATATGGCTATAGAAATCGACAGGCTAATTATTGACTCATCACTTGAGAAAATAAAAAGCCGAAATCTTTCAGAAAAGTTTTTTGGTTTAAATGTTACGCCTTCAAGTGCGCACAACGACCAGTTTGTAATTTGGTTAGAACGCCGATTATTAAAAGATACCCATATTGCATCAAAACTTGTTTTTGAAGTAAGTGAATTTGGGCTACAATCGGGTAGCCGGAGGTCTCTAACCTCCAGCCCCCACACCACCCATCATGCGGGTCCGCAATGGGCGGTTCATCTCCCGTAATGAATATTGATCCAAATATCTTTCAATGACACTAAACCTTGTGATGCTAAATAGTCATTACCTAGCGCAATGTTAATTCCTTTTGTTTTTGAGCTTCTACAAGGGCCTTTACTGGTGATACCACAGGCTATGGCGAGTCGCTCGCTAACACCCAATTTCATTAAACTGCGTACTTTGGTGCGAGGTTTACGCCATTGCCGCCAGTAGCACATTCTTATCCTACGACGGATCCAATGATCTAAATCCACTGTTAGTTGATAAGCGTTGGCTATTAGGTAGTAGTGTCCCCAGCCGCGTAAATACTGCGTGAGTTTATGAATTTGTAGGGTCATTGAGATCCCCCAGTTGCGGTTAGTGAGTTCTCTTACATTTGCTTTAAATTTCTTTAGCGCCTGTTCGTGGATCTGCACTTGAGCGTAACGGAATGTGAACCCGAGAAATTTCGAGCCTGATACGGGACCGACTCGACTTTTCGATTCATTCACTTTGAGTTTTAATCGCTGAGTGATAAACGCAGTAATTTCCCGTTGGATTATGAGTCCTTCGCTTTTCGTTTTTACTAAAATGATTATGTCATCAGCGTAACGTGCAAACTTAAGGTGTTTGTAGGTTAGCTTCTTATCTAATTCATCGAGTAAAATATTGGAAAGTAAAGGGGATAATGGCCCACCTTGAGGGACTCCTTTGGTTGACTCAAACCACAGACCCGTTTCGCGCTCTGCGATCCCCGCTCGGAGGTATTTACCAAGTAGGCGCATGAGTGCTTTGTCTTTGACTTTACGACCAACACGATTCATCAGCATGTCATGGTTTACTTCATCAAAGAACTTAGACAAGTCAATATCAACTGCTGTTTTATAACCTTGTTTAACACAAGATTGAACATGATTTACTGCTTGGCTGGCTCTTTTATGAGGGCGATAACCATAACTATGTGGTGAAAATAGAGGCTCAAAGTAAGGGCTAATCACTTGAGCAATAGCTTGTTGGATCACTCTGTCGATAACAGAAGGGATCCAAGCATTCGCTCACCGCCATCGGGTTTGGGTATCATCACGCGTTTGACTGGCAAGGGTTGATAAGTGCCGCTAAGTAATTGTTGTTTAATACCCAGCCAATGTAACTTAGCGAAGTGATTAAATTCCTCAATACTCATATTATCAATACCCGCAGCCCCTTTATTGCGCTTAACATGTTGCCATGCTGCACCAATATTGTGGTTGCTCAGTACCCTTGCCATCAGGTCACGATCTGTTTGGTTGTATTCATTCGAGGTATTATTCACAGTCGAACGCTGTTCATCACTATCACAACACGGTGATCTATGTGAATTCAAGTTCATTTGTAGTATCTCCTCTGGTTAAGATGTTCAGGCCTTCACCGTGTCCCCTCCATTACGATGGGCGTTTGGCTACTATGCCGTCTGCTGACTTCTGATAAATCACTCTAGCGATTACTCGATAAAGCGCGTCGAAACTAACGCTTGTTTACTGCTATTTCGCTCGCTGTAGGTCGCAGCAACCAAAGCGCCAAGGGTTGAACAACCAGTCCCTAACTGGTAATCTCCAAGCGTTAGCGCGGATGCGTGTTTATCAGATCTCCCCGAATAAGGTGCATCGACTTTCTCTGCACAACTGCATCATTTACGGTGGCCGTTAGATCACATGACTTCGCTATCTTGTGCTAGCTCGTCTCCAGCCTACGCCTCATATGATGTTTTTGTTCATCAGCTCACAGATTTGCTAGCGGCTTCCTCTAGACTATCTCTCGCGATTTAGCCCTTGCCATTCGCTAGTAGTTATCGTTTAATAACAGTGTGTTATTTAAACGGTGATCTTCCTACAGAGGACTTTCACCCCATAAGTCAATGCCCATGTCGGGCGTACACAAAACATTAAAGCGAGTAAACGCTTTATTGACATGATTCATCGCGTGGGTGCTCGCATAACAGTTGAGCGTTTTGGTGTTGGCTTAACATCGTTTAAGTTTTTCCGCGATTTAAAACCAGACTTTATTAAAATGGATGCCAGTTATACCCGCGGCCTAGAAGATGATAAAAACAATCAATATTTTATGCGCTTAATGGTCGATTTAGCACACAGGATTGGTGTAAGTGTTTTTGCTGAAGGGGTCGAAAGCCAAGAAGAAAAGCACATTATAGAAACCCTGTGCTTAGATGGTGTACAAGGTTACTACATAGAAAAACCTAAAGACATTTGATATAAGGGCGTAGTTAACCCAAGTTCAGGTTATTTAATTAATAAAAAGAGCACTTGTTGCTCTTTTTTGCTTTATTTTCAGTACTGTCACCCATACTAAAACCATAACGTTAAATAAACTCTACAAACAAATTACAGTAATTTTACATCTTCATTATGCGTTAATTATTTTACCTTATTTATTTGACTGATAACTACTCCACATGTTGTTTATCTCGGCAGAAAAAAGGATAATGCATTGGATTTTAATAGCGCGAGGCACACATGACAGAATATGTATTGTTATTGATTGGCACTGTTCTGGTTAATAACTTTGTATTAGTACAATTTTTAGGCTTGTGTCCGTTTATGGGCGTGTCGAGTAAACTAGACACGGCTATAGGTAT
The DNA here is from genome assembly GCF_002221505.1 of Pseudoalteromonas nigrifaciens. NCBI lineage: Bacteria > Pseudomonadati > Pseudomonadota > Gammaproteobacteria > Alteromonadales > Pseudoalteromonadaceae > Pseudoalteromonas > Pseudoalteromonas nigrifaciens. The sequence goes on along the minus strand of NZ_CP011036.1, from coordinate 1,239,679 downwards.
GTCTTTGGCTACCACTTTTGTGCTTACCCTTGCCTCTGTAACCAGCTACTTAGTTAACCAATATATTTTAATACCGTTGGATATTACCTATTTACGTACCATGAGCTTTATTTTAGTGATTGCTGTAGTAGTACAATTTACCGAAATGGTAGTACGTAAAACAAGCCCTACTTTATATCGCTTGCTGGGTATTTTTTTACCCCTTATAACCACAAACTGTGCTGTGCTAGGCGTTGCATTACTTAACATTAAAGAAGATCACTCCTTTTTACAGTCGGCGGTTTATGGCTTTGGTGCCGCAGTTGGTTTTTCGTTAGTACTTGTATTGTTTGCTGCCCTGCGAGAGCGCCTTGCAGCGGCCGATGTTCCTACCCCCTTTAAAGGTGCCTCTATTGCCTTAATTACCGCAGGCTTAATGTCGATGGCATTTATGGGATTTACCGGATTAGTGAAGTTTTAATATGACCTTGTTTTATGCATTAATAGCACTAGGCTCACTGGCATTAGTTTTTGGCCTAATTTTAGGATTTGCCGCTATCCGCTTTCGGGTAGAAAGTAACCCTATTGTTGAGCAAATTGATACCATTTTACCGCAAACTCAATGCGGCCAATGTGGCTACCCTGGCTGTAGGCCATACGCCGAAGCGATTGCCAATGGCGACGAAATAAACAAATGCCCACCTGGCGGCGAAGCTACTATGAAAAAGCTCGCCGAATTAATGGGCGTTGATCCCAAGCCCTTAGCTGGCGGAGAGCAAGCTGAACCAATTAAAACTGTGGCATATATTCGCGAAGACGAATGCATTGGTTGTACCAAGTGTATACAAGCATGCCCAGTTGACGCCATTGTTGGTGCAACTCGACAAATGCATACTGTATTAATTGACGAATGTACTGGCTGCGATTTATGCGTAGAGCCCTGCCCTGTAGATTGCATTGATATGCTCCCTGTAGCCGAAACTAAACAAAACTGGAAATGGCAGTTAAATGCAATTCCCGTTACACAAATAGATTAGAGGTTTGAGTGGATAAGTTACTTGAACAAATAAAAAAAGGGGTCGTTTGGCCATTGCCTGGCGGCGTTCACCCACCACAACAAAAATCACTCTCTAATAGTGCCAGTATTACTCGCTTGCCATTACCCGACAAACTCGTAGTTGCACTTAAACAACACATAGGTGCTAACGGTAAACTTATTGTTGAGAAAGGTCAGCACGTTTTAAAAGGCCAAGCTTTAACCATACCTAAAGCTAACTGGTCGGTGCCTATGCATGCGCCAACCTCAGGCACAATAGCCGACATAAAGTTAATGCCTTCGGCGCACCCTTCGGCCCTACCTGAACTTAGTGTAATAATTGAGCCCGATGGTAAAGATTTATGGTGCGAGCTTAACCCAATTAAAAACCCAGCAACGCTAAGCCACGATGAACTTGTTAATATTATTCATCAAGCGGGCATTAGTGGTATGGGAGGCGCTGGTTTTCCAACTTATGTTAAAGCCGATACTAAGCAACCTATCGAGTTTTTAATTATTAATGCGGTTGAGTGCGAACCTTATATAACAGCTGATGACATGCTAATGCGCGAGCATGCCAAGCAAATAGTGCAAGGTATTGAGCTAATGCAACAACTGCTCAATCCTACGTTATGCATTGTGGGTATAGAGGACAACAAGCCAGAAGCAATTGCTGCAATGATACAAGCAGCGGAGCATAATAGCTTAATATTGGTGCAAAAAGTGCCCACTATTTATCCCTCTGGTGGCGAAAAACAGCTTATTAAACTGCTTACTAATCGCGAAGTACCTAATAATGGCATTCCGGCAGATGTTGGTATACTGGTACATAACACCGGTACTTTATTTGCTATACAACAAGCTGTTTATGAAGGTAAACCCTTAATTGAGCGCGTAGTCACAGTAACGGGTAATACTATTCATAAACCCGGAAATGTATGGGCTTTATTAGGCAGCGAAATAAAGCACTTGCTCGATTGCCAAGGTTTTTCGCCTGTACCACAGCAACAAGTAATTATGGGCGGCCCAATGATGGGCTTTACCCTACCAACAATTCGTATTGGCGTGGTAAAAACCACTAACTGTATACTCGCGCCCGATCATAAAGAGCTTGCAGAGCCCGGCCCAGAAAAAGCCTGTATACGCTGTAGTGCCTGTGCGGATGCTTGCCCTGCTTCTTTATTACCTCAGCAATTACAATGGTTTGCTAAGTCAAAAGAATACGACAAACTACAAGAACACAATTTGTTTGACTGCATAGAATGCGGCGCGTGTGCCTACGTTTGCCCAAGTGAAATACCGCTAGTGCAGTACTACCGGGTAGCCAAGGTAGAAATAAAAGAGCAGCAGGCAGAAAAAATTAAAGCAGATCGTGCTAAAGAGCGTTTTGATGCGCGAAAAGAGCGCCTTGATCGCGAACAAGCTGAGCGACAAAATCGCCATAAACGTAAGCCTGCAGTTAAAACACCAGACGAAAAACAAAAAGTAGCCGATGCTTTAGCAAGAGTTAAAAGTAAATCAGCTAATAGCGATGAAAAATCAGCCGTAGCCGCTGCTATTGCCCGTGCTAAAGCTAAAAAGCAACAAGGCGATGCACTTGAACCTGATAATAGCGAAGTAGCAAAAGAACGCGCATTGCGTAAAGAACAAGCTCGACAATATAAAGAGCAAAAAGCACAAAGTGATGAGCCAGCAAGCCCTGATGATAAAAAATCAGCTGTAGCCGCAGCCATAGCTCGCGCTAAAGCTAAAAAGGCCGCTAAAGCGTTAGCCGATGCTGAAAGTACAACTGATGATGCGCTGCAAAACGAGGCCCCCGTTGATGACAAAAAAGCTGCTGTAGCCGCTGCCATTGCTCGCGCCAAAGCGAAAAAAGCCGCTAAAGCGTTAGCCGATGCTGAAAGTACAACTGATGATGCGCTGCAAAACGAGGCCCCCGTTGATGACAAAAAAGCTGCTGTAGCCGCTGCCATAGCTCGCGCTAAAGCGAAAAAAGCCGCTAAAGCGTTAGCCGATGCTGAAAGTACAACTGATGATGCACTGCAAAACGAGGCCCCCGTTGATGACAAAAAAGCTGCTGTAGCCGCAGCCATTGCTCGCGCCAAAGCGAAAAAGGCCGCAAAAGCATTAGCCGATGCTGAAAGTACAACTGACGATACACCGCAAAACGATGTACCCGTTGATGACAAAAAAGCCGCTGTAGCCGCAGCCATTGCTCGCGCCAAAGCGAAAAAGGCCGCAAAAGCATTAGCCGATGCTGAAAGTACAACTGATGATGCGCAAGTAACGAGCGCTGTTGAGAATAACGACGCCGCATCTAGTACTAAAGCCGACGAGCCTAAAGCGAACGATGACAAGAAAAAAGCCGCAGTAGCTGCTGCTATTGCTCGAGCAAAAGCCAAAAAGTCTCAAAAAGAAGGAAATGATCAGTCGTGAAATTAACCATGGCCAGTTCGCCTCACAGCCATAGCCATAAATCGTTAACCCGATTAATGCTTTGCGTTATTGCTGCGTGTATTCCTGGGCTAATTGCTCAGATCATCTTTTTTGGTACAGGTGTGCTTATTCAGCTCATATTAGCGCTGATTGCTGTAAGTGTATTTGAAGCTGCAGTAATGCTACTTCGCAAACGCCCCGTTTGGCCTGCGTTAAGTGATGGCAGCGCGTGGCTTAGCGCAGTACTACTTGCATTGAGCATTCCGCCATTAGCCCCTTGGTGGATAGTTATTATTGGCTGTTTATTTGCCATCGTTATAGTTAAGCAGCTCTATGGTGGTTTAGGGTTTAATTTATTTAACCCTGCTATGGCCGCTTATGTATTATTATTAATTTCGTTTCCGGTACAAATGACCGCGTGGATGCCAATTACCGAGTTATTAAATACTCCGATTGGTTTTACCGAGCAGCTTAGGGTTGTTTTTACCGACTTTACTGCCACCGGTTTTAGTTTAGATCAAGTACGTGCAGGTATAGATGGCATTACTATGGCAACCCCACTGGACACTATTAAAACAGATATTGCCCATGGTTTAACCGTAACCGAAAGCATGCAAAAGCCGATATTTAATGAGTGGGCTGGACATGGATGGGTGTGGGTTAACTTAGGCTTTTTAGCCGGTGGTTTATACCTTTTAAAAGAAAAAATAATTAACTGGCATATCCCAGTAAGTTTTATTGCAAGCTTAGCGCTGTGCAGTGGCATAGGTTATATAGCAGCGCCCGGTACAGAGCCTGGCATAATACTTCATCTATTAAGTGGTGCCACTATGATGGCTGCATTTTTTATTGCTACCGATCCGGTGTCGGCTGCCACCACCAATAAAGGGCGCTTAATTTATGGCGCAGCTATTGGCTTATTAGTGTATTTAATTCGCACCTTTGGTGGCTTCCCTGATGCTGTTGCTTTTAGTGTATTACTGCTCAATATTGCTGTTCCCTTAATTGACTACTACACACAGCCGCGCACTTATGGCCACGGAGCAGCAAAATGATACTATCCTCTATGGCTAAAAACGGCGCTATTTTAACTGCTTTTGCATTAGTGACTACAGGGCTGGTTGCCTCTATTAATATGCTTACCGCCGATAAAATAGCAGAGCAAGAGCTATTGCACCTTACTTCACAATTACAAGAAGTGCTCGACCCGAGTACTTACGACAACGAGCTAACAACAGATTGCGTTATTATTTCAGATGAACGACTAGGCCCTTACGCTAATCAAATAGTTTACCGTGCCCGTAAAAACAATGAACCTGTAGCCCTTATTGTAAGGCACGTAACGCCAAGTGGTTACAGTGGTGATATTAACTTACTAACCGCGGTTTTAAGTGATGGTAATATTGCCGGTGTGCGTACCACTAAGCACGAAGAAACTCCAGGCCTAGGCGATAAAGTAGAAGTTAAAAAATCACCGTGGATCACTAGCTTTAAAACGTTAACTGTACAAAGCAGTAGCGATGCACGTTGGGCGGTTAAAAAAGACGGTGGCCAGTTTGATCAATTTACCGGTGCAACTATTACACCTCGCGCTGTGGTTGGCTCGGTAAAAAATGCCGTATTATTTGCTCAAAGTGAATTTGATGCTATTTTTGCAGCACCTAATGCCCAATGTGTAGAGGTAACTAAATGAGTGAATTAAAAACACTATATAAAGACGGTATGTGGGTCAACAACCCTGCCCTAGTACAGCTATTAGGCCTTTGCCCATTGCTTGCTGTTACGTCTACAGTTACTAACGCACTTGGCTTAGGGCTGGCTACACTGCTTGTTTTAGTAGGTTCTAACATTAGTGTATCAATAGTGCGAAACTGGGTACCTAAAGATATTCGTATACCGGTATTTGTCATGATTATTGCCGGCTTTGTAACTATAGTGCAGCTATTAATGAACGCTTATACCTATGGGCTTTATCAGTCGTTAGGTATTTTTATTCCGTTAATTGTTACTAACTGCGCCATTATTGGTCGCGCTGAAGCATACGCATCTAAAAACCCAGTTCACTTATCGGCGTTTGATGGGCTAATGATGGGTTTGGGCTTTATGATTGTGCTTGTTGTTTTAGGCGCAATGCGCGAGCTAATTGGGCAAGGCACTTTATTTGATGCCGCCGACTTGTTACTTGGCCCTTGGGCACAAAGCCTACGCATTGAAGTATTTAGCTTTGATAATCAATTTTTACTCGCAATTTTACCACCGGGTGCCTTTTTAGGTCTTGGGCTACTTATTGCCGCTAAAAATGTAATTGACGCACAAATAAAGTCAAAACAAGTTACCCCACCAGAGCCTGAAAAAGGCCCTCGTGCTCGTGTTACTAGCTTAACTTAAAGGAAAAGCGCACATTAATAAGGTGTGCGCTTAAGTAATATGAATAAAGAAAAACGCCACCAAATTCTTACTCGCTTACGCGACGATAACCCGCATCCAGAAACCGAGCTTGAATACTCAAGCCCGTTTGAGTTACTTGTCGCTGTAACGCTCTCAGCGCAAGCAACCGATGTAGGCGTTAACAAAGCTACTCGAAAGTTGTTCCCTGTGGCTAACACACCACAAGCCATTTTAGATTTAGGCCACGATACACTGCGAGATTATATAAAAACCATCGGCTTATTTAATTCTAAAGCCGCAAACGTTTATAAAATGTGCCAAATTTTGGTGGATGAACACAACAGCATAGTTCCCGAAAACCGAGAAGCACTAGAAGCCCTACCAGGCGTCGGCCGAAAAACCGCAAACGTAGTACTCAACACCGCGTTTGGCTGGCTAAAGGATAATGAAGGTAGATACTTTTTAGCAGTAGATACTCACATCCAACGTCTTGCAAACCGTTCGGGTTACGCTAAAGGTAAAACTGTTGAGCAGACAGAACAGGCCATAATTAAAAATACGCCAAATAAAAAAGAGTTTATGTTTAACCTCCATCATTGGTTTATTTTACATGGGCGCTATACGTGTACAGCGAGAAAACCAAAATGTGGAAGCTGTATAATCGAGGATTTGTGTGACTATAAAGAGAAAACTGAGTCATAGCTAAGAGTAGTTACTTTTTAGTTAGTATAAACCTTTTAACAGCCACATTTTTTAGTTTCCATTTAATAAGTTGGCTATTTGGTTCTCATATGAGCCTTTATTAGGCCAGCACCAGTTAAATTGAAAATTTGCGTTAACTTAAGAATAATTTGAATTTAAGCAAGGTGTTGCAATTAGATTATGATTTATTAATTAGAGCCCAGCTTAAACCTAAAATTTAAATACAGAATTCATTGGAAGCTATTTCTGGTTTGTGCCAAAAGCAGCCCTTGAGTGACTTAGTGATAAAGGCTGCAATGATACGATTGCTGACATTTCACTATTTCTTTTTATGCCTTCTCATTGCCATTAATAGACTGTCATTTAGCTATCGCAACAACTTTGACCTTCTTGAATTGGCGGGCATTTCACTGTTCCATAAGAGCAATATACGCAACAATCGCCTTTCAAAGGCTTTAGGAGAACTTTGCAAGATTCACATTCATAATACCACTGGCAAGCGTTGATTGGCATTTCTTCAGTTTTACTGAAGCCACACTCAGGGCAAGTAATGGTAGAATTTAACTCTATACTTTGCATGTTTGCTCCTTCAAAGGTTTAACAATGTCTAATACGGACATTACAATCATCAAACAAATACCTACATAAAACAAATAAGTGCTCCATTCGTATTGCCATAGTGGATAGAGGGTTAACAAAACCGCTATAGGGCCAATAACCCCAAGAATACCTCTCGCATGATTTTGGTTTTTATACCAGTTATACAAATTTACCAACAATGCCAGAGTTGCAAATATAGGTAACAAGGTATTTACAGCAATTCCCTCAAAGTGAGAGAGAAAGCCTAATCCTAATGCTGATGCTAACGAGCCGAGTGCGGGGAAGCACCCCGTACAACTAAGAGCCGCAAGCCAAACACCACCTGAGCTAACTTTATCTAAAATCTTATTAATCATTTTTAACGTCTAACATTATTTGAATGATTTGAGTATGAACTCCGTAGGTAGGTACGGAGTCAATACTATTTTAGCGAATCGATTATTGGGCAGTGGGATTGATCGTTATTGTTGCGGCATGAATTAGTCATTTCTTTTATGACGACTTCTAAGCGTTGAAGGTCAGCTATCTTATTTTGAATTACGTTCAATTTCAGCAAGCCTAGGGATTCTACTTTGGCACAATCGCCATCCATTGACATCAATGAAGCCACTTCTTTTAGAGTAAAGCCAAGTGCTTTGGCCTTACAGATGAATTGTAATTGTTTGGTGATTGAGTCGTCATAGACACGATAACCATTTTGAGGTTTTTGAGGCTGTTTTATCAAGCCTTCCCGCTCATAAAACCGTATAGTTTCTACGCCTATATCAAGTTCTTTAGCCAACTTGCCTATTGTTTTCATCGTCCAACCATAAAATCAACTTTAATCATGACATTAGTATATCAATACGAAGTAAAATTGCTCGAACTACAATGACTGGTTTTCGCTCTTTTGAGGCATTCGCCTCAACACGTTTTGGGGCAAAGGTGAGTTATATTGATAAATCGTCGATGGACAAAAACGTTTTAGAGTATTCATCGCATTGAGCGGCGAACGAAAAGCCCGATTGACACATGAGCAAAGTAATAAGTAGCCATGCCAACCTACGCAGTTTTGATGTGCAATTAAAAATTGGCATTTTCTTATCAACTTTGCGCATTAAGCGCTCGCTGTCTTTCATTTCCAGCATCTTCGAGGATCATTTTTGCCCCGCGCAACACAACGCACGAAACTATCACACCGATAACCAGATCAGGCCATCGAGAATCGAGCCAAAACACCAAAGCGCCAGCAGAGATAACACCTAAGTTGGCAATCACATCGTTGGCTGAAAATATCCAGCTTGCCCGCATATGCACTTCTTCATTTCTTTGTTTGCGTATGATCACAAGACAAATGACATTAGCAACCAGTGCAACTGCCCCCATAGCCATCATTAGTCCCGATACAGGTTCGCTACCGTAAATTGACCGTCTTACAATATCAATGATAATCAACACACCCAGTGCCATCTGAAAAAAGCCGCTAATTCTAGCCGCATTGGCTTTGTGCAATAGCGATTTACCAATAGCATAAAGGGCAACACCATAGACAACTGCGTCGGCGAGCATATCAAGTGAATCGGCTATTAATGCGGTTGAATTAGCAAGCAACCCGATCCCCATTTCTATAACAAACATTGTCGCGTTTATTCCCAAAAGCCAATACAAAACCTGTCGTTGAGACTGGTCTTTTATTTCAACTTCGCACCCACATCCGCTCATTAGAAACACACTCTTTACTGATGAATAGTATGAGTATAAAGTCTATACTTGGTATAGAGTCAACGGTTAGGAGAAAAAAATGAAAATTGGTGATGTCGCAAAGACGACAGGTTGTAGTATTCAGACCATTCGTTTTTATGAAAAGAAGGGGCTCTTGCCTGAGCTTAAGCGCTCAAGTGGAAATTATCGTGTCTACGACAAGGGGACTATTGAACAACTCCTGTTTATCAAACAGTGTCGTTCATTAGATATGTCTATCATGGAAGTAAAAACGCTAATGGACAGTCGTTCGAGGCCAGATCAGAGCTGTTCAAATATCAATACGTTAATAGCTAAGCATTTATCAGACGTCATTATTCGCATTGAAGAGCTAAACGTATTAAAGTCATCACTCGAAAATATGGCGTCATCGTGTGACCAAGACAAAACCATTAGGGACTGTGGTATTTTAAATTATTTACACACTTAAAATTGTAAGAAGAACACAATTTCACTGTGCGCGCTCACCTTAACTTGTATCTATCGGCTAACATTCGTCATTTGTGTAGATTTATAAGGCAAAAATCAATAGCCTGAACTTTTGATACTGAGTCAGCCATGCATATTCATATGTGGCCCTACAAAGCGATTTACATCGGAATCAGTCCTGATAATGATGTTCATGCACATCATGCTGTCCAAATTTGCAATCAAGTCCTAATTGCTCAGCCCAGCTCCTGATGATAGACCTGTAATATGAATAGCTTATTGGTTGATTGGAGCGGCGTATACTCCGAAACAAATAATCACTGGGTTGCAATTTAACTGTAAGCGCGCATTTAAGCAGTGCGCTTAGCTATAATCGAAGTCTAGCTGCACATTCCACGGCATTAGGTCGGTAAAATCATCATCACCCTCATCTCGATTCGGCAACGTTTTAAATAAATGCACAAAGTAGTAATAAGGATTGATGTCATTGGCACGGCAGGTCATCACAATACTATAAAGTATCGCGCTGGCCTGAGCACCATTAACCGATTTTGAGAATAGCCAGTTTTTTCTACCAGTGGTAAACGGCCGAATATCTCGCTCAGTAATATTATTATCAATCCCTAGTTCGCCATCTTCACTATACCGCATTAATTTCGGCCATTGATTAAGCGTGTATTTTATCGCTTTGCCAATATAACTCCCCGCCGTTACTTTACCTTCGGCTTCATCAAGCCACGCTTTAAAGTGCATTAATATGGGTAAGGCTTTTTCTTGTCGTAACTGATACCGCGCTTGAGGAGATAACTGTTTGTTTTTAGCGTGGGTTTCCAGTTTATATAATTGGCTGATAAAGCTGATGGCTTTATGCGCTCGACCTTTGTTTTTCGACTCTGCTTTTAAGGCATCGTTATATTTGCGTCTAGCGTGTGCCCAGCAACCAACAGGGGTAATGCCTTCAATACCGTCATAAACACGGTAACCGTCGCACTGTAAATAGCCTTGATAACCGGCAAGAAATTCTTTTGCGCAAGCGCGACTTCGACCTGCTTGGTAATCGTAAATCACGACAGGCTCACGGCTGACCTCATTGCTGCGATAAACCCACATGTAGGAATTGCTGCTAGGGTTGTCACCTTCATCTAACACTTGTGTACGGGTTTCATCGGCACATAAACTATGCTCACTAAGCAAGTGACGTTGCATGGCTGCCACTAAGGGGCTGATTAGCAGGCCCGCTTTAATACACCAATTAGCTAATGTTCCGCGCGATAGTTCAAGGCCGCCACGGCCCAGTATGTCAACGAAACGATAAAGCGGTAAGGCATCGCAGTATTTGCCCGTAACAACCGCCGATAACGCTTCTGGACTCGCAATGCTGCCAGGAATAGGCTGCTTGGGTTTAGGCGCGGTGATTATTTTACTGGCCAATTGTTCATGCTCGCAATGTCTGCAAGCATATTTAAATTGTTTGTGCTTAATGACACTGACTTTCGCCGGAATAATCTTCACTTGCTCGCTGTCTTCACTACCACATTGATGTAGTTGTTCACCGCAACACTGACACGTTAACTCGGTTAAGGTGTGCTCAACTTCTTCTCGTTCAAAGTGCTCAGCCAGTATTTGTTTACCTTTCTTATGGTGTTTAGGCGGCTCAGTCGTTTTATGCTGCTCCGCTTCGTTGAAGGTACCTCGCGGGGCTTTTTCACTTTTTTTACCGTATTTTTGGGATTTACTTAACTTAAGCTCAGCAAGCAAGTGGTCAATCCGCGATTGCATTTCAACCTTATCTTCTTGCAGTGAAATTTTATCTTTTTCTAAGCCATCAAGCTTAGCCTGCATAAGTGCAAGCTGATTTTGTAGTTCGGTGATGAGAATAGTGTCTGGCATTTTAATAGCATGACACATGGGAAAGATCGTTCAAGTAAAAAAAACGATCTGGTTAATTTATATCACTGATAACCCTGATAAAGTTGAGTGGCGGGTTTTATTATTTACCGGTAAGCCAGATAATAACCATTGTAACTGCCGTTGTTCAATCCCCATGGCTACGTGTGCTTGAGCATGATTTGGCCATTGAAATCGTCCTTGCTCTAAGCGACGATAATAAAGCCAAAAACCATTGGTATCCCAAAACAAAATTTTTAATTTATCGCGTTGTTTATTACAAAAAACGAACCACGCTTGGCTTAAAGGATCGAGAGATAGGGTATCGCTGACAATAATACTTAACCCATTGATTGATTTTCGCATGTCGGTGAATCCCGTGACCAAGTAAACTTGGTGGGTGCAAGGTGTCACAGTACGCTCAATAATTTGGCGAGTGCTTGGTGCGCTAATGTCGACTCGAAGTCTATTTGATAGCCGTTTGGTGTGGTGAGTTTAATGATTGAAGGGTGTGTAAAGGCTTGCTCATGAATAACAAACGGGATCACCTGTTGCTTTTTAACCCTTATCGTTTCGTCAGAAAGGCGTTTACGCCAAACATAGAAAGTCGATGCGTTAATGTTGTTATCACGACAAAATTGAATGATGGCTAAACCACTCGATTTTTGCTGCTCAAAAATGCCTTGCCAGTGTTTTATTTTTTGCTGTTTATTCATAATTACCTCAGGTTAATATGCTGAGTAAATTATGCATAGGTAGCATTAATATTGGTATGTGGGTTTAATTGCGCGCTTACATTTAACTTCTTGAATCCAATGGATAATACTTTGTTGTGTTCTCGGAGTTATCTCAAATTGAACTTCGATCCCAGTTTTCTTCTGCGTTAATTGAACCCTTTCAAATACTTGATCGAGAGTAGTGACGTCTCGAACTTTTAAAGAGAGTAAGTCACATGATCTTAGCTTGCTATCTATAGCCAAATTAAGTAAAGCTAATTGCATCAAGTTATTTTGAATTTCAATTCGAGTGCGAATACGCCAAATCTCTTCAAGCTTGAAAGGACGTTTCACACTAGTAGCATTGTGATTTAGTTCTGGTTTCATAGTGACCTCCTATTTAAAAGTCACTATGAGGATAGTGGATGTATTACTGATTAGGATTTGGGCAAAAGTGGCTTAGGATAAGTTGTGAAAAAAAGCTCACATGTGTCTACTGAGTCGATGGCGATTCAAGAAATGATTCAGCCATACTTTCCTAAAAAAATATTTATAGGATACAATGCTCTACTTCAAAGGTACTTCGATAGGCATCATCACTGCACCATTATCTGGCTTATTTTTCTCTTCTACATGAATTGCTAGTGAAAGGTACATAATCGAATTTCGAGCGAGCTTTATCAGCGTCATGAGCCTTGATTCAAATTCGCTCTCTTTTATCAGCACAGAATGACTTGAAAGCTTTTGGTGCTCATAAATTTTTGACTGTGCTTGACGCAAACCTTCATCAAGTAATTTTTTTTTGGTCTCTAGTTCGGCTTTAAGAGTTATATTATGAGCCTTTTTCGCCGAAGCAATTTCACCATACAGCTCTTGAAGTTGTTCTTCAAAGTCACCTATATCACCATTAAGCTTTTCAAGCTGTGATTGCTTAAAAGCTTTACCTGATTGAGTTAGGGTATAACCAAAATCATCAACAATCTTTAAAGAACGATGCTCTATAGCATTTCTAATTTCAGAAAACGCCTTTGCATCAGGATCAAGCCACCGACTGACAGAAGTCGAATCTTTCACATCTCGAATGTCTTTCAGGATGTAGAATAAGGCATGGATAAAGCAATTCTGACTGTCTTTAAGCTTACTGTGTGGTTTCCAGCTCTTACTTCCTTTCAGCTCACTAAAAATACTGTCAAAGCTGATTTTATGATCATACTTGATATCATTCAGATCAAAAAAGCGATTGATAAAGTAAGCAATTTTATCAAATAGCGAGTAAAGCGTTCTGAACGCGCTTTTATAATGACTAGCTTTTAGGTTGGTAATGGAGTGTGACATATCATCAACGTGAGGATATGTTTTGTTGAAGAAATGTGTATGGTCACTAGGTATGTTTCTAGCCGAAAAAATTAGATAACGCGCATAGCAAAAATCGTTCTTTAATTCATCGAAGTTTCCATGATACATAAGCTCTTCATGCATCGATAAAACGAAGTTTATTTGTTGAGAAAAAGAGGGGAGAGTCATAATGTCTTGATAGACAATTTCAGATACGCAAACGTCATTTAAATCATTTATAAAAAGCCTGTTATCTCCACACCACTTTAAATATTCCCCCTGCTTTCTTGTCTCAACTTCCTCTTCAAATGACTCAAAATAGTCAAAATCTTCTGGTTTAAAAGTATCTTCAAACCATGCTTTAAAATTCATAAAATTGCTGTTTTCTGAATAAGCAATTATTTGCTCAGGATGGAGCTGCTCAAGGCTTTCAAGACCTAAATTTATGAGTAGGTATGCAGTAAAGTAGTGGTAGTGCTTATGACTAGGATCGTAAACATTACTCGCAAGAAAAAGCTCGTTGTTTGCTTTAGATATTATAGAGACAGGATTTTGTATGCAATTAAAGGCATTATCCCATAATGGAATACAGCAGAAAGCACGACCTTGAGAACTTAGATTATTGCCTAAATTGGTTTCAATGCAGCTTTGCAGAAAAAGTTCTTCATCAGTTGGAAAGTTGATTTGTCGTATGACGTATAGAGCTTTTCTGAAAAATATAACGGATTTACTTAGTTCATCAGAAAACCAATCTAGTTTATGGTAACTAAAAATCGCTGCTGAACAATTACCCAATATATAGTAAAAACGAGCTTCATCAACGAGATTTTCAAACTTATAATCAACGCCTAACAACGGTTCTAAGAACGTTTTAATCTTTTCATGATCATTACCTATCAAAAACTCATCAGCCTTCATTGACAGCACTTCAAGAGCAGTTGAATTCAAGACATTTTCTGACATACATATAGCGCGCCGTTAAATTAATTTCACATCATAGTAACGCATTGAGAATTTATATTCATTTTATAACCATAAGTCAAATATGCTAATGGTCTTAACTAACTCAAACTGTGATGCTCACTATGTCAGTAGCTTGGGGGTTGCGCAATATTATGCTATTCCAACCCTGTTCAATCCTTACTGACATTACGAAAAGTAAGTCAAGTGACGATTTGGCTAAGCTAGTTCTCAATCGCTCGCAACTCACTTTGGGGCAGAAACGAGTTAATCATGAATGACTGCTCATGGCACTTAGCCAAACTTCGGCAAAGAGCGAATAGCGGACATCAACGTTCACTTCAGCATTACCGAATACTGAACGGTTTTGAGCTAAAGTTTTTGCGCGGCACATGGAAAAGAACTGCGTAGAGTTTGGTGCCAGATGCAAGTCCATGCTAGGGATTTACTGCTGACTAAATAACTGATCCTAATTGTGATACACCTGCTTCAAGCCATGCTTGCCACCTGGGAACGGAGCCGCTGTGTCCATAAAGTGGTATACCTGCTCCAGTAAGTCATCCATGTTCTTACACTGATGGTTACGGGTTATCGTTTCATGCAACGCATGCCATAGCTTTTCAATTTTGTTGTGCCACGGGCTGTATACCGGTAAAAACAAGAGCTTGAACTTTGGGTTCTCATTCAGCCATTTCTGCGTTTTTTTGCTCTTATGGATGATGTAATTATCCACAATTAGCGTGATACTTTTCGCTCGCCGGTATTGCCCTTTCAGTTGCTCCAACAGCGCAATAAACAAATCACTGGTCTTGCGCTCACCACCAACATAACTGATTTGTCCTGTCTGGCTGTGCAGTGCCCCCGCCAGATAGTGTTTCTTATTCTGGCCGGGTGTAGCTACCTTACGCTGTTTACCTTTAAAGCCCCAGTCGGCACCAATCTTCGGATTCAGGTGGATATCCACCTCATCCTGATAAAACACCGGATGGTCCACGCTGCAATTTTCAAGTGCCTCCCGCATGGCTGCTAACTTAGCTTCTTTATCTGGGTCTTGGATATACAGCGTCGGTGCCGCACGACGCCAGACGATGCCGACTTGTGGCAACCACCGCCTGAGAGTTGAGCTATGAATAACGATACGGTAAAGCTTATGCAGTAGCAGTGCGAATAATTCACTACTCCAACGCGACCGCTGATAACCCAGTGTCCTCACCAACAGTTTTAAAACACCGCAGATAAAGCCTTTGGGCTGACTTGGTGGTCGCCCAGCACCCTTGGTTTTAAGGCCATCTATACCTGCTGCTTCATACCAGGTTACCCACCGGTTTACTGATGAACGGCCTGCTTGCAAAACACGGGCTACTTGCGACTTGGTTTCACCTTTTAGCACCAATAACACCGCATTTGCCCGGCGGCACAGGTCTTTATCTCGGGTTTTATGTACAATTTTCTTCAAGCGGCGGGTTTCTGCGCCGTATAAAAATGCTATTTTGTTCATACTCAATGCGGTTGTTGATTGGTTATGTTTGGCGACTGATCTGATCGCGCAAACCGCATTGAGTTCCCTTCCTCGGGTGATCTACTATTTGGAACAGCTATTTAGGATGCCAGCCCATACCTTTCTAATTCATATGTAACATTTTTTCTGTCGTACTGGCATCAAGATAACCAGAACTGAGCAAACAATCTCAAAGGTTGTACAAAATAACACTAAAGTTTTTTCATTAAGTTTTATTGTTATGCTCTTGTGGTGGCTTTCGCCACCACTTTATTAGTTTTCAAGTTCCACCATATCTTTCGCTGCAATGTCACCAGACACTAGCTTTACAGTTGCGAAATGATCATTCACAATTTTAGTAATTTGTACCGTTCCTACCTTTTCGATAGTGTAGGGATCTTCACCTTCACTCAATACTATTCTTTCATGGAATCTAATAACACTGTATTTTTGCCCAACCTCTGCGCCATGCTTAGCACCAATACAGATTAGAGTTCGATTATCAGAACTTTCTACTACCTGACCTCTCATCATGTATTTATGATAAAAAGTGGTATTGGAACAACCCACTAAATATAAACCGAATGTAAGCAATAAAAGAGCTTTTATATAGGGTGTTTTCATCACTGTTACCTCATTTGACTAACTAATTATCTATACACTTTTTTATGAATTCATTTGTTTTTCCGGCCAGCCCCCGAAGGTGCTTGATGACAACTCCAAGGCTTATGAACAGAGTTATCTTTGATGTTCCGATCAACAAATTTATAGTAACTTTCTTTAGTATGTGTCCACCAATCATCATGAACATCTGCGCCATACTTACGGATTACCTCCTCAATCCCATCAAGGCTTACGTTTGCGGCATCATAGGCAAGGTGTATTTCACCTTCTTTGATGTTGTAACTAACTTCATCTATACCAAAAAGCTGATCTATTTCTTTTACTAACTCGTCACAGCTTTCTTCTGTGACATTGCTAAGCTTTAGATTTCGAACAACTAAATTTTGCTCTCTAACGCCAACTCTATGATTTAAATCGCTCATAATTTTTCTCCTAATGTTTGTGTGAATGCTGTTGATTGCTATCTTTCATTTCTTCCATTTTGCGGTTCATCTGCGGCATCATGTTCCCCATCATTTCTAAATGATGTTCAGCCATCTTGATTTGTTGATGCATTGGCATTTCTTCCATGTTTTTATGCATGGATTGCATCATCTTCATCATTGAACGGTGATGTTCAACCATCATCTGCTGTTGCTTTTCAGGATCTTTTTCAGTTTTAATGACATGGACTTCCTTTTTCATTTCCATCATCTTTTTGTGCATTTCTCCCATGTTCTCATGTGGTATTGCCATGCCTTGATGCATATCAGCTTTGTTCGCACCTTCATGTTTATGCTCATTGTTTTGGGCAAATGAGCTAGTGGTTATCAGTAGTGAACTAATAAATAAAATTGATTTAGTTAACGTTTTCATGATTTTTACCTTCTACACTTTTATTAAAATTTGGGATCCAACTCGGTGTCGATTCCATATACCTGTGGTACTCCGAACCAAACTCAGCAATCGCTTGTGCTTCTTCGCGTTTCGCTAGCTCGACGTAAACAACGACTAAGATCGGAAACATCGCAAGTGTTGGGATTGTCGGCCACTGCAATAAAAAGCCGAACATGATTAGAATGAAAGCTACATACTGTGGGTGGCGACACCTTGCATACCATCCAGTTGTAGCCAATTGATGATGTTTTTGCGCGTGATGCAATACATTCCATGCTGAAGACAACATAAAGAAACCTGCAACAATAAACACCATACTCACTATATGAAATGGGTCCCAATGGGCATCACCTTGAAATCCAAAGAAAGTATGTAATAAATGCCCATTTTCATGCGCAAAGAAATTTACTTCTGGATAGGTCTCCGTCAGCCACCCCGACAGAAAATAGATAGTTAAAGGAAAGCCATACATTTCAGTAAATAGGGCAACAATAAAGGCAGAGAACGCGCTTAGACTTCTCCAATCAGTTGATGTTTTTGGTTTGACAAAACTAAAGGCAAAAAAGATAAAAATTGCTGAGTTCAGTATCACCATTGACCATAAGCCATAATCATATGTTTCATTCATCACTGCTCTCCTTTTTATGTGATTCCTTACGTGCCTTTTCTAACCCTTGTATGTAGCCATCGTGATAGGCTGCATTTTTATCCGTGAGTTCTTAAGAGCTCTCTTCCTTTTTTTTATCAGGCGCATGTGAATGATCGTGACCATGTTTACCATGACTGCCATGCATAAATACGTGCATCAAGGGGCATAGCAATAAAATCAAGTAGGGAAGAAATTGCAGCATATGTTGACCATGCTCAAGCACTAAGAAGTAGGTCACTGCGGCAATAAGTGCCAGTGCAGCCCAGCCTGTAGGTGTTGACCAAAAATTAGGGTGTTGATTTTTCATATTGCCCTCCTAAACGACTTTTAAGACACCGCGATACATTTGCATCTGACAGTGAAACTCATGCTCTCCCGGTGATAAGTTCAATAGGGTAATTTGAGTAATTTCATTTAATTTAAGCTGTTCGCTTATATCCAATGAAGGAATAAGCATTGTTTCAGCGCAGGGGGATTGATCTTTGCGCATAAACTTCAGAGTGACAGGTTGGCTAGCAG
Organism: Pseudoalteromonas nigrifaciens; assembly: GCF_002221505.1. NCBI lineage: Bacteria > Pseudomonadati > Pseudomonadota > Gammaproteobacteria > Alteromonadales > Pseudoalteromonadaceae > Pseudoalteromonas > Pseudoalteromonas nigrifaciens. The sequence continues at coordinate 1,221,305 of NZ_CP011036.1, read as the reverse complement.
ACACCTGAATTGAGGATGGGGAATACACACCATCCCTCACTTCAATGAGTACTTCATTACCTTGAACGATTGTTTTATTGGGTTTATATAGCCAAAACCACCAAACAATCAGCGCGATTAACATTAAGCCTAATAAGTTAATAACCATCATTGTGATTCTCCTTAATGCTCTTTTGCTTTAAAAAAGCGAAGTCGATTTGCATTTGACACTACAGTCAATGACGAAAACGCCATTGCAGCACCTGCAATTACAGGGCTAAGCAGAATGCCAAAGAAGGGATATAGAACCCCCGCAGCAAAAGGAATCCCGGCTACGTTATAGACAAACGCGCCAAACAAGTTTTGTTTGATATTTCGTAAAGTAGCTTTGCTTACCGCTATGGCATCAGCAAGGCCATGAAGTGAACCACGCATTAGGGTAATGTCAGCACTTTCGATAGCTACATCAGTCCCTGTGCCTATGGCGAAGCCAACATCGGCTAACGCTAGCGCAGGAGCATCGTTGATGCCATCTCCTGTCATACCAACAATTTCGCCGCCTTCTTGTAGCTCTTTCACCTTGTTGGCTTTATCTTCTGGCAGCACTTCAGCAAGAAACTCACTAATACCCACTTTTTTAGCTACGGCGGCAGCGGTTTCCTTGTTATCACCCGTTAACATGATGACGCGTATACCATTAGCCTGAAGCCGTTTGATAGCAGAGATTGAGTCTGACTTGATAGGATCTGCAACAGCAATGATTGCTGCAAGTTCACCATCTACAGCAAAGTACATAGGTGTTTTGGCTTCTTTGGCTAAAGACTGTGCTTGTTCAACAAAGCCTGTGAGGTCTATGCCTTTTAACTTCATTAGTTTATCGTTTCCGAAAAGCAGGGCTTTGTTGTTGCAGCTTGCTTCTACACCAAAACCCGTAATGGCGTTAAAGGCTTCAATTTTTAGTAACTCAATATCCTGATCTAACGCACTTTCAACAATCGCTTGCGCTAAAGGATGCTCTGAGCCGCTTTCTAAACTTGCTGCAAGCTGTAGTACGTCTTTTTCGTCAGTAGCTTTTGCTAAAATAATATCGGTTACCTTAGGTGCCCCTTCAGTAATAGTGCCCGTTTTATCTAAAATCATGGCAGTGATTTTAGAGGCGGTTTGCAGTGCCTCACCGTTGCGAATAAGCACTCCGGCTTCTGCTGCTTTTCCTACTCCCACCATGACAGACATGGGTGTTGCCAAGCCTAAAGCACACGGGCAGGCAATAATAAGCACAGTAGTTGCTGAAACGATGGCAAAAGCAATGGCTGGCTCAGGTCCAAAGTTAAGCCATGCTAGCGCACTTAAAACAGAGGTGATCATCACGACAGGTACGAAAAAAGCTGAAATAACATCGGCCAAACGGCCAATCGGCGGTTTCGAATTTTGTGCTCGTTTCACCATATTGATGATCTGTGCAAGCGCCGTGTCTTTACCAACGCGTGTGGCTCTAAATAAAATCATGCCTGATTTGTTCAAAGTACCTGCGACAACCTCATCTTCTTCAGCTTTTTCAGCAGGCATAGGTTCGCCTGTCAGCATGGACTCATCAATAGAGGTGTGTCCTTCCAATACCACGCCATCGACGGGAATTTTTTCACCCGGTTTTACCTTCACAATATCGTTAAATAAAACCTGCTCAATACCTATCTGAACTTCTTTGTTGTCACGAACCACGGTTGCTGTTTTGGCTTGCAAGCCGATAAGACGTTTAATGGCCTCAGAGGTTTTACCTCTGGCTTTGATTTCTAATGCTAAACCTAAATCAATTAAGCCAATGATCATGGCGGTAGCTTCAAAATAAACATGCCGTGCCATCAATGGAACAGCGTCAGGTGCAAACACGACAACCATCGAATACAACCAAGCCGTGCCTGTTCCTAAAGCAATTAGGGTGTCCATATTGGCTGAATGATTTTTGAAGCTCTTCCATGCTCCTACATAGAAATGCTTGCCTGAAAAATACATAACACCAAAAGTTAAAATGCCTACAACCAACCAAGAAATTCGTTCAAGGTTTGTTTCAACCGTCATTTCTCCAACTACAATGCTGTAGATCATCAAAGGAACGCCGAGTGAAAGGGCAATAAACGTATCGCGCATTAGCTTCTTATAATATGCCCAATCAGCCGCCTCTTTCTCATCAAGCGCATCTGTTGCTGAGCTATCATCAATTGGCTTCGCGTTATACCCCACTGACTCAACAGCTTTGATCAATTCTTTTGTTTTAGCTGTCCCATAAACTGTTACTGTCCTATCAGCAAAATTCATTTCCGCACTGACGACTCCAAGAGTTGCCTTCAACGCCCCTTCAATTTTGCCTACACAGCTAGCACACCCAGCACCTTCAATGATAAGCTGTTGGTTATGTGATACTTTCTCCAACGTATTCTCCTTACTTTTACACGAAGAGGATTGAGCTTTTGCCTGACAGCAACAGCCTGATTCAGTTTTTATATTTGTGTTAGTAGCCACCCTTTTTCCTCCTATGCTTTTTTAATTTGCTCAAAGTTTTCGATGAGATGACAAACCATGTTTGCAGTCGGTGCTTTGTCTTCCATTTCTTCCCATCGAGAAAGCGCAGAAGACATTTTTCCTCGAAGTGCCAACATTGCTTGAAACTGCTTTTCTGTTTCTTCAAGCCGCTCTTTGATCAGGCTTCTGACTAATGGGCACGCACTTTTACCATCTTCAGATTCATTAATAATTTCCTTGATATCTGCAACAGAAAAACCAAGGTTTCTGGCACTTAAAATGAATTTAAGTCTCGATACTTCTTTATTCGAGTATGACTTGTAGCCGTTCACTGACTTAGCAGGTTTTAACAATCCCAATCGCGAGTAATAGCGCACCGTATCAGCAGTCGTTCCAAGGCTTTTTGCCAGCTCTGCAACTTTCATGTTCACTCCTTAGTTCTTAACCTAAGTTTGTAATCTCACCTACAGCTTAGGCCTGTGTCTAAGACACAGGTCAAGTGATTATTCGTGATTAATAATGCAAAAGCTAAAAACTAATTTTTGGTAAAAAGAGGAATCTCGGCCAAAATCGACAGTATTAATTACTGTAAATGGCAATAACTTGAGCATTTTCATAATGCCTTTCCAAATATCGTACTAATCGTTCAAAACAATTGATTATTTAAATCAATGAATAAGTCATTCTATTTTTGATGGGAGTGGCGAAAAAAAGACGCACTGATCCTGTGATTAGCCAATAATTGGTGGACGATAAAGTAAGAGATGGATACCAGGTTTTGGTAGAGGTGTACGCTGTAGAAGTAGCTCAGAGTAAATATTGCAAATACCTTCCTCTTGCGCTTGCACAAGATAGGCATTTAAATGAAAGCTTGTACAAAAACCGCCTTCACAACAAACACAATCACCAGCTTTACATTTTTCACAGTCTTCATCACCATGACGGTTTTTAGAATCTTGCGAATTTTCAGTGTGATAGTGACTATTGTCAATCATTGATTGATGATGCATATTTTTGCTTGGTTGTATAATATGCGTGTCGGATGAGCCATTATGATGCTCTTCACAATTCATTGGTTTAGCAATAGCAAAGCCATGCTGCGTAAGCAACACAGTTATTATTACTATTTTAAACCACCTGAAAAGTCCAAACATTATCATTCCTTCTTTAGCACCTACAATATTAGCCACTTTATAAAAATAATTTTATGATCTTGATCAACCTTTGAACTAAAACCTAAACTTTTTACTTTTTACTTTTTTAAACAGCTTAAACTTCACAAGTATAAAAGGGGTGTCTAATTTATACTCATGAGATTGAAGCCAAGCATGAGCACCATTAAAAGAAATAAAAACCCTACGCTCATAACTAGGTATTGAGTAATGGGTCATTTTTCCAATTGTTCAGCTTTAAGCGCAGTACTTTGCAACAATCGGTTCTATTATCCCGGGCACATCCAATTCCCGTTCATCAAAAGTGATAAAATGGCCTATTGTACGTCTTTCAATGGCGATGTTTTTTGCCTTTACTCTTTAACCTTAACCATTCGCCAACTTTACTTCTTAGCTGATATTCCACCTTGATAGGTATACACCAGACTGGCACCGACTGAAAACAAGAAGTAGCTTACTATTACTGCTCTTAGCTCTTTCCAGAAAAAGCCGTTAGGTATGTCTGTTCTAATATAACCAAAATAGTTTAAATCCCAGACAAAATGAAAAGCTACCATCAATATAATTGCGGTAGCTCTCATTAAATCAATGTAGTTATTTCTTCGTATTAAAACCAAAATCTTAAACCGGCAACAAACTCAGTATCGTTGCTGCTCTGCTCGTTTAGCTTGGCGTAATCTGCTGTGCTACCAAATTTATTAGTCCACTCTACACCTACATAAGGTGCAAATTGGCGAGTAAATTCATAACGAACCCTAACGCCAATAGCAGTACTAGATAGCCCACTGCCTAGCTCATTTTGTTCATCGTCTTTACCATAAAATGTTATTTCAGCACGAGGCTGTATAATGAGCCTTTGTGTTAAAAGCAGCTCATATTCAGCTTCTGCTGTAAATGCTGTATTGCCGCTCTCACCTACATACGCTGTCATATCAAGCTCAAACCAATAAGGTGCTAAGCCTTGAATACCAAACGCTAACCATTGACGGTTTTTGCCTTCTTTATAATAATCGTAGCGAATACCGACTTGCGTATCCCAATAAGCCGAAATTGCATGACCCCATAAAATATCAGTTTGATTTTCTTCAAGCTTGCCATAACTAACATCGCCCTCGGTTTTTATCACTAATCGATTAAAGGTGGTGCCGTACCAAGCTTGTAAATCGAAAACAGCAGCATCGGCTTGTTCGTTATACTCAAGACGATCACCTAAAATAGCGTAAAACTTATGCTCATCCGCAAGGGTTAAGCGCTCGCCATCTGCTAAAGCATATGGCCCTTGCGTTAAGGTTGTGCCATTAGCATAAGCGTGTGGATCGCGAGCATTTTTAGGGGCATCGCCGCCTTGCGGCTGCATTTTATCGCCCGCCATATCGCCAGACATGTCACCCATTTCAGTTTGAGCAAACACATGCAGGCTCAATAACGGTGCGCTAATTAATAGTGCACTAGTAAGTACTGTTGATAAGGTTAAATTTCTCATGATACAACCACCTCTCTAAACATACCTGCATCCATATGAAACAGTAAATGACAATGCCAAGCCCAACGACCAACATCATGTGGCGTAGTTAAAAAGCTAATTCTTTGGGCGGGCTGTACCATTATGGTGTGGCGGCGAACTAACACATCACCTTGATCGTTCTCCAAGTCGCTCCACATACCATGTAAATGCATAGGGTGTGTCATCATGGTATCGTTTTGTAAAATAACTCGTACCCGCTGATTATGCTTCATATGCACAGGGGTACTTTTACCAAACTCTAAGCCATCAAAAGACCAGCTGTAGCGTTCCATGTTGCCGGTTAAATGCAGCTCAATTTCGGCTTCGGGTGCTTGGTGGTCAACTATGCCATCAAGAGAGCGTAAATCTGCAAGTGTTAAAACTCGACGGCCGTTATTGCGCAGCCCAATACCAGGATCGTCTAAGTTTGTGCGTGGCGTATCAACGCGCATATCAATTGAGGCGCCATATTCTGTTTTAGCGTGGCGAACTTTCTGACTTGGAACAGCCAGTGGGTTTTTACCCATATTATGCTTACTATGGTCCATTGCCATTGCACCGTGGTCCATTGTGCTATGATCCATTGCCCCCTGATCCATACTGGTTTTGTCCATGCTAGCGTGGCCCATAGCGCTGTGATCCATTCCAGGCATAGCAGAGTGATCCATATTGCCCATCATATCCCGCATTGCTAACCACTCAACTGGGTCAAGTGCAGGCACTGGCGCATCAATATTAGCAGCGACAGACAAAGTCCCTTTGGCATAACCTGAGCGGTCCATGCTTTGTGCAAAAATTGTGTATGCGTCATTTTTAGGCTCAACAACCACATCGTAGGTTTCACCTGGACCAAAGCGAAACTCATCTACGGTAACGGGTTCAACATTTTGTCCATCTGCTTGTACCACAGTTAATTTTAACTCTGGGATACGTACATCAAAAAAGGTGTTACTTGAGCCATTAATAAATCTTAAACGTACTTTTTCACCCGCTTTAAACAGCCCACGCCAATTAGCCATTGGCGCAGTACCATTCATTAAATAGGTCATTGCCGAAGCCGATAAATCAGCTAAATCGGTTGGACTCATTCGCATCTGGTTCCACATTTCACGTCGTTGAAGTGCATTAGCAACGCCGCTTGTTGCTATGTCATCAAAAAACTCAGGTACAGTGGGCTGATTAAAGTTAAACACATCCCCCTGAATTTTTAATTTACGGAATAACTCCATAGGATCATCATCAGTCCAATCAGAGAGTTGAATAATATGTTCATTATCTGCGCTGATAACATCTTGCTCACGAGGCTCAATAATTAACGCCCCATACATACCGGTCATTTCTTGAAAGCCACTGTGTGAGTGATACCAATAAGTACCGCTTTGTTGTAACTTAAATTTATAAACAAACGTTTCGCCAGGCATAATGCCTTTAAAGCTAATGCCCGGTACACCATCCATTTGATACGGAAGAATGATCCCATGCCAATGAATTGAACTCGGCACTGATAATTTATTAGTTACCCTGATAGTAACGTCATCACCTTCTCTGAGGCGCAAGGTAGGAGCTGGTATTGAGCCATTGATTGTTGTAGCCATTCTTACAACACCTGTGAAGTTTACGGGTGACTCATCTATCACTAAATCTATTACTTCTCCACTTAGTTCGGGCGCAGTACCTGTTGAAGTTCCAGCAATCAAAGATGAAGCTGCATGAAGAACACTTGGAAAAGCAGCTAATACACCGCCAGCAATTACACCTTGTACAAAGCGTCTACGTGGCGTAGAAACTTGATGTAATGGACTTTTAATTCTCATTTTGTACTCCGTTATTTAACCAATAAATTAATGTGACCAATGAATGTGCTTAATCTTCCATTCACCATTTTGTTTTTCCAGCACTATCGTTTCCATGCCTTGATAATCGCGTTCAACACCTTTATGAGTACCTGTAGTTTGACTACGCGACGCAGAGATAGCGGTATTTCCAAGTATCGTCACTTGATGTTCAAGTGTGTCGCTCTTCATCGCTGCTAAATACTTCATATCCGACAACATATGATGATGAGCATATTCATCAGCGCTCCTTTCAACGCGGCCTCCCTCGAAAATGGTGACATCATCCGCTAACTGCGCTCTAGCCTGTTTTTGATTGCCAGTTTCAAGTGCTTGATGAAATGCCAAAACAACTTTTGCGGCAGGGGTATCTATACCTTTAAACAAACCTTTGTCTTTGTTCTTATCACCATGAGCGTTTGCTGCGAAACTAAACGTCATTAATAAAACGAGTAATATATTTATTGTTTTCATTTTCATTCTCTCTTTTAGGTTTTAATTTGCAGGGCCAACAACACTAGTAAGCCCAGCCGTTACAGATAAAATGGCAAAAGCTACTAGCATTTCTATCGAGATAGATTTAGATAAAGCCTCTCTGCCTTGACTATTTTTAAGTTGTGGAACGAGTATTAGTTTATGTTTAGCAGCAAGTGCCAAAATAGACACTACAAGGGCCAATTTAAACAACAGTGTTTGTCCGTAACTTGAGCTTATTAGTGCATCAAGACTTCCGACCAATTGAATCACGAGCCAGAGGCCTGCTACCAACAATAGGCTCACTGTAAAACTTGCTTGTTTGCCAAAGCTTTCCATCAGCAAATGAAGTTCTGCATAACTTAGCTGATGGCAAGCCTGTTTTAGTGGCAATAACGCCCCAAACCACCATGCCATAACGAGCACATGCAAAATAAGCAAGCCTTTTTCAATTGTGCCTAACTCAGAAATATGACCCAGTAACGTGAATGAGTATGCAAGGATTAATAAACTCAACATTAAAGCGCTTTGTTTTAAGTACGAGTTCACAGCGAGTTTGAACCTTAAAGCTAAAGCGATTATTGCGGTAACTAGCCCAAGCGCTCGAAGCAAAGCTCCAGTGCCGACAGAGGAGTCCCACATAATAGCCAATATATCAGCGTCTATCACCCCCTGAATTCCCTCTTCTGCCATTGCACCAGTACTGGCAAAGAACCAAGTAATATTAGCGATCAAAGCCATAACTATATAAGTTCTTGTCCACGTTAAATTCGCTATTACAATATTAGTATGAGATTCATTATTCTCAAATATTTGCCTGAAAAATGTATAACCAGCAATACAGGCAAAGCCGACGTAAAATACAATTTTTGACAGTACAATGACTGTATTCCAGATATACATTTCCATATCAATCACACCGCCTATTTTAGTGAACCATAAAGCCGAAGCTATGTTTCATTTTATGACCATCGTTACCTAAGAAGGTTACATCCACAGTATAGTTTGCAGGAGCTAATTTAGGTAGTTTCCATGTAAATTTGCTAGTAGCGACTTTAGAAGGCTCGAATCCAAATTTAAATTCTTCGCCTTGTTTATTGGCCAATGAAACTTTTACAACACGTACCTCTTTGGTGAACACCAAAGTTAACTCTTCTGGAGGATTCATTAGCATTGCATTATCAGCAGGCACACTTTTTTCAAGATGCACATGCGCAAATACCGCACTACTAAAAACGACACTGATTACGGTTAAAAATTTAATTAGTTTTTTCATATTTACCTCTATTTTAGTTTATTGAAATTGCTATTTATGGTTTCTTAACTTCGCTAAGCATTACTTTTTAGCTCCGCCTTAGAAAGCTCCTTGTTAAAGGCGTTTAATTCTGGCTTTTTAACGATTGAGTAAATTACTGGGAGCACAATAAGAGTGAGTAGCACAGCACTTGTCATTCCGCCTACCATAGGTGCAGCAATACGACTCATAATCTCCGAACCTGTTCCTGTACCATATAAAATGGGCATCAAGCCGATAATGATTGTTGCAACTGTCATCATTACTGGACGAACTCGTAAGCCTGCACCGTGCAATAATGCATCTTGATATGCATCATCAGAGATAGGTTCAGCTCGCTCTTCAGCTTTTTCCTTAAGCTCAGCAAGTGCCTGATTGAGATAGACCAACATTATCACACCAATCTCAACCGCTACCCCAGCTAGAGCAATAAAGCCCACGCCAACAGCCACAGAGAAGTTAAACCCTTCCAGATACATCAACCATAAGCCACCAATCATCGCCATCGGCAAGGTAACGATAATGATAGCCACCTCACTAAACGCTCTGAAGTTTAAGTAAAGTAGAATAACAATAATGGCGAGTGTTAAAGGCAATACATAGGTGAGCTTTTCTTTCGCTCTTTCCATATATTCGTATTGCCCAGCCCAAGTAATTGAATAACCTGCTGGTAGTTTTAGATTATTAGCCAAGTGTATTTTTGCACTTTCAACATAAGTACCTACGTCAACACCGTCTATATCGATAAACGTCCAGCCATTTAAACGAGCATTTTCACTCTTAATCCCCGGCGGACCGTTCTCAACTCGAATATCTGCGACATCACCTAGTGCAATGCGTTGACCACTTGGTGTTACAACAGGTAATCGTGATAGCTGCTCAGGAGAGTCTCGATAGTCTTGCGGATAGCGTAAGTTAACAGGGTAACGCTCTTGACCTTCTACCGTTTGGGTAACGTTCATACCACCAATAGCTGTAGAAACCACTTGTTGAACATCTTCGATGTTTAACCCAAAGCGACTTGCCTTATCGCGTGAAATATCAACCTTGATATATCGTCCACCTGCAACTCGCTCTGAGTAAACTGATGCTGTGCCTGTAACTTCGGGTAAAATTTGCTCTATTTGTTGGCCGATTTCCTGAATCACATCAAGCTCTGGTCCGGCGACTTTAATACCCACAGGCGTTTTTATGCCTGTTGCTAACATGTCGATTCGGGTCTTGATTGGCATAACCCAAGCATTCGTTAAGCCCGGAAACTTAACCAATTTATCAAACTCAGCTTTTAACGATTCAGTAGTCACACCCTCTCGCCACTGCTCTTGTGGCTTCAATTGAATAAAGGTTTCAATCATGGTTAAAGGTGCAGGATCGGTTGCAGTTTCAGCTCTTCCTACTTTACCAAATACAGTTTCAACTTCTGGCACAGTGCGAATAAGCTTGTCTGTTTGCTGCAATAACTCCCTTGCTTTACCAATTGAAATACCGGGATAGGTAGTAGGCATATACATGAGATCGCCTTCATCCAATGGCGGAATGAATTCACTACCAATTTTATCGACAGGCCAAAAGCCAACGATAGTCACTAATATTGCTGCTACTATTGTCGATTTTGGAAACTTCATGACTTGCTTTAAAACAGGCATGTAGATAGCAATCAATAATCGGTTTAACGGGTTTTTCTTTTCAGAAACAACTTTGCCTCGAATAAAGTAGCCCATCAAAACAGGCACCAATGTGATCGCCAAACCTGCTGATGCCGCCATTGCATAGGTTTTTGTATAGGCGAGCGGAGAGAACATTCTTCCTTCTTGCGCTTCCAAGATAAATACAGGTAAGAATGAGACTGTAATGATCAGTAAGCTAAAAAATAGTGCAGGGCCTACTTCACTCGCAGCCTTAGCAACAATTTGCCAGCGATTTTCATCTGTTAGTGGTGTTTTCTCCATATGCTTGTGCATATTTTCAATCATCACTATTGCACCATCAGTCATCGCACCAATCGCAATAGCGATACCGCCTAAAGACATAATGTTGGCATTGATGCCTTGCATATACATGATAATGAACGACACCAAGATACCTAATGGCAGAGTAATAACTGCCACAATAGATGAGCGAAGATGAAATAGGAAAGCCACACAGACAATAGCCACGACTGCAAGCTCCTCTAGCAACTTGCTCCAAAGGTTATCAACAGCACGATCTATTAACTTCGATCTGTCATAGACAGGGACAACCTCCACCCCCTCTGGTAAAGAAGATTTGAGCGACTCAAGCTTTTCTTTTACCCCATTTATGGTTTGTTGAGCATTTTCACCAAAGCGCATAACGACAACACCACCAACAACTTCGCCTTCGCCATTAAGTTCTGCGATACCACGGCGCATTTGAGGACCAAGGTTAACGTTGGCAACATCTCCAATACGCAACGGCGTGCCTTGTTCGTTAATACCAAGTGGAATTTTCTCTATATCACTAACTGATTGAATATACCCCGTTGCGGTAACCATATATTCAGCTTCAGCCATTTCCACAACGGATGCGCCAGTTTCTTTGTTCCCTTTTTGTAAGGCTATTTGTATTAAACTTAGAGGAATATCGTAAGCTCTCAATTTGTCAGGATCTACTTGCACCTGATATTGCTTAACCATACCGCCAACGGCGGAAACCTCAGACACGCCCGGAACAGTTTGTAGTTCATACTTTAAAAACCAGTCTTGAATACTTCTTAATTGGCTTAGATCATGGTTTCCTGACTTATCTGTTAAAGCGTAGATGTATACCCAACCCACTCCTGTCGCATCAGGTCCTAATTGTGGTTTTGCCGAATCAGGCAGGCTTGATGCTACTTGGCTTAAGTATTCAAGTACTCTGCTTCTAGCCCAATACAAATCAGTATCATCATCAAAAATGATATAGACGTAGGAATCACCAAAAAATGAGTAACCACGAACAGTTTGCGCTCCCGGTACTGACAACATGGCTGTAGTAAGGGGAAACGTCACTTGATCTTGCACTACTTGTGGTGCCTGTCCCGGATAGCTCGTCTTAATTATCACCTGCACATCAGAAAGATCGGGGAGTGCATCTACTGGTGTTTTTTGTAATGAATACAAACCACCAAACGCGATAATTAAGGTAATCAACAAAACAAAGAAACGATTGCCGATAGACCATCTAATAATTGATTCAATCATTATTTTTCTCCCACTTAATGATTAGAATGATCAACAGCAGCTTTATTTTCCTTGCCGTGTTGTTCATCTGATTCAAGAGAAATGTCAGTGATAACTAAGTCATCTCTAACCTCAAAAGTGAAAGTGACATTATCACCGACATTGAAATCAACCATTTCTATATTGTCCGCGACGATAAAATCCATCGTCGCAGCAGGTCTATCCCATTTCTCTATTGGGCCTCTGCTAATATTTAGAATCCGTGTATCAATATCAATCGCATTGATCAAACCAGATACTGTTGCTGATGATACTTCAGGCTCACTCATGATATGAATTCCAGTAATTTCATATCCACCGTCTTCGGTTTTGCTCACTTCAAAGTGCAAAGATTGACCTGACTTTAATGAGTCAATATCGACTTTTTCAGCCACAGTAAAATCCATAACCATTTCAGGCCAATCCCAAGCTTCAGCAGGGCCATGTGAAATATTAACCATGCGGTGCCCTGCCATAACACTATTAACATCCCCTTGCATCCAAACAGAGTTAGGCACTTCATCATGAGTCATTCGTTTAAAGTCAGAGCTTTTACTTGATTCAGAATCAATCAAGAATTGGGCAGATGTCACCACAACGTCATCTTCATTTAAGCCGTCTAATATTTCGATGCTGTCGATATCAACCCGGCCAATAGTCACTTCAATAGATTTAAATTGCCCATCACCTAACGCAAGTACTACTCTGTCCTGTTTACCTGTTCTAATAACGGCTTCTTTAGGCACGAGGATGGTGCTATCAGCTTGATTAGCGTGAATAGAGACTTGTGCAAACATATTTGGTTTTAATTGATAGTCTGTGTTATCAAATTTCAATCTCACTCGGAGTGTGCGTGTTTTACTGTTCAATGTTGGATAAACATAATCAACGACACCAGCCCAGTCCTCACCGGGTAAATAATCCAGTGTCATTGATACAGGAAGTCCTTTTTTAATTAAAGCTGCGTCACGTTCAAACACTTCTGCTTCAACCCAAACTTGATCTAGCTGGCCAATGCTTAATAAGGTGTTTCCCGGCTTTACATAAAAACCTTCTCTAACCTTCAAACCATCGAACAGCTTGCAGTATGACCTACAAGGCCTTTTCTATGGATTATCCTCAAAAGATCGCCTTATTTTTTATTATGTTGGTCACGGCTTTCATAATGGTGTAACTAATTACTTATCTACTTACGATATGCATCCAATGAATGTCGATAAAACTGCAATTTCACTTCGCGATGTTTTATTAGATCCACTGTCTAAGTCGGAGTGCAATTCTGCGATGATTTTTATTGATGCTTGTGCACAGTCATTTGTATGTGCCAATAGCAGGAATACACTGTCTAATATTGATGTTGATGAAATAAAGATCATATTAAGTGATAGTAACTACTTGGCATCATATTTTTCGTGTCAACCAGGACAAAGCTCGTATTCATGTGACAACTTAAAGCAAGGGATTTGGACATATCACTTATCTCAAGCTATGAAAGGTGAAAAACCTGATGCTGTTTTATCAAAAAAATACGTAACAGATAGATCTTTGAGTGATTATTTGGCTAAATCAGTAACTACCTATGTTAAAGACGAGCTTGGATATGTTCAAAATCCGAAGTCAATCTTAGATGCTGATAGCGAAAATGTATTAGTTCAAATTCCATAAGGCCGAGACCAAGCTATAAATTTTCACCTGAGAAAATGCCTATGCTGATATCTTGAATAAAATAAAGCACTGGCATTGTAGGATGGTTTCTAACTAAGAACACACTCAAGACAATTTATTCAAAATAGTTTTTCATAGTATGGGCAACAAGCCGTCCTCAGTCCGTAACTCATTTTTGTCCAAAAACGAGTTTAACCGACCGTCTGCTTCTCGCTCATAGCTGTAAGTCAGATATGAGCTACTTCAACTCAATAATTAATGCGCATTCCAGTATTACTTTTTGTTTTTTAAAGTAGGTGGCTGACTTTGGCACCTTTGATTTTTCATACCTTGCAAGTCAATTTAAATAAAATCTATTTATTCGTGATTTTGCGTAATTATTGGCGCATTTTCAAAGTATTAATTTCACAAGTATCAATCCTTTAGTTATGCTACTAAACATTATGAAATTTTATTGCGAAAACGCCTATGTTACCTTTACTTCGTATCTTGTTAATTGAGCAAGACCCTATCATCTTGCAAGAGCTTTCAACGAATCTGTCGAAAACGATCCCTAACTTTGAGCGAAATGATGTTCATATCGACATAATTGAATGTCTTGATTTAAAGCAAGCGTTGGAATATGTAGAGGAAGATGGCGATATTCAAGCCGTGGTTCTCAGTTGGGATGTACACAACAAGGGTGAGAGAACTTATAGTCGCTTTATCGAGCAGTTAAAGGGGATCCGTATCGAGTTGCCTGTGTATGTTATTGGCGACGACACGAAAGGATTAGAGATAGTTAACGAGTCGGAGGAAATTGAGTCTTTCTTTTTTAAAGATGAGGTAATTTCTGACCCGGAAGCGATTTTAGGCTATATGATCAACGACTTCGATGATCGAGGAGAAACCCCATTCTGGACGGCATATCGTCGTTATGTTGGCGAAGCAAACGATTCATGGCACACACCTGGCCATAGTGGCGGCTCTAGCTTTAGAAACTCTCCCTACATCAAAGATTTTTATCAGTTTTATGGCCGTAATGTATTTGTTGGCGACCTGTCGGTTTCAGTCGATTCGCTAGGTTCATTGTCAGACAGTACCAATACCATTGGCCGTGCTCAAGAATCAGCCGCGGCGACGTTTGAAGTTAAGCATACCTATTTCGTCACGAACGGTTCATCTACCTCAAATAAAATCATTTTGCAGACACTGCTGCGCAAGGGCGATAAAGTAATCATCGACCGAAATTGTCATAAATCGGTGCACTATGGCATATTGCAATCAGCTAGTTTTCCTATTTATTTGTCGAGTATTTTAAATCCTAAATATGGGATTTTCGCGCCACCCTCGTTGGCCGATATAAAGCAGGCGATCGAGCAAAATACCGATGCAAAATTGCTGGTTCTTACTGGTTGCACTTACGATGGCTTACTGAGCGATTTGAAACAAGTGGTAGCGTTTGCCCATCAACATGGTATTAAAGTGTTTATCGACGAAGCGTGGTTTGCTTACTCCCTTTTTCATCCCAGCTTACGCTATTATTCTGCCATTCATGCTGGAGCCGACTATATCACCCATTCTGCGCATAAAGTGGTATCGGCGTTTTCTCAGGCGTCTTACATTCATATTAACGATCCAGATTTTGATGCCGATTTCTTTCGAGAAATTTACAGTATTTACGCCAGCACATCGCCAAAGTATCAGCTTATAGCGTCGCTTGACGTGTGCCAAAAGCAGTTAGAAATGGAAGGCTATAAGCTGCTCAATGCCTTGCTAAAACATGTGGAAGAATTTAAACAACAAATGGCCTCGCTCAACCATATTAAAGTGCTTGGTAAGCAAGACTTTATGGAAATATTTCCGCATTTTAGCGGAGACAATATGGGCCATGATCCACTAAAAATTCTCATCGATATTAGTCAATTGCCTTATTCGTTAAAAGATATTCATAAATTCCTGCTGGATGAAATTGGGCTAGAAATAGAAAAATACACTCACAGTACTATCTTGGTTTTACTGACGCTTGGAGGTACGCGTTCGAAGATCATTCGTCTGTACAATGCATTAAAAAAACTCGACAGCGGTAAGGTAAAACTGTCAACATCGACGCGTCGCTCCCGCTTGCCGGAGAATTTACCTGCCATCGACCTAGCGTGTATTCCAAGCGATGCTTTTTATGGCGAGCGCGAATCTGTGCCTATTAGCAAAAGCAACAACCGCATTTGTGCCGGTTTAGTTACGCCATATCCACCGGGCATCCCACTGTTGGTTCCGGGGCAGCATATAACTGAAGATCATATAGAGTATCTGAAAGAGTTAGCGGGACAAGGATTGACGATTCAAGGAAGCTTCGATGGCGAGATCTATGTTCTTAAAGGCAAGGTTAAGAAGTAAAGCGTCTTTTGGTCATAGTCTTTTTACTGAGCAGCTGTGTCGCTAGGCATTGCTGCTGTATAAAGCGTTATTGAGTTAATTTTTGAATTACTATTTTAATGTTTAGCTGTATTTTATTTAACGAATAAATAGCTTAGCCATAGAAAACGGTGTTATTAGTATTAAAAGGCTCAACAGATCTGTTGAGCCTAACATAACGAGTAACTTACCTTAGCTTACTAACAAGCTATTTTTATGAGCTGTACCGATTTACACAATTTAAATCGTTAAAACATTGCTCTAGTCTTGCGGCCATATGCTGCTCTGTATGACGAAGCCATACGCGAGGATCATAGTATTTTTTATTAGGCTTGTCGTCCCCTTCTGGGTTACCAATTTGCCCTTGTAAATACGCTTGTTTGTCTTGGTAATAGTTTAAAATACCGTTCCAACACGCCCACTGCGTATCTGTATCGATATTCATTTTTACTACGCCGTATGTTAACGACTCTGCAATTTTATCGTACTCAGAGCCACTACCGCCATGAAACACAAAATTGATTGCGTTATGCTCTAAGCCAAATTGTTTTGCTACATAGGCCTGTGAGTCTTTTAATATAGTAGGAGTAAGCACAACATTACCCGGTTTATATACCCCATGAACATTGCCAAATGACGCCGCTATAATAAAGTTTGGACTAATACGACTTAAGCGCTCGTAAGCGTAAGCTACATCTTCTGGCTGGGTATAAAGCGCAGAACTATCGAGATGTGAGTTATCCACCCCGTCTTCTTCACCACCGGTGCATCCTAGTTCAATTTCTAGGGTCATGCCTATTTTTGCCATGCGCGCTAAGTAACGTTCACATATTTCAATATTTTCTTCTAAAGATTCTTCTGAAAGATCGATCATGTGCGAACTAAAAAGCGGCTTGCCAGTAAGTGCAAAATGCTGCTCGCCTTCATCTAATAAACCATCAATCCAAGGTAATAATTTTTTTGAAGCATGATCGGTATGTAGCATAACCGCTACACCATAATGCTTAGCAACAGAGTGAACATACTTAGCAGCACTAACCGCGCCAAGTACAGCCCCTTGGTGTTCAGGTAGCGACAAGCCCTTACCACAAAAAAACTGCGCTCCACCATTTGAAAGTTGAATGATAACCGGTGACTTCATTGTTTGCGCGGCTTCAAGAGTTGCATTTATAGACGAGGTACTAACAACGTTAACTGCAGGTAATGCATATTGATTTGTTCGGGCATGCTTATATACCGCACTTACTTCATCGCCAACTATAACGCCAGGTTGAATAGTTGTAGCTAAATAATTCATTATAGGTTCCTTACTGTTTTAAAGCTTTTATACAAGCATCTGTAATTGCTCGCCAGTTTTGTTGCTCTACTCACCCTTTTTAGCAACGCCTGTTACGGCAAAAACTAACAGAGCAAAAAATACAGCCGATAAAAAATCAATACCATCACACAAAGATGGCGGAAAATGTTTTTGCTCATCAAAGCCGTATTTTAACGCCATAATATCACGGTATTAAAAACACCGGGCAATACTGGCACATTACAGTTAACAAGTTTGCTGAGTGATTTTGGTTACGTAGCAGTTGTACCTATTAAATCGGTACCCACTGCACATACTTGCTCTAGTATAGCTGTATTTATGACTGTACCTGTACCTACTTTACGCTTCGGCTGGTGTTTTTATTGCTTTTAATACCTCAACTAAGCTTGCGCCTTAGTAGAAACAGAGCAATTAGATTGCTGCACGCTAAATAAATCCCATAGTGAAATTGTTTAAGAGGTTGTGCAACCTAGATGTATTGCAAATCTATATGAAAACCATAGAATGTGCATCAAGACTTACTACTGTTATATTTTCTGGCCTGCGCTGAATACACAATTATATTTTGAGTCTCAAATTGCAGTGTTTTACTCTGTGTATGGCCAAAGTAGCTGCTAAGCAAACATGCGATATATTATAAAAATGAGTTTTAGCTTACTTTTATAATAAGCGCTATTTTGCGCAGTCTTCGTCATGTTGTAACAGTATTTTTTAAATTTAAAGACAATCCAAGGGTGCTTAAATGCGTTTATTACACACTATGTTACGTGTTGCTGATTTAGAAAAATCAATCGAATTTTATACCAAAGTACTTGGGATGAAAGAGTTACGCCGTGCAGATAACGAAGAATATCGTTATACCTTAGCCTTTGTTGGTTACGGAGACGAAAAAGACAATACGGTATTAGAGCTAACCTATAACTGGGATCAAGACAGTTACGACTTAGGCAATGCTTATGGCCATATAGCCATTGAATTTGATGATATTTACAAAACATGTGCTGATATTAAAGCTGCCGGTGGCAATGTTAGTCGTGAACCTGGGCCTGTAAAAGGTGGTACTACTGAAATTGCTTTTGTAAAAGACCCTGATGGCTATGCAATTGAGCTTATTCAGAAAAAAGAAGATATGAGTCGTTTTTAAATTTGTATTAAAGCAAGTAGGTTTAAATTAAAAAGGTGCTTTTAGCACCTTTTTTTAGCGCAATTGACTGTCTTTACTGCCTCGGCGATTAAAAGCCCCCACTGTTGCGCTCTTGCCTTCAATTGCTTGCTGGCATGCAACACAATAACGAACACCGGGTAACGCCAATCTACGCGCTTGAGGGATCGCAGCATCACATTCTTCGCACAACTCAGCACTTGAGCCTGAAGCCAAATTACTGCGAGCGTACTGAACAGCATCGTTAACACTTGCGTCTATTTGATCTTGAACTGCACCTTCTCGTGCCCATCCACTTGCCATATATAACCTCCTAATGAGTTGGACGTTTATACTTATAATAGCTATTAACAGCTTTATTGGCACTGAATAGAACAAAAAAGCCGCTTGTAGCGGCTTTTTGTTTTTAATCGATTAATTTTAACAGTTATAAACTGTAATCAATCACCTGCATGCCTAACTTTTCAAGCTCAGGGCGCAAGGTTTTGGCATCACCAACAACTAAATAAATCATCTCTTTAGTGTTTAAATGTTTTTTAGCTAAGGCGTTAACTTCTTCTTTGCTAATATTACTAACAATTTCATTTCTTTCTTTTACAAAGCTAGGTTTTAAATCAAACTCTAATATTTGTGCTAAAAAGCCAAGTTTTGCATTAGGTGTTTCGTATTTAAGCGCATCTTTTTGGTTAATAGCTTTGCGCATAAACATAAGCTCTTGGTCTGTTACACCATTTTGAGCGTAGTTATTAAGCTCGTTGGTAAACTCTGTAATAGACGCAGCAGTAGAATCTGCTCTCACCGCTGCAGAGGCTGTAAAGCCACCTGATGTTTTATCACCCCAAAAATGAGAGCGAGCACCATAAGTGTAGCCTTTATCTTCGCGTAAATTTAGATTGATACGGCTGTTAAACGTGCCACCCAATGCAAAGTTCATTAAGTTAGCTTTAAAAAACTCACCGGTAATATCTTCAACCATGCCACGCTTACCAATACGAATTTCTGATTGCGGTGCGCCAGGCTTATCAACTAAATAAATTACATTTGTTTGTACTTTTGGCTCAGCAAAATTTAAATCAACGCTTGAAGCTTTGCCCTGCCAGTTTGTAAGGGCAGCTTTAATTTTAGGTTCAATTGTTGATTCTTTTAAATCAGAAACAATAATAACTTGGGCACCCTGCGGTTTAAAGTTTGCATTATAAAAAGCTTTAACATCATCGAGCGTAATGGCTTCTATACTTTCAACAGTACCGCTACTTGGTAGTGAAGCTATGTTATTTCCGTATAGTAATTTGCTATACGTATTAGAGGCTAAATAACCTGCATCTTTCATTGAATGTTGGATGTTTTGAATGCTTTGCTTTTTATTACGCTCAAAGTCATCTGCATTAAATGCCGGTTTAAATAACTTTTCTTCTACAAGCTTTAATGTTGCATCTAGATTTTTAGTTAAGCTAGAAACATATACATTTGTATGTGTTTTATCAGCGTATATGCTTACTTGACTACCCAACTTTTCAAGCGCGTTACTCATTTGCTCTGTGGTGTAGTTTTGCGTAGCCTCACTCATTAGCGATGCAGTCATTGACGATAAACCCACTTTACTCGCTTGTTCATTATACAAGCCACCCGGAACTTTAATAAAAATAGCAGTCGTTGGCGTTTCGGTGCTTTGAGTACCTAATATTTTAATACCGTTTGCAGTATTAGCTTGCCAAAGTGCAGGAACATCCACAGCAGGATTTGCACCGGCCTCTGGATGAACACTTCGATCAAATGTATCAACTGCTCTTCGTGCCACTAAATCATCAGCTGAAGTGGTCGATGGCCCTCCAAAATCATGCGCTTTAGGAGTAAAGTTGTCTGGGGCAGCTATAAGTTGAGTCTGCCCTTCTGGCACAACACTCATAATAACGGCAGATTTACCTTTGATATATTGATTAAAAACACGCATAACATCAGCTTTTGTAACTTTGTTATAACGTGCAATCTCATCTTTAGCTGAGTTTGGGTTACCTGTAAACGTTTCTGACGCGGCAAGTTGAGAGACTTTTCCTGATACGCTTTGCAGACCAAAAATTGCACCCGATTCTATTTTAGCTTTTACTTTATCTAAATCATCTTGTGTAACACCACGCTCTTCAAATTCAACAAATGAATCACGAATAATTTTTTCCATATCAGCTAACGTTTTTCCTGCTGTAGGATTAGGTAAAGCATAAAGACTAATTGAGCATGCTAACTCTTGGCATGGATGGTTTGCACTTGCTTGAACTGCAAGCAGGTTTTTAACTAGGTTTTTGTATAGTAATGAATTGTTCCCCCCACCTAATATTTCTGCAAGTATATCCAGCGGTGCTTCATCTTCAGAGCGAGCGTAAGTCGTTGGAAAACTCATACTTAATAAAGGTAAGTGAACCTTATCTTCCATTGAAATATATCTATCAGCATTTAGTGTTACCGCTGTTTTTTCTACTTTAGGTATTGCAGGGCCTTTTGGAATTGGCGCAAAGTATTTAGTAACCAGTGGTAGTATTTCATTAGCGTTGATGTCGCCACCAATGGTAAGCGTTGCATTATTAGGGCCATACCACTTTAAAAAGAATGCTTTTAAGTCATTCACATTTACACGGTTAAGGTCATCCATAAAACCAATTACAGGCCAAGAATACGGATGCCCATCTGGATACATTGCTTGAGCAACACGCTCACCTAAACGACCATAAGGGCGATTATCAACGCGTTGGCCGCGCTCATTTTTTACTGTTTCGCGTTGTACTTCAAATTTTTCTTGGGTTACAGCATCTAGTAAAAAGCCCATTCGATCAGCTTCTAGCCACAACATTTTTTCTAATTGATTTACAGGTACGGTTTCAAAATAATTTGTTCTATCTGAGTTAGTTGTACCATTTAAAGTACCGCCTGCTTCAGAGATTATTTTAAAATGTTCCTCATCAGCAACGTTTTCTGAGCCTTGAAACATCATATGCTCAAAAAAGTGAGCAAAGCCTGACTTACCCAACTCTTCGCGAGCAGAACCAACGTGGTATGTTACATCAACGTGTACTAAGGGATCTGAATGATCCTCATGCACAATTACAGTTAAACCGTTATCTAGTTTATATTTTTTATACGGTATGTTGATTTCACCTGCGTTTGATTTCACTGATTCAATAAGTGTAACGCCTGGGATTGATGCTTCTGTAATAATCTTTTTATCAACAGCTTGAGTTGAGCTATTACATGCAGCTAACCCTGATGCAAGTAAAACAGCAAGTGCGATTTTTGTGAGTTTCATTTTTTAGTCCATATTTAAATTAACTCAATGAGTTTAAAGACTAATTAAAAGTACAACAAGGAATATGAAACAATTGTAAGATTGGTTTTGTAACGAAGTGTAAATAGATAGATATAAAAATGAAGTGTGAAATGAGGGTATAAATTTGTAGTTTTATTCTTATAACACTGCACTAGCTTATTAAATAAATTAAGCGGCATTTACAAGATATAATTGTTCTTGATAACGTCATGAATAGAACGTCTGGTATCACACTGCTTTATACAATACTTAAAATAAGTAAGTGGCGTCCCCAAGGGGATTCGAACCCCTGTTACCGCCGTGAAAGGGCGGTGTCCTAGGCCTCTAGACGATGGGGACGCAGAAATTGGTTTGCAAATCATTGATTTGCTATTTCTGTGTAAGATGAGACCGAGCCTGTGAGGCGAATGGCATTATCTTCTCAGAAACATTTTCTGTGTCACTAGGACAACTGAATTTTTAGACTCGTTTCAGGCGAGCTTTCTTAATAACACTGCACTGACTATTAAATAGTAAGTGGCGTCCCCAAGGGGATTCGAACCCCTGTTACCGCCGTGAAAGGGCGGTGTCCTAGGCCTCTAGACGATGGGGACACATAAATGTGTCACTAGGACAACTGAATTTTTAGACTCGTTTCAGGCGAGCTTTCTCAATAACACTGCACTGACTATTAAATAGTAAGTGGCGTCCCCAAGGGGATTCGAACCCCTGTTACCGCCGTGAAAGGGCGGTGTCCTAGGCCTCTAGACGATGGGGACACATAAATGTAT
The DNA here is from genome assembly GCF_002221505.1 of Pseudoalteromonas nigrifaciens. NCBI lineage: Bacteria > Pseudomonadati > Pseudomonadota > Gammaproteobacteria > Alteromonadales > Pseudoalteromonadaceae > Pseudoalteromonas > Pseudoalteromonas nigrifaciens. The sequence continues at coordinate 1,198,690 of NZ_CP011036.1, read as the reverse complement.
CACTAGGACAATTGATTAGTTTAACTCACATCCTGAGTTTTAAGGTAATTGCGCTTAATACAAGTAAAGACTCGAGCTTTAATTGTGACGCTATTTTCTCGGTAAAACCGCCTTTAACTAATTAAAGCTAAATGGCGTCCCCAAGGGGATTCGAACCCCTGTTACCGCCGTGAAAGGGCGGTGTCCTAGGCCTCTAGACGATGGGGACGCAGAAATTGGTTTGCAAATCATTGATTTGCTATTTCTGTGTAAGATGAGACCGAGCCTGTGAGGCGAATGGCATTATCTTCTCAGAAACATTTTCTGTGTCACTAGGACAACTGAATTTTTAGACTCGTTTCAGGCGAGCTTTCTCAATAACACTGCACTGACTATTAAATAGTAAGTGGCGTCCCCAAGGGGATTCGAACCCCTGTTACCGCCGTGAAAGGGCGGTGTCCTAGGCCTCTAGACGATGGGGACACATAAATGTGTCACTAGGACAACTGAATTTTTAGACTCGTTTCAGGCGAGCTTTCTTAATAACACTGCACTGACTATTAAATAGTAAGTGGCGTCCCCAAGGGGATTCGAACCCCTGTTACCGCCGTGAAAGGGCGGTGTCCTAGGCCTCTAGACGATGGGGACACATAAATGTATCACTAGGACAATTGATTAGTTTAACTCACATCCTGAGTTTTAAGGTAATTGCGCTTAATACAAGTAAAGACTCGAGCTTTAATTGTGACGCTATTTTCTCGGTAAAACCGCCTTTAACTAATTAAAGCTAAATGGCGTCCCCAAGGGGATTCGACCCCCTGTTACCGCCGTGAAAGGGCGGTGTCCTAGGCCTCTAGACGATGGGGACGCAGAAATTGGTTTGCAAATCATTGATTTGCTATTTCTGTGTAAGATGAGACCGAGCCTGTGAGGCGAATGGCATTATCTTCTCAGAAACATTTTCTGTGTCACTAGGACAACTGAATTTTTAGACTCGTTTCAGGCGAGCTTTTAATAACACTACCCTACTATAAATAGTAAGTGGCGTCCCCAAGGGGATTCGAACCCCTGTTACCGCCGTGAAAGGGCGGTGTCCTAGGCCTCTAGACGATGGGGACACATAAATGTATCACTAGGACAATTGATTAGTTTAACTCACATCCTGAGTTTTAAGGTAATTGCGCTTAATACAAGTAAAGACTCGAGCTTTAATTGTGACGCTATTTTCTCGGTAAAACCGCCTTTAACTAATTAAAGCTAAATGGCGTCCCCAAGGGGATTCGAACCCCTGTTACCGCCGTGAAAGGGCGGTGTCCTAGGCCTCTAGACGATGGGGACACAGAAAACTGCTACCCTAGGACAAACACTAATAAGTTGGTGGAGCTATGCGGGATCGAACCGCAGACCTCTTCACTGCCAGCGAAGCGCTCTCCCAGCTGAGCTATAGCCCCAACTTATTTACACACGCTGTGATAAACACGTCGTGTATTGCTTAGTGCGGGGCGCATTCTATGCACCACCCAAAATAAAGTCAACAGTTTTTTGTTCTGCTTTATTTAAATGGTTTATTTTTCAACAAACTGGCTACCAAGCAGGCTAAAAAGGGCAATTTACAGTAAATTAGCCCCTTGAGTGTATTATAAATTATGGCTGGATGATTAGATAACCCCTGCTCTGCTTGTTTTAATTTTTATTGAGCATAGAAAAGGTATACATTTATATGCAAATTCAACTTGGCATATTTAGTTCATCGTTCAATGACGTATCCTTACTTTATGCCTTGGCATAATAACCACTTTACGCACTATTAGATCGCATTGGTTTTTTGCGGATTAAAATTGGTTTAATTTAAAGGCGATTTAATCACGGCGTAAATTTATAACTTAAGTGATTACTTTATATAAGCTGCACTTTATGATCAATAAACACACCACAGCAACTAAGTTAAAATAGATTGGCTTATTACTTTCTTGATTTTCGATATTAACTATCTAAGCCTAAACAGATAATACGGCGTTTATTTAAACACTAAGCATTGATTTGTCGATAAAACAAACTCCAAACATTACTTGTTGTTTATAAAACCCCCACTCAGCACATTTTTATCATTCAAGTGTTGACACATTTACAACTCTATCTATAATAGCGCCCCACAACAACGCAGCATTGTGTTGTTGTTTAGATGTGGGTGATTAGCTCAGTTGGGAGAGCATCGCCCTTACAAGGCGAGGGTCACTGGTTCAAGTCCAGTATCACCCACCACTTTTTATAAGTGTTCACATCTAAATTTCTATATGAGTAATTAGCTCAGTTAGAAAAAGAGAGCATCTCCGCTACTAATAAGCAACGGCGAAGTTCACTGGTTAAAGTCCAGTACTATTTATTTTAATAGTAGCGTTTTAATTTATATGTGGGTGATTAGCTCAGTTGGGAGAGCATCGCCCTTACAAGGCGAGGGTCACTGGTTCAAGTCCAGTATCACCCACCACATATAAAACCTATGATTATATAATAGTCTTGTTTTAAAATTGTAATATGGGTCGTTAGCTCAGTTACAAAAAGAGAGCATCACCGCTACTTACAAGTAATGGCGAAGTTCACTGGTTAAAGTCCAGTACTATCTATAGATAGTAGCATGTAATATGGGTCGTTAGCTCAGTTGGGAGAGCATCGCCCTTACAAGGCGAGGGTCACTGGTTCAAGTCCAGTACGACCCACCATTTTTAAAATGGTGTATATTACAAAAATCTAAATGGGTAATTAGCTCAGTTAGAAAAAAGAGAGCATCGCCGCTATTTACAAGTAAAGGCAGTGTTCACTGGTTAAAATCCAGTACTATTTATTTTAATAGTAGCGTTTTAATTTATATGTGGGTGATTAGCTCAGTTGGGAGAGCATCGCCCTTACAAGGCGAGGGTCACTGGTTCAAGTCCAGTATCACCCACCACATATAAAACCTATTATTATATAATAGTCGCGTTTTAAAATTTTAATATGAGTCGTTAGCTCAGTTACAAAAAGAGAGCATCACCGCTACTTACAAGTAATGGCGAAGTTTACTGGTTAAAGTCCAGTACTATCTGTATAGGTAGTAGCATGTAATATGGGTCGTTAGCTCAGTTGGGAGAGCATCGCCCTTACAAGGCGAGGGTCACTGGTTCAAGTCCAGTACGACCCACCATTTTTAAAATGGTGTATATTACAAAAATCTAAATGGGTAATTCGCTCAGTTAGAAAAAAGAGAGCATCGCCGCTATTTACAAGTAAAGGCAGTGTTCACTGGTTAAAGTCCAGTGTTAACTATCACCCTTGATAGTTAATAATGTAATTTGGGTGATTAGCTCAGTTGGGAGAGCATCGCCCTTACAAGGCGAGGGTCACTGGTTCAAGTCCAGTATCACCCACCAAATTACAGTTTAAATGTTTAAAGCATTTAATTAAGCGTTATACCTATTTTATATGTGGGTGATTAGCTCAGTTGGGAGAGCATCGCCCTTACAAGGCGAGGGTCACTGGTTCAAGTCCAGTATCACCCACCACATATAAACACTTCTTAGTATCTCGGAATATCTCCATCAAATACTTAAATAATATATAAATCCTTTTGGGCAATTAGCTCAGTTGAAAGAAAAAGAGCATCGCCGCCCTTTAGAACGAATGGCAAGGGTCGCTGGCATCAAGTCCAGTATCACCCACCACATATAAACACTTCTTAATATCTCCATAAAATACTAAAATAATATATAAGTCCTTTTGGGAAATTAGCTCAGTTGAAAGAAAAAGAGCATCGCCGCCCTTTATAACGAATGGCAAGGGTCGCTGGCATCAAGTCCAGTATCACCCACCACATATAAACACTTCTTAGTATCTCGTAATATCTCCATCAAATACTTAAATAATATATAAATCCTTTTGGGCAATTAGCTCAATTGAAAGAAAAAGAGCATCGCCGCCCTTTATAACGAATGGCGAGGGTCACTGATTCAAGTCCAGTATCACCCACCACATATAAACACTTCTTAATATCTCCATAAAATACTAAAATAATATATCAGTCCTTTTGGGCAATTAGCTCAATTGAAAGAAAAAGAGCATCGCCGCCCTTTATAACGAATGGCGAGGGTCACTGGTTCAAGTCCAGTATCACCCACCACATATAAACACTTCTTAATATCTCCATTAAAGACTAAAATAATATAAAAGTCCTTTTGGGTAATTAGCTCAGTTGAAAGAAAAAGAGCATCGCCGCCCTTTATAACGAATGGCGAGGGTCGCTGGTATCAAGCTAAGTATTACCCACCACATATAAACACTTCTTAATATCTCCATTAAATACTAAAATAATATAAAAGTCCTTTTGGGCAATTAGCTCAGTTGAAAGAAAAAGAGCATCGCCGCCCTTTATAACGAATGGCGAGGGTCGCTGGTATCAAGCTAAGTATTACCCACCACATATAAGCCTATGAATGCATATTAAGTACTTAATAAAGTTGAGTAATAACCTAAATTCCCTTGTAAGCAGCTAAACTGTTGATTATAGTCTGTGTTACACGTAATCACTGTTAAGCCAAATGCCAACAAAGATCTATTCAACAGCCAAAATACTTATAGTGGAGGAGCAACCGCTCGCCCAAAGCTATATGAAACAATCGCTAGAAAAGCTTGGCTTTGGACAGTTACGATTTGCAGATCATGCTAACTCGGCAAAAGAGCAGTGTATAAACGAGCAATTTGATTTAATTGTATGCTCATTCAATCTAAATAAGCATCAAGATGGTTATCAGCTTTATGAGGAATTGCGAATAAAGCAGTTAATTAAAAGCTCCACTGGGTTTATTTTTATTTCTGCAGAAACAAGTGGCTCGCTTGTACATAGTGTTCTTGAATTACAACCCGATGATTTTTTGGTTAAACCATTTACAGCACAAGAGCTTAAAATACGTATAGAGCGTATTTTAAAACGTAAACGTGATTTACAAACAGTTTACAACTTTATTGATGACGGTAATGATTCCAAAGCACTTAAGTACATAAGTGCAGCATTAAATAAAAACAACAACTACAGCCCTATTTTACTGCGATTAAAAGGTGATGCCCTACTACGCCTTAATCGTAACCAAGAGGCCAAAGACTTTTTTAAGTCGGTACTCGATATCCAAAAATTTGCATGGGCTAAAGTAGGTTTAGTAGAAGCACTGATAGAAAATAATGAACATATTTTAGCCCAACGCATGCTTAAAACCATGTTAGAGCGCAACGAAACTCGTTTAATCGCGCTTGATTTATTAGGTCGTTTAGAAATAAAACTTAATCAATTTGAGCTCGCACAAGAGTTTTTAAGTCAGGCTGCGGATATTGCTCCTCTTAATATTATGCGTCAAAAGTCTTTGAGTAATGTATCGTTAATTAATCACGATTATGAAAAGAGCTATTTAACCCAAAAAGATATTGCAAGCTATGCAAAATACTCAATTCACGATAGCCCAGATATTTATTTAAATGCGGCGCGTGCCGGTATCGACTTTGCGCTAACCACAGATCAAACGGATCAAATACAACGAATTTCTCGCCAAACTAATCAATATATTAATGATTTAAAAAAGCAGTTTCCTAATAATGTAAACCAGGCGCAAATCGATGTATTAAACGCACGCCTACACTACTTAAAAGATGAACACCAAAAAGCTAAGCGACTAATAGAGCAGCTTGATGAAGATGATACACAAATTCGCTCTGTAGACGGCGCACTCGATAAAGCAAAAGCATTTCACGAACTTGGCTTTCATCAAAAAGCCCAAAATTTATTTGCCCAAATAATTACGCATTGCCAGCGTCATCCAAGTGTAAGCGACACAACCTATTTACGTTATATTCAACAACAACAAAGCGAGCGTCGTGATATTAAAATGGGGCCTAAAGAGTTAAACAACCATGCTGTGAATCAATTTAATAGAGGGCAATTAAATACGGCACTAGAAGCGTTTACTCAAGCATTTAGGGTGATGCCTCGTAATCAGAGTATCGCACTTAACTTATTACAGTGCTTGTTTGATTCGACCAAGCAACAAGGGGGGGATTCGTTTAATATGGGGCTTGCTAAAAAATGCTACGCCTTACTGAGCAAAGCTAAACTACCTGCAGATCAGGCGCAGCGTTTAAATAAAATTTTGCATAAAGCAAAAGATATGCAGCTAGATATTCAAGCCGACTAAACGCGTTAAAGCTTTTTCATTGACGCGGCATTAACGCAGTATCGCAGGCCAGTCGGTAATGGGCCATCAGGAAACACATGACCTAAGTGCGCATCGCACACATTACATACTGCTTCAATACGCTGCATCCCATGAGTGTTATCACTAATATAGGCAATAGCTTCTATTGTTGCGGGTTTTGTAAACGAAGGCCAACCCGTACCGCTATCAAACTTTTCATCTGCGTCAAACAATAAGTTATCGCAACATATACATATATACTTGCCTGGCTCTAACAATGTGCAGCTACCGGAGCTGTGCGGTCGCTCAGTGCCTTTTTTACGAGTAACGTAATAGGCATCTTCAGATAATAACTCTTGCCACTGAGCGTCGGTTTTAATAACCTTTTTCGGCGGCGTTGGATTGCCATTATTGGCAAAATTAATAACATCATTCCACTTCAACATAACAGCCTCTTTAAATGCTTGCTTAGCTATAATCGTATTTAGCTCTATTGGTTAATTATTACGTTATTACATTTGCTTAAGATCAACTTAATCAAATGTAATACTTCGTCTTTCTGAATTAGTCAGTATCTGCTGTAAAAAAGCATCTAGCTCTACTTTTGACGCAGGTAAACTAATACTAAATTGCGTTTGCTGGTAGCTGTGTACTAGCAGTTCATTATTGCGGGTTGAAAGGTGCTTAATATTTTTAATTGCTAACCACTGCGGGCCAGATTTTTTATCAAAAAATCCCGCTAAGCTAAACAATACTAAATGTTTTGCATCGCGCTTAATAAAATCATTAACTTGGTTTCGTGTTTTAAACAGTGGGGTTAATCGGTAACAACAAGAGCAAAAAACAAATACCCATAAGACAAATAAAAATATAAACCAAGGCTGCTCTGTAAGCTTTGTAGTTAGCATTAGCACACTAAGCGCCACACCTATAAACAGCACCACCACCGCTATTTTTTTATTTATAGCGTCCACTTTTAATCCTTATTAAGGCGTTTTTCTGCTGCGGCTTTTTCGGTAGGCTCAGGCCAATCATTAAAAAACACTGTTAAATAACGACTTTTAGCTAAGTACCACAGCACCCATAATACAACCACCATTTGAATCGCTAAAAATAACGAAAAATGATAATAGCTATGAGCCGCTTGAATACTTAACCAAGTTAAGTCTATTACCGCACACAAAATAAGAGGCCAGCGCATATAACGCCAAATCTTAGCTAAGCGTTCACTACTTTTATGAGACTCGCGGGGTCGACGCAAACAAAATAAAATAATTGGTACTATGGCTATAGCGCCAATGGCAATAGCAATAAAAAAATCGTTTTTAGATTTAAAAAATATCGACATCAAATCCAATTCTGGGCGTCGGCTTAACCCTGCCACTATCCAAATAAAGTAAGCTCGTAACAATACCAGCACACTTAAATGAAAGGCGATGGGTGTACGGTAACTGCCGTACTTATCCCAGTACTCTGGGCCATAGCGGCTCATAATTGATTTTTCCTATCGGCAATAGTGCCCAATATAAAAAATGCTGCTAACAAGGTAACACCTAACCACTTAGTGCCAAAAAACAATAACGCCTTAATCAGTAGCGGGCTAAGCCACACAACCACAAAACCAAATCCAAAGGCGGTGATCAATACAAAGCACAGCACTCTTACTATAAAATGACGACGTGCAACCAGCCCTTTGGTTAGCTTTATAATATCGCCTGCGTATAAAGACACTAAGCACACCATTATCAGCATAGATAAATGATATAAATAACTATGCAGCCACTGCCCTACGTTAATTAAAAGTGAATTTAATATATTTAATAAATCAGCCATTATGTTGCTCTAATAAATTAATTAAATCTTCTTCTGTCAGTACATCTATACCTAAGTCTTGTGCCTTAGTTAGTTTAGAGCCGGCCTTTTCGCCTGCTACTAACGCATCGGTTTTAGCCGACACACTACCCGACACTTTAGCACCTAACTGCTGCAAACGTGCTTTGGCGTCATTACGGTTTAATGTGTTTAAGGTACCGGTAAGCACATAAACAAGGCCAGCTAATGGCTGCTCTTGCGCTGAAGGTGGAGTAAGTTCAGGCCAATTAATACCCTGTTCTACCAGCGCATTTACAACATCTAAATTATGCTGTTCGGAAAAAAAGCTACGTACATGGGTTGCTACTATTTCGCCCACATCACTTACTTGAGTTAAACTATCAATGCTGGCATTTATTACGTTTTCAAGGGTTAAGAAATGATTAGCTATATTTTGTGTGGTTGCCTCACCCGCTTCACGAATACCCAATGAGTATAAAAACTTAGCCAACGTTGTCGCTTTAGCGTCTTGAAGCGCAGTAACCAAATTTTTAGCCGACTTTGGCCCCATACGCTCAAGCGATTCAAAATGTCCTTGCTTTAAAATAAACAAATCTGCAGGGGTTTTAATCAGCTCTCTGTCGACGAGTTGATCAACAATTTTATCGCCAAGGCCGTCAATATCGAGTGCTTTGCGCGATGCAAAGTGTTTAATCGCTTGTTTACGTTGCGCCGGGCACACTAAACCACCAGTACAACGCGCTACGGCTTCACCTTCTACTTTTTCTACATGGGAGTCACAAATTGGGCAAGTTACCGGAAACTCAATATCGCGGGCATCATCAGGGCGGCGCTCAAGTACTACTTGCGTTATTTGTGGAATTACGTCCCCTGCACGGCGAATAATTACCGTGTCGCCCACTTTTACGCCTAAGCGCGCTATTTCATCGCCATTGTGCAAGGTAGCGTTTGATACAGTAACACCACCAACAAATACCGGCTCTAAGCGTGCAACGGGTGTAATTGCTCCCGTACGCCCCACCTGAAACTCTACATCGAGTAATTTGGTTATTTCTTCTTGGGCCGGAAACTTATAGGCAATAGCCCAACGCGGAGCGCGTGCTACAAAGCCTAAACGCTCTTGTAAGGCTTTTTGATTTATTTTTATTACCACGCCATCTATTTCATATTTAAGCTCGCCACGGCGCGTTAAAATATCAGTATAATAAGCCAGTGCAGCTTGTGGGCCTTCTACTAATTTTGTTTCAGGGCAAAGTGGTAACCCCCAATCAGTCAATTTTTCTAATTGCTGATAATGATCCTCTGCAATGCTACCGTCGGCTACAAGACCTGTGCTGTAGGCATAAAACATCAGTGGGCGTTTAGCCGTAATTTTAGAGTCAAGCTGGCGCAGGCTACCTGCGGCGGCGTTGCGTGGGTTTACAAATACTTTTTCACCACGTTTTTCAGCTTCAATGTTAAACTTTTCAAAGCCTGCATTATCCATAAACACTTCGCCGCGCACTTCTAGTTCAGCAGGATAATCGCTACCTCGTAATTTAAGTGGCACATTACGAATTGTTTTAACGTTTTGAGTTACATTTTCTCCCGTCAACCCATCACCTCGGGTCGCGGCTTGCACTAGTACGCCATCACGATAAATAATCGACACAGCTAAGCCATCTAGTTTTGGCTCACAACAAAAAGTAAGCTCTTCGGTACTCATTAAACGCTCTTTTATACGGCGATTAAAGGCAATAAACTCATCTTCGCTAAAGGCGTTATCAAGCGATAACATAGGCACTTGGTGCGCTACTTGCTCAAATTTACTTAGCGCAGCACCGCCCACTTTTTGGGTTGGTGAGTCGGCAGTTATTAATTCTGGGTGCTGAGTTTCTAGTGCGCTGAGTTGTTGTAATAAACGGTCGTATTCAGCATCAGGAATACTGGGGGTATCAAGTACATAATAATTGTAACTGTGCTGTTCAAGCGTACTACGAAGATGGTTTATTTGCTCACTAATGCTGCTTGCCATTTTGACCTCAAAAAACATAAAAAAAGCCACTTTGACGAGTCAACGCCCAGTGGCTTATAAAAATTTAACCTATTGCGTTAATTACGCAGAAAATGCACGTACCTGTTCAACATATTGACGAACGCGATCTACGGTCATTTCTTCACGCTTCGCATCTAAAATTTGCGCACCAAATTCGTCGCTAAGCTTTTTAGCTGCACTGTGCAGCATATTAAATGCTGCTAAGCCATCACCTTCACACGGTAAGGTCATAAATAAGCTAACGCCTGCGGTACTAAATTGTTCCATATTATCAATATCGAAGGTACCTGGGTTATACATATTTACTAGTCTAAATAATACCGGGCCTTGGCCTGCTGGATCTAAATGACGATTAAAAAAGCCTTCCTCTGAGTATTTAAACCCTAAGGTGTTTACCGCGGGCAATAATTTACTGCCTTGCATGCTCATTCCATCTGGCATTTGAATATGCACAATCACAAAGTCTGAAACCTCTGCAGGCTCTTCGCTTGGCTCAAGGTCATGCTCTGCCTCAATTACACTAAGGTCATCTTCAATTGGCACTTCTGGCACGCTAGTATCTGTTTGCGGCTCGTTGGCATCAAAATTTAGTTCACCAAATTGTGGTTCTTCTTGCTCAAAGGCAACGCTCTGTGCGGGCTCTGCACTTGGCGAATGAGAGTGAGCTGTGTGTTGTGGTTCGACCCGCTCGTTAGCAGGTATTTCTGGGTTGTCTTTTTTTCGCACTGACCATAAACCGTGTACTAATAAGCCACCTATGACAAATACACTGATCACGATTAAAACCCATCTTAATTCTTCGGCCATCCCCTCACCTTTTTTATTTTATATGCCTAAACCTGTGTATTAGTTAAAACCTAATACGTTTAATTTAACTATGCCTGTGCAAGTTGCACAGCTTGTTCAATATCTACAGCCACTACGCGCGATACACCTGGCTCAGCCATGGTAACACCTGTTAATCTACCAGCCATTTCCATCGCAATTTTATTATGACTAATATAAATAAACTGCACCGATTGTGACATTTCTTCAACCAAACGGCAAAAACGTACCACGTTGGCATCATCTAGCGGTGCATCTACTTCATCCAGCATACAGAATGGAGCTGGATTGAGCCTGAATATAGAAAACACTAATGATAATGCGCTCAGCGCTTTTTCTCCACCACTTAACAAATGAATTGTTGAATTTTTTTTACCTGGTGGTCGTGCCATTATACTAACACCACTTTCGAGTAAATCGTCACTGGTTAATTCTAAATAAGCACTTCCACCACCAAAAACCTTTGGAAATAGCTTTGCAAAGTCTTGGTTAACTTGATCAAAGGTCGCTTTAAAGCGAGTTTTGGTTTCTATATCAATTTTACGAATAGCCCCTTCTAGGGTACTCAGCGCTTTTGTTAAGTCATCTAATTGATTATCAAGATATTCGCTGCGCGCTTTGGCTTGATCAAACTCATCAATAGCGGCTAAATTTACCGCACCTAAGCGCTCCAACTGATTAACAATATCTGCGAGTTTATTTTGTGCTGTGCTTATAATGAGTGTTTCTGGTAACTCATCAAGCACCTGCTTTAGGTTTTGCTTTAACTCTTCTAGCGGTTCAAGCGCCAACTGTGCTTTTATTAATAAACTTTGCTCTTCTATGCTTAATTTTTGATGCTGCTCTTGTAGCGCCACCAGCTCACCTTGTGAACTTTTAAGACTCGCTTGCTTCGTGCTTAAGCTCTCTTTTGCTTGGTTTAATTTATTTTGTAATGTGTTTAAGTTTTTCTCGCCTTGCGCATGCTGTTTAAGTAACTGGGCTATTTTTTCAAGTAGTTCTTGCTCGGGTATTAGCAGCTGGGTTAATTGATCGTGTAATTCTTTTGCACCCTGCTCTGCACTTAAATGCGCTTGCTCTGCATGGCTTAGTTTAGCTTGGCTTAATTGCCACTCGCTACGTGACTGTTGCTCTGCAAGCGTTGCTTGATGGGCTTGCGTTTTATATTGCTCAAGCCTAGCTAATACTTGGCTATAATTTGTATCACTGTGGGTGCGCTTGTTATTTGCAGTAGCAAGATCACTGCTTAAACTTAACTGTTGCTGCTTAAGTGTTTCAAACTGCACTGTTTGATCTTTAAGCACCCCTTTTATTTGTGCTAACTGTATAACCAATTGCTGTTGTTGCGTTTGGTACTGTTGCAATTGCTGCTGGTACTGCGCTACTTGCTCTTTTAACATATCGTTGCGCGTACTCGCTACGGCAATATTTTGAGCCAGCTGATGTATGGTTTCTTTAAGTTCACTTTGCTGCGTACTAAGCTCACTTTGCAGTGCTTTTTGCTGCTCAAGCACTTGGGCTGCGAGTTGTAACTCACCCTCTACATTTTTTAGCTGCGCTGTTTTAAGCTGCAATTGCTTGTGCTTTACCAGTAATGAGTTTTCAGCATTTCGATCTGAGCTTATATGCCAGTTCCGACCATGCAAAGCGGCGGTTTCATCCATTACGGCAATATAAAAATTATCCTCTAATGCTTTAAGTTCGCCGCTTTTACTATAAGCAATACGGCTCAATACTTCAGGGTAAACCCCCTGAGTTATAAATGCCGCTAAGCTATTTTTTACATTTGCCTGATTGCTTTTTGTTGATGCGATATGCCACACACTATTATTTGCCGACTGCTCACTTACATTTAAATGCTCAAGCGATTTAAGTGCTTGTTCAATACAGTGCTCAAACCCGTCTTTAACCTTTAATTGGTTAAATAAGGTGTTGTGGTGCTCGCTCTCATTATCTAGCCCTAATGTACTGCTTAGTCCTGCGATACTGGCTTTTAGCTCGTTAGCTTGCTGGCTAAGTTGCTGATATTGCTGCTCGGCATTGTTTAACTGCGAACTTTGCTCTAAAAGCAGCATTTGGCCTTTACTGTGCGCCGTTTGCTTAGTTGCTAACTCTTGAGTAAGCACTTGCCTTTGTTGTTTTTGAGAAGCTAACTGCTGTTCAACATCGCTACTTTTTAGGTGTGTAATTTGCTTATTTAACTGCTCACTTTGTTCATTAACGTGTTTGCTTTGCTGCTGAGTTTGCTCAATATTATTTGCTTGCATCTGCAACTTATTATTAAGTTGCTGCAGTTGCTCGCTAAGCGATTGCCAATCCTCAGTGTGTTGCTGCTTTAGCTCTAAAGCACTCTCAAGCTCTTGGCTTAACTCACTTACTTGCTCGTTGCGCATTAAGTTGTTTTCTATTGCCTGCTGCAAAGCGTGTTCTAGTTGTTCGCACACTGTTTGCTGCTGCGTTTTAAGCTCTAAACTATGCGTTTGGCGCTGCTGTAGTTTAATCTGATTTTGTTTAAGCGTTTGAATTTGTTGCTTTATGCTTATTTGTTGTTGCTCAGATCGCGTAAGCTCAGTGTGTATTACATGTTGTTGCTGTTGCGCATCACTTACGCTTTCTTGCGAGGCTTGTACTTGGGTTTCTAAGCTTGCAAGTACGTCGTCGTGACCAGAATGAGCCGTTTTAAAAAACGTAACTTGCTCATTTAATTTATTTATTTGTTGGCTTTTTTCGAGTTGTTGTTGGTGTAGTTTTTGCCATTTTAAAACGGCAATTTGCCCTTTTAACGTTCGCTCTTGCGCTTTTAACTCGCGGTATTTTTTAGCATCAACCGACTGCACCGCTAACTTAGTAAGTTGACTTTGTAACTCTTTGCGTACATCGAGTAAGCGCTCTAAGTTTTCACGGGTGCTTTTTATTCGAGTTTGCGTTTCGCGGCGGCGCTCTTTGTATTTAGATACTCCTGCGGCTTCTTCTAAAAACACCCTAAGTTCTTGCGGTTTGCTCTCTATTAAGCGCGAGATCATGCCTTGCTCAATAATGGCGTAACTACGTGGGCCAAGGCCTGTGCCCAAAAATATATCAGTAATATCGCGTTTGCGGCATTTACTGCCATTTAAAAAATACAACGACTGACCATCGCGAGTAACTAAACGCTTTATTGCAATTTGATTACGATCGGCAAAGGTATTAGGAAAGTCGCCTTTGTCGTTATCAAAAGTAAGCTCTACCGAGGCCTGCGAAATAGCTTTACGATTAGTTGAGCCATTAAAAATGACATCGGCCATGGCGTCGCCACGTAAATTTTTAGCCGAGCTTTCGCCAAGCACCCAGCGCACTGCATCAATAACATTAGACTTGCCGCAGCCATTAGGGCCTACAACACAGGTCATTTGATCAGGAAATGGAATTTTAGTTGGCTCTACAAACGATTTAAAGCCTGCCAATTTTATAGTGCTTAAGCGCATCTTTTTGTTATTACCGAATATTATTGGTTATAAACATTAACCTTGCTTTAGTTTTAAGCTTGGCGTTTAAAATTATCTAAAATAATACCGGTTGCCATAGCCACGTTCAGCGACTCAGCCTGACCAAAAGCCGGTATGGTTATTTTATCAGTTACTAATTTGGCACACGCTTCGCGTATACCGTGCGACTCACTGCCCATTAATAACACGCCTGAACCTGTAAATTGAGTGTTGTGCACATTTTCCCCGTCTAAAAAGGCACCATAAATTGGTAATTTTAATGTGGCTAAATACGCAGGCAAATCGACTTGGCTTACCGACACTCTTACAAACGAGCCCATAGTGGCACTAATTGTTTTAGGGTTGTATGCATCGGCGCTATCTGTACTGGTTACAATATGTTTAATACCGTACCAATCAGCAACTCTAATAATAGTGCCTAAATTGCCCGGATCAGATACACCATCAAGTGCTAATATTAAGCCACTGGTTTGTAGTTGTGCTGCTTGTGGCATATTTACAATAGCAATGGCGGCATTGTTACTAACCAGCGTACTTGCTTTTGTTAGCAGCTCTTCCTCGGCGCAAATAAAATTAATACCCAGATACTGTGCTTGATAGGTATTTATAAATGCCTCGGTAGCAAATATATCAACCGCCTTTAATGGGCTGTTTAATAACTCAAGTACGTTTTTTTCACCTTGTACAAGGTATTGATTAAATTGCTTGCGGTACTTTTTTTGGCCAAGTTGGCGAATAAGTTTGAGTTGGTTTTTTGAAATCATAACAGCCCCATAAAATGATGCGCACAGTATAGCAGATCTCATACCGACTTCTGAACTCGAAAAATAGCTAAAGTAGTGAGTTTGGGGTCTTAATACTATTGGCGCTGCGCTCAAAGGTTAAGTTAATCCGCATAAACATTCCTTGTATTGCCTCAACCTGCTGCGACTCTCCTAATATACACACTAACTCTTGATATAACGCGTCGCATGCATGTTTAAACCGCTGATCAACTTGACCTTTACTTGCCAGCAAAAATGCATCGGCAAGAGCATGCTGCCACAGTGCAAAATATTTTAGATCTTTACCTGCTACGTTTTCGCACACAGAGCGTAATCGCACTGCTGCGTGGCCTAAATTTAATGCGGTTAATGCCAAGTCAGTAATAGCGCGAGACTGCGAACCTTGGTCGTAATGAGTGAGTCGTAATAATCGGTCGGCCATCCGCTGGTTATACCAAACAATAGGCGCACTGTGTTTATTAATATCGAGCAGGTCTTGATGGGTTGCTTTAAAAATTCTATGCACTAATAACTGGGCGCTTGGCCCTGTAATTAAATGAAAAACCCAAAATAAAATAGCTACCCCAGTAAAAATAGCCATTGCCGCACTCAGCGTATAATCAATTGAAAATGCTCGGCTCATATCGGTACTTGGGCTCACCAAAATAGAAAACGGTATACAAAAGCCTAATCCGTAAGGCAGGGTTTCTCTATCGGCAAGTAGTAATAAACCAATAAAGTAAGGGCCAGCTAATACCAATATGAGTATTTCTAATTGCCCACCACTGTAGGCTAATAAGTTAAGTGCATAAAAAATACTGACAAAACTAGCAACCACAACTCCAATCATTATCCGCTTTAACACCACACGCAAAACAATGAGTGGAAAACGCGCTAACATAATTGAAAATATCACCGGTAAAATCATAATCATTATTGCTGCCGGCGATCCTGTGCTTACCCAAATACACGCGCCAATAAAAAACACCATAACGGTGCGAAACCCAACAATTATTGCCGCTAACGGATCACGGTAAGTTACTGTGCTAGGTGCATTTAGCAGCCTTGTATCGCGCTCTTCAAGGGCGCGATAAGCACGCAGCAACACTGTTAACTCTGTGGTTATATCAACACTAACATTGAGCATATGCGATTCAAAGGGCAGCTCACTGCTGTTATTCGCACGATATTCGGTTAACTCTCGGCGCAAGTTTTTTACTTGTTCTATGCAATCATCAACACTGTTTGCTTGCGCTATATTTGCTAAAACCTGTTTGAGCTGAGTAAATAATTGAGTCAGTAGCGGGCTCATCAATTTTGTATGGCTACGTTGTAAACGGCCAAATATTTGAATTAACGCCAGTAAAGATAATACTTTTTGCGACAGTTGATTTGCTGCACGAGCGCGCCCAGGACCTTTAGGGCCTTCGTAACGCACCGCGCTAGAATCTTCGTTAACTGCGCCTAAGGTTGCCAAAATGCCATCTATTTGCTGGTGTCGTTCTTCGTGCGAGCCTTGTATGTTTAGCTCAGTAACTAGGTAATTAAGGGTTTGGTTTATTAATGACTTTGCCTGAATTTGCAGCCCATTTTTCACTTTTACTGGCCAAAATAAATGGCTCACAATGCCGGCGCAAATTGAGCCAATTATAATTTCGCTCATACGCGATTGGGCAATACTAAATACAGCTTGGCTACTTACGGTGGTAGGGCTTGCTATTACCAGTAACACTATAATTTCGGCGGTAACCGCCGCCATAGCAAACCCATAAATAAAATTTGTTTGCCTAACCAAAGCCGATAACGTTGAGTTAATACCCAGCCACAACCCCAGTATGCCCAGTGCTAAGTAAGGGTAAGATATGAGCTGCGTTAATAGTAATATGCCAAACAAGCCGCCTATAACAGTGCCTACTATTTGGCACAGAGCTTTTTCGGCCACTAAGCCACTCTCTGGGCGTATTTGTAAAAACACCGCTGAAACTAAAGCCCAGTAAGGGCGATCTAAATTAAGAAACAAAGCAACTGTAAGCGCCATTGCCATAGCAATTACGCCTTTTAGTGCAAAAATAACAGCCTGCTTTTTAGGTAAAAACAGGTTACGCAGCACAGCCTCCATTAGCGCTCAACAAGTCGAATAGTTGCGGTCATTCCGGCACTAAGCTGAGTATCTGCAGGAAACGCGTCTAATTTAATATCCACCGGAATGCGCTGCGATAAGCGTACCCAGTTAAAGGTTTGCTGAACTTGTGGTAAACGCTGGCCATTACTTTGCGTATTAGTATTAGCAATTGCTTTACCTATACTCATTACCTGACCAGTTAAAGGTTTACCACCACTTAACAAAGCTACATTTGCGTGTTGCTTTAAATGAATAAGAGGGATTTTGGTTTCTTCAAAGTAGCCGGTTACATAAAAAGAGTCTGCTTGTACAATGGCAAATACCGACACGCCTTGAGCAACATAATTGCCTTGGCGTAAATCTAAGTTAATTATGTAACCCGACACAGGTGCAACAACTTGGGTTCTATCAAGGTTTAACTGCGCTACTGCTTGTTCTGTTTTAGCGAGTTCATAGTTTGCTTTTGCTATTTTTGTATTAATTCGCGTTGCTTCTAAACTTTCTTCACTAATTGCTTGTTGGCTGTTTAATGCTATTCGACGCTCGTATTTATGCTTAGCAAGCTCCCAGGTATATAATGCATTTTCGGTACTGGCTTTACTGCGCTCTAGCGCTGCCTGATAACGCTTAGCATCAACACTAAAAAGCAGATCCCCTTGCTTTACACTTTGCCCGTCAATCATGTTTAAATGAGTTACCCAACCAGACACATCTGGCGCTACCGTAACTATATTGGCTCTAATGCGGCCATCGCGGGTCCATGGTGTATGCATGTAATCATTCCATACCCAACGCCCTGCAAATACGGCCATAAAAATAACCAGTACTGTAACTAAAATACGTAAATATTTGGCCATTAAATTATTCTTCCACTTAATAAATATACGGTTAATGCTAAGTAACATACAAATAAAGACACCTCAAACCAGGCAACCCGCCAAATGCGATCGTGCCAATCTAAACGGTGCAAAATAAAACGACTCAGCGCTGTTAATAAAAATGCTATGGGAAAATAAACAACCAAAGGACTAAATTCTAGCCCTCCTAAAACAACAGCCTGAAGCATAAAAAGGTATCCTATTTTAGTTTTTATAAGTGGATAATTAAGCTCAGTATAGACTGAGCCTGACGAGCTTATAATAGAATGATATGTAAATAACCTAAATTCAGGTTAAATAACACCAAATTACTGCATAACGGTATTAAATAAACACGACTAAAAAATTATACTACTTTTATGGGACGCAAAAAAATAGGGCACGCTTTAAGGGTGCCCTATTCATTAGTATTTTCTTTAGTTTAATACTTATTTTTATATGCCCATAAGTGCAAAAGCTCATGCGCAATGGTTGCTGCAGCAATGGCGGTTACTTCACTTTGATCATACGCTGGCGATACTTCTACTACATCCATACCTACCATATTAATGCCTTTTAAAGCACGTAATATTTTAAGCACTTTGTCTGATGTTAAACCACCACACACGGGAGTGCCTGTACCAGGTGCAAACGCAGGATCAAGGCAATCAATATCAAAGGTTAAATAAACCGGTAAATCGCCTACTCGCGCAATTATTTGCGCAGCAATATCGTTTGCCGATAAATCGTTGGCTTGCATGGCATCAATCACTGCAAACCCATGCTTGCTTTGATCAAAGTCGGTGCGAATACCAATTTGAATACTGTGCTCTAAATCAATTAACCCTTCCATTGGTGCATGATAAAACATGGTACCGTGGTCGTAGCGTGAGCCATTACTGTAAGTATCTGTGTGGGCATCAAAGTGCACCAAAGCCATTTTGCCATGTTGTTTTTCATGCGCACGTAGCAATGGTAAAGTCACAAAATGATCGCCACCTAGCCCTAACAAGGTTTTACCTTGGCTTAATATTTTACTCGCGGCTTGTTCAAGCTGCGCCGTAAAATACTCAGCGTCGCCTACCGGATAAGTAAAGTCTCCAGCATCGGCCACTTTTAAATGCTCAAATAATGGAAACGTCCATGGATACTTAGTGCCTTCCCACGCTAAATGCACCGATGCACGACGAATCGCGTCTGGGCCTAAACGTGCACCTGGGCGGCCCGAGGTCGCCATATCAAATGGTAAACCAAGCACTACTACATCAGCGTCAATCGCGGTAATATTTTGCACCATAGGACAACGTAAAAAGGTCATCCCATTGGAATACAATGAGTGATCTGGATGATCAAACAAAGTCGACATACTTATAGCTCTTCTAAATAAGTGTAGCCATCAAGGCCATTTTGCAATTCGTCTAAAACGCTTTGCTGTTCGTGTTCTGCAATTTTGCTACTTACCAACTGCTGATACGACTGCTGAAAACTCTCAACGTCTAAATGCACGTAACGCATCATATCGGCTACTGTATCGCCTTGGTTTATTTCGGTAATGCTGGCTACGCCGTGCTCATCCATATTCACCATAGCGCTGTGCGTATCGCCAAATAAATTATGCATATCACCTAATATTTCTTGATAAGCACCCACCAAGAAAAACCCCATTAAATATGGTTTATCTGCACTAAACTCAGGTACTGGTAGTGTACTTTCAATGCCTTGACCATCAACATAATGATTAAGTGCACCGTCAGAATCACAAGTAATATCCAGTAATACTGCACGTTTTTTTGGCGCTTCGGTTAAGCCACTTAATGGCAACACCGGAAACACCTGATCAATTCCCCACGCATCTGGCAGTGATTGAAACAACGAGAAATTTACAAAAAACTTATCGGCTAAACGTGCATTAAGCTCGTCAATTATTGGCCGATGAAAACGGTTTTTGTTGTCCATGTGCTTATTAAGCTCATAACACACGCGTAAATTTGTTTGCTCAGCCCACGCACGCTGGGTTAAGTTTAGTAACCCCATTGCAAACTGATTATGTGCTTCGGCTAAATCCCCTTGGCTATCGTGATAAATCTCAATTAATGCACGGTCATCAGTTAATACATGCAATTGCTGCCACGACATCCACATATTTTTAAGTAACTGCGGGGCATCATCAGCCGGTGCTTCAATTTCTTCAGGTGTATAACTTTCAGTACCAATCACATTTGAAATAAGCACAGCATGGTGCGCGGTTAATGCCCGCCCCGACTCCGAAATAATAGTTGGAAACGGCTGTTCATACTGCTTACAAATGTCGCCTATGGTGTACACAATATTGTTAGCGTATTCAGCTAAGCTATAGTTCATTGAGTTATGTGACTGGCTACGAGTACCATCGTAGTCAACAGCTAAACCACCGCCCACATCAAGACACTCAATTTTTGCACCTAGTTTACGTAACTCGCAGTAAAAACGTGCTGCTTCGCTTACACCTAAACGTACATCACGAATATTCGCCATTTGCGAACCTAAGTGAAAATGCACCAACTGGACTAAATCAAGTTGATCCGATTCTTTCAAACGATTAACCACATGCAAAACTTGTGATGCCGATAAACCAAATTTTGATTTTTCGCCGCCACTTGCTTGCCATTTACCTTTACCTTGCGATGCCAAGCGCACGCGAATACCAATGCGTGGCTTTACATTTAATTCTTTAGCTTGGCTAAGAACCATGTCGAGTTCAGAGAGCTTTTCAAGCACTATGTATACTTTATGGCCTAGCTTTTCGCCTATTAGCGCTAAGCGTACATATTCTTTGTCTTTGTAACCGTTACATACAATCACCGCACTGGTTTTTTCAGCCAATGCAAGTACGGTTAATAACTCTGGTTTGCTACCTGCTTCTAAACCTAGTTGTTTTTTTTCTAGTTGTGCTTGGCTGGCAACAATTTCTTCAACCACTTCACGCTGTTGGTTTACTTTAATTGGGTAAACTAATAAATAATCTTTAGGGTAGCCGTAATCTGCAATCGCGGTATTAAATGCAGCACATAAGCTGTGCACACGATGATGTAATATTTGCGGAAAACGTACTAATGCAGGCAAACTTAAGCCTTTATCTTCTAGTTGCTTAGCAATGTCCGTCAGTGCAATAGTTTGCTCTGGCGCATCGGCTTTAGGGGCAACATATACATCACCTTGTTCATTAATACCAAAAAAACCTTGGCTCCAATGACGAACATTGTAGCTCGTACGAGCTTGTTCTAGTGATGTTGTTTCTTTCATTTATCTTTCTCTTTTATTTAGAAATGCCGAACTGGCTAATTGCGCGCATTAAAAGAAAAATAGCGGTTTAAGTCCAACAAGAATTTTTACTCGTAACGAGTAAATTTTAATGTTAAAAATTAGAAACAAAGTAACGCTAAAGATCATAGCGCCTCAGAGGCAGGTAACATAAAGGAAGAATCTAAATTGCGCTTAATATACGGCTTTTATTACAACTTTTGTTATTAAGGATTGCAGATATATAGCGTAAAATTAGTTGCTAAATTGCGGCTTGAAAAGCCAATATTAGCGATATTAAAATAAAAACAGGGTACAAGCTAAAGTCGGATAAACGCAGCGCCACCCGACAAATTATAGCTTATTTAATAACTCACCTAGTCCAATACTTTTATCTGATTGAGTGATGTTATATTTATATGCGTTTGAAAATAGTACTTTCCTGTTTTTTTACCCATAGCGTAAAAATCAATTATCATACGTTTAGCCTCGCCCGTAACTTCAACTGTTTTATTAATAAAATATAAATCGGGCGAAGTTCCATACTTTTTTATAAAAGCATTTACTGTTCTAGGGTGAATAGCGACACTCACATTTCTTCTATCTCTATAATCCAATTCTGTATTTAAATAGATACCACTGTTTTGAATGCCCGCCGCCTTTATTGATAACTTAAATACGCCTTTTATTCCTGCAGGAGCGACTTCTTCGGTGAGGGCAATTAAATTCATAGTGCTGGTTATATCCGAGTTAGATATAACTTTAGGTGTTGATGTACACCCACTAAGAATTAAAATAGAAATTAAAACAAAATACTTCATCTATACAACTTCCTTGTTAATCAAATTTGTGAGGCTAGCGTACTTTTACTTAAGCCTAATATTAATAATAAATGAGCTACTATAATACGCTATAAGCAACTTTATTAGTTTAAAAATATATTATGCGCCCTTAAATAAAACGTAGTATTTATTAGTCGCTTTTACCTAAACAAACACATGGCGCAAAAATAATGCCGCTAATTAGTCTTTTTTATCTATCGTTATTTCAAGCGTTTTGCTATTCCCAGCAAACCACTTCTGAACATACAAAGATCCAACAATAGGGGCAACGCCTTCATCTGGGACTTCTTTGTAACGAACACTGTTTTTTGTTTCTTTTTCGTATTCAAAAGTTACTACTTTTTTCGACATAAAATACTCCTTATACTCACATTTATACCTAGGATAATAATTTAATAGTTTTAACAAATAACTTAAAGTATTGCTACGTAATCATTTTTAAATAATCTAAAAATATTTTTCCGCTATAATTACGTATTACATTCAAGGCCGTCATACTCTTTAAAAGTGTTGGTTAATATTACCGCCCCCTTACAAGCCAAACGCGTAGAATATAAACCAATTTAAAACAATACCTTAACTAAATTAATACTTAAATGAGTACTGCTTTCAGTTTAAAAATAATGGTTATTTAACCCATAAATTTAATCTTTAATTAAAGCATCTAAGAGAGCTTGAAGTTATTATTTAAGCTGCTATATTGGAGCTATGAAAACATATATTTTTTTATTTAATTATATTATTTGTTTGGGGAGCTTCGCCCTAAAATTCCCCGCTTAAGCGGACGCTTCTCTGCGTCCATCTGTTTCACAGAATTTACTATTAATTTTTAATTTAACTTTTAATTTAGGCCATTCTCGGCAAGCTTTCTATCGCCTAGATTAAAGTGAGATTTAAATATTACTGTGTTTTTATTATCAATATTATTTATGCGCTATTGTTTAGCGTGTGGCAAATTTGGTTATTAAATACAGTAAAAGCATAAAGTTTCTTCGTTTAGTTTTAAGCAATATAAACGAAGATCAGTAATTATTTAATCTTATTAAAGGAGGTGAATAGCCGATTGATATTGTTTCTTTAATTTTTAGTTTACTAAAAGCAGAAGTAATTAATTTGTTATTTATTAATAGGTGATGATATGTCTAAAAATGATATGAAAAAACCACAGTTATCGTTAAAAGAAAAACGTAAGTTAAAACAAGAATCGAATACAACAGAAGTAGCAAAGCCAAGGAAAAAGAGAAAGGCTTAAGTTACTTTAAGTAACGCTAACTTTTAATGTTATTAGCTATGCCTTTAATTAGGCAAATAAAGTGAGCTGCGGTGGTTATTTACGATGAAGCCGAACGTGGATCAGCCGGCTTATCGGTAGAAGGAAACTAACCCCGCTCCACTTTTAATGCGAATAATTTATAAGTAACTAACGTTTATTTTCGACAAAGTCTGGAGGTAACTTACCTTGATTGTTGTTAGGTTTTTAGTTTGTGAAAAAAGCATTTTAAATTAATCTATTATTTATTGTTTAGGTGGTGAATATGTCTAAAAATGATAAGAAAAAACCCGCTTTATCGTTAAAAGAAAAACGTAAACTGAAAGAATCAAATACTGTTGAAGTTGCAAAACCAAGAAAGAGAAAATCTAAGTAATAACAAAAAAGGGCGCCAATAATATTGGCGCCCTTTTTTATGCTCTAATATAAGCTGTATTATTTATATAAACCTTGCTCAGTAGCCATTTTTTTCGCAATTTGTGGGGCCGTCCAAAGTGATGGTAACAACACAAAAGACACTGGTACGGCGGTTACTACAATAAACGACTGCAATGCAGAAATACCACCTGAACCTATCGAAATTAATATTGCTGCCATAACTCCCATCATAATGCCCCAAAACACTCTAATGGGTGTTTGCGGATGATCGTTACCCGTCATTACCATAGATACCGAGTAGGTCATAGAGTCACCCGTGGTTGCTACAAATATTGTGGTTAAAATTAAAAACAACACCGATATAACAAAACCCATAGGCAGCTGCTCAGTAATGGCCAACAGCGCAGCGGGTAAATTTAAGCCCGCAAAGGGTTCTGAAATAACACCCGGGTTTGCTAACTCAAAAAATATTCCTGAACCACCCACTATCGTAAACCAAAAACAAGTAATAACAGGAGCAATTATTGAGATAAGCGTGATCATTTCACGAATAGTACGGCCGCGCGAAATTCGTGCAACAAACATAGCCATTAAAGGTCCGTAACCTAAAAACCAGCCCCAAAAGAATACTGTCCACCAGTCTAACCAAGCGGTATCGGCACGAAAGGTGGCCATAGGAATAAAGTTATTAATATAAAGCCCAAACGAATGAATATAGCTATCAAAAATAAAGGCTGTAGGCCCCATCAGCAAAATAAACAGCATTAACGCCACGGCTAAAATTACATTAAAGCGACTGAGTAATTGAATTCCTTTAGTAACACCACTTACGGCAGATAGAGTATAAATTGCAATTAAACTAAACAAAATGGCCACTTGAGTGGTGTAAGTATCTGGAATACCAAATAGTTTTTCTAAACCAAAGCTTACTTGCAAGCCTAAAAAGCCAATAGGGCCTACCGTGCCTGCTACTACAGCTATAACACAACACGAATCGACAATAGCACCAAATGCGCCTTTCATTACGCGATCGCCAAATACCGGATACAACAAAGTACGCGGCTTAAGCGGTAAACCTTTTTCGTAATGTAAATGCATATACACTATGCCAGTCAGGCTGCCTAAAATAGCCCAGGCTAAAAAACCCCAATGCATAAAGCTTTGCGCTAAAGCATTAAATGCAGCCTCTTTAGTGCCTGATTCACCACCAAAAATTGGCGGCGGCGAAATAAAATGTGCCATTGGCTCAGCAGCAGCCCAAAACACCCCGCCACCAGCAAGGAGTGTACACATAATAATGCTGATCCACTTAAAGGTAGTAATCTCTGGCTTTTTTAAGCCACCTAATACCACTTTCCCGGTACGTCCAAAGGCTAAAAACAACCCAATTATAAAGGTCGAAAGCAATAATATTTGCCAAAAGGCACCAAACGTTTTAGTAGAAAAAGCAAAGGCGGTATTGATCCAACCCGACATCAAATCAATATCATAAAGTGCTAGCACAGCAAATAGCACAAGGATGCCACCACTGATTAAAAATACCGGTATATCAACCCCTGCCAAATACTTTATTGTAGATGAATGCTCATCCTCATGTTGTTTTGTTACTCCAGTGGTACTCATTTATCGTCTCCTGATGGATTTTTAGTTACCGACATAGCGACATACCACAACACCCACCCTAAATACGAAATTACACAATGAAGCGACGCTAATCAAAAGGTTAAATTATCTTTCGATCTTGCTTTATTTCGAGTTTAGAAAATGCCATAACAAATATCTTAACTGCCAATTTGTGAATATTTTACCCTTTTCAGCAACCTAATCCAACGGTACTCTAATTATTAATAGTGAATTTACACAATAGCAAAGCCTTGCTTACAGCTATTTTTAATAATAAACAAATATAAAACAACAATTTTGAAGGGGCTAGGCAAACAGAAATGGCAATATAAATAAAGAGATGCAAAAGTACTGCGATAAAAAAAGGTACATAAGGCTAAGTATATTAATAGTCAAATGCATAATTAATCTCGTAATAAGTTTAATATGTATTGATAGTATTTTTGTAAAATAACTAAGAGAGTGTTTGGAATAAACTTATTGATGGTTTTTAAATTATTAGCAACGCGTATAACACACATAAAAAAAGCGCTTAATAAGCGCTCTATTACTTTAATAAATACCGATACTTACACCAATACTTGACGCGTATTTGCTATAAAGTGATGTACTTCACGCTCAATTTTAGGGTCAACAGGCTCATCTGGTCGACGATCATTCGGGCAAGGCATTCTTGGCGTAGTACCAAATAAGCGACAAATTAATGGACGCTCGTCATATACAGTGCAGCCATTGGGACCAAGATGTACACAATTGAACTCGTTTAACGCCGCTTCATGCTCAGCATCTGTTTTTACCGGTAAGCGCGACATTTCCTCTGAAGACGTTGTTACTGGCCCGCAGCAGTCGTGGCATCCTTTTACGCATTCAAACGCTGGAATATTAGCGCGTAATCGTAAAATTACTTCCTGATTTTTGTACATCACTATTTATACCCTTTATTTTTGCAACGCACTGACGCGGCAACTTTACTAATTTCTCCACAACGCATCAAAGCGATGCCTAAGCCTAGAGTGGCTAGATCAGCTATAGTACGCTTTGCACTGCCCAAAAATCAAGCTAAGTTAGCATTTAGTTACGCCATAGCGCTAATATACACAGCTTATAAACTAAATATTATTTATTAAGCAGGATGAATAAAGTAGTAAGCTGGCCGTTGTTATTATTTTACTTAAACACTTTGTTACCTAAAAATACTGTTTAAAATTACTCAGCTATTTATACTAGTGCAAATGAAAAATATTTTTTGAGGTAGTTGTGCAGATCATACAAGGTATGGAGTATTTTTTTTCGGGTTTTAAATTAATTACTCAAAAGGGATTAAAGCGTTTTGTGTTTATTCCGTTGTTAATTAATATTTTACTTTTTGGTAGCTCGTTGTTTTTTTTATTTGGCTGGTTAAGCGACAGTTTTAGCTACATAAATAATATGCTACCCGAGTGGTTAAGCTGGCTTGAGTGGTTAATGTGGCCCATTGCCCTGTTAATAGTGCTGTTTAGCTACAGTATGTTATTTACTGTAATCACAAACTTTATTGCCGCACCTTTTAATGGTTTACTCAGTGAAAAAGTTGAGTTGCATTTAACAGGTCAAAAAATTAATGATGATGGCTTTGCTGAGTTATTAAAAGATGTGCCACGCATGCTTGGCCGAGAGTGGACAAAACTTTGCTATTACCTTCCCCGCGCCATTGGCTTTTTTATATTGTTATGGGTGTTGCCGGTTATAGGGCAAATACTGTGGGTGCTTTTTTCGTGTTGGATGTTTGCCGTGCAATACCAAGATTACGCGTTCGATAATCATAAAATCAGCTTTAAGCAAATGAAAACCGATTTACAAAGCAAGCAAGGTTTATCGTACGGGTTTGGTTTTGCAGTAATGTTGCTAACAGCCATTCCGTTGGTAAATTTAATTGTAATGCCTGTTGCTGTTTGTGGTGGCACCAAATTATGGGTTGATAACTTTCGCAGCCAATACCGAAATCAATAATATGAAATAAAAAATGGGTCACTTGACCCATTTTTGATTTAACCTTAACTCTGGTTATTTACTAATTCATCATTAGCTATACAAGCTTTGTGGCACTTTGGTCACATTTAAGTGCACGGTCACTTCCTCACGATCATGATATAAATGCTTAGCTTGTAACTCGTAGCTTATACCGTATTTTTCCAGCTCTGCTCTGATCATGCTTAAGCACTCGTAAACACTATCAAAGCGTTTTTTCATTGGCAGCTTTAAGTTAAAAATAAGCTCTTTAGCATATGCATTTACTGCCCAATCAATCATTAGGCTGGTTACTTTAGTTGGCTTTTCTACCATGTCGCATACTAACCAAGTAATGTTGCGTTTTTCTGGGCGATATTTAAAGCCATCGGCCCTAAAGTGCTTTACCTGCCCTGTTTGCATTAAATCATCGTTCATTGGGCCATTATCTATCGCGCTTACAAACATACCACGGCGCACTAACTGATAAGTCCAGCCACCTGGACACGCCCCTAAGTCAACACTGCGCATTCCGGCTGCAACGCGTGACTCGCGTTGTTGTTCTGGAATAAACACATTAAATGCTTCATCTAATTTTAAAGTAGAGCGGCTTGGCGCATCACTTGGCATACGTAAACGTAAAATACCCATAAAAAATGGCGAGTTATTAAAGCTATACGAGTAACCGACATAAGCGGTGTTGTTAGTTAAAAACAGTACATGCATTACTGGGCGGTTTGCTTTTGGCTCGCGCAGTACAATATTACGTTTTTCGAGGGCTTTTTTAAGGGGCGTTGATATTTTTTTACAAAAGGTTAAAAGCTCTTTGCCTTCGTTGGTATCGGGGGTTTCTACACGTAGCTCAGAGCACAAGGTAAAATCTTTAGCAGCCTCTACAACCGCCCCTACACGATCTTCTACTGGCATGTTTTCGATCAGCGTACCAGCAAACCATTGACGAGCAAACACCATGTTTTTAAAATCAACTTTTTTAATTATTTCGTCGCCATGCTGCGCGTCAAAACACTCATAAATAACATAACCGGTATTTGGTTTTGCTTTAACATAACCGGCAAAACCTTGCTCGGCAGCGTGGAACGTTATTTCAGCAGCGGCATCGTTTTCAAACCCACTACGACAGTAAATTACAACACTAGACATATTAACCCTTTAAAACTTAAATCGTGCAACTTGCACTAAAATAACAATCCAACCAATAATAAAGCATAAACCACCCAATGGGGTTATTGGGCCTAGCCACTTCATACCTGTTATGGCAAGTAAGTATAAACTGCCACTAAAAAGCAGTGTGCCCGCAATAAAAAAACCGCCAGCCCAATTGAGGTTAATACCCCACTTAATTAACACCGCCACAGCTATAAGCGCTAATCCATGCACCATTTGGTACTCAGCTGCGGTTTTAAACACACCTAATGAGTACTCCGACAGTCGGCTTTTTAAACCGTGGGCGGCAAACGCCCCTAGCATTACCGACAGCATACAAAAAAAGCTCCCGGTCATTAAAAATAATTTAATCATTTATTACTCTCTCGAATACTTATTTAACAATGCATTTTATAAAGCGCACAGCACTTTGTACTGCAGTTGCTCGATTTTGCGCCTCACTAACGCCACTTTTTTTACGCGGTTTTAGTGAATGGTCGCCATCGGGTAGCCAGCAATATTCTGGTTGCTTGGGCATTAACATAGTAGCTAGCTCCTCACGAGTACCAAACGTATCGCGCTCACCTTGTAATACCAAAAATGGGCAGCCTATATCAGCAAAGTGATCGGTGCGTAGCTTTTCAGGCTTGCCTGGCGGATGAAACGGATAGCCAAACGCTAATACACCTAAAATAGCATGCTCGCTAGTACAGGCAAGCATTGACGCCATTCGTCCCCCCATAGATTTGCCACCAATAAATAACGGCAACCCTGGCTGTGCATGGCTAAGTATTTGCTCATAGTAGCTAAGCAATTTAGGCGCGCGATCGGGTGGGCGGCGTTTATTGGTTTGTTTCGCTATTTGCATATATTCAAAATCAAATAAACCAACATCAATCCCTTGCTCACTAATGAGTTGTGCCATATTTTGCATAAACTCATGGTCGCTACCTGCCCCTGCACCATGGGCAAAAATAAACTGTGCTATAGCTGGCTGCTGTGTATTTTTAAACCATTCAATCATATTAATACTCTTGTTCTTGCTCTACTAAGCTCAGCATCCATTCTTTAAATGACACTATTTTACCCATTTCAGTTTGCGACTCGCGCAGCACTAAATAATAAGCGTTTTTACTCTCTAAACTATGATTAAACGGGATCACTAATCGTCCGGCGTCAATATCGGGCTTAGCGAGTACACTATTGCCTATAGCCACACCTTGGCCATGTACTGCGGCTTGTAACACCATAGATGAGTGACTAAAAATGGGCCCTTGGTTAACTTGCACATTACGTACACCGGCGGTTTTCATCCATGTTTTCCAATTTTTACGTGTGGTGTCGTGCAATAAGGTATGGTGCGCTAAATCACTGGGTTGATTAAGTGGCTTAATGCCATTTAATAATAGCGGGCTACATAGCGGCACTAAATACTCGGTATGTAACTTAAAAGTTTGCACCCCACTCCAATGCCCACGGCCATAATAAATAGCAACGTCGACATCGTCGGTTAAAGAGTTTTCGTCTAGATCTTGCGCTTTTATTCGCACGTCTATTTCTGGGTGTAACTCATTAAATAAACTTAATCTGGGCACTAGCCACTGAATCGCAAAGCTTGGCGTTAAGCTTACCGTTAAAGAGCCTTTCGCACCTCGTGCTAGTAATTTTTCGGTGGCGTCTATTAGTTGGGTAAATATTTCTTTTATATCGAGAAAGTAACCCTGCCCTTCTTCGGTTAATAATAGCGAGCGGTTTCTGCGTATAAATAGCTTTAAGCCCAAATGTTCTTCTAATGTTTTTATTTGATGACTTACAGCGGCTTGCGTTACATATAGCTCTTCTGCAGCTTTGGTAAAACTTAAATGACGTGCTGCTGCTTCAAAGGCTTTAAGCGCGTTTAATGGAGGGACCCGTCTTGACATGATAACCACGCTTTGAATTAGTTTTTCTTATGCATGGAATTATATATTTAAGGTGTAAAAAAAGCGACCTTAGTCGCTTTTTAAATATTACCTAATATATAGGTTATAAATTATAAATCGCTGGCACTGGTATCAAGCGGTGCGAAGCTTTTAATTAAATCATCTACAGCTTTCATTTGCGTCAAGTAGCCTTCTAATTTACTCAATGCTAGTGCACATGGGCCATCGCATTTTGCTTCATTTGGATTTGGGTGTGCTTCTATAAATAAGCCCGCAATACCAAGTGCCATACCACTGCGGGCAAGCTCTGCTGCTTGGGCGCGACGACCATCAGCCGAATCTGCACGGCCACCTGGGCGTTGTAGTGCATGGGTAGCATCAAAAATAACAGGTGCCATTACTTTCATGTCATCCATGCCGAGCATATCAACCACTAAGTTATTATATCCAAAGCTTGAACCACGCTCACACAGTGCCACGTTGTTATTACCTGCTTCGTTAAATTTAGTAATAATATGGCGCATTTCGTGTGGGGCTAAAAACTGTGGTTTTTTTACATTTATAATTGCGCCGGTTTTTGCCATAGCAACAACCAAATCTGTTTGGCGGGCTAAAAATGCCGGTAACTGAATAACGTCAACTACTTCAGCAACAGGTGCTGCTTGATGTGGTTCGTGTACGTCGGTAATTAACGGAATATTAAATGTTTTTTTAATTTCTTCAAATATTTTTAAACCCTCGTCTAAACCCGGGCCGCGGTAAGAGTTGATTGATGAGCGATTAGCTTTATCAAACGACGCTTTAAATACATAAGGGATATTTAATTTAGTGGTTACTTCTACGTAATGCTCTGCAACACGCATGGCTAAATCACGAGACTCTAATACATTAATACCGCCAAACAATACAAACGGTTTGTTGTTTGCAAGTTCTATGTCATTAATTTTAATAATTTGGTTGTTCATTTTTATTCCTTATGGTGCAACTGCTTGCATCATTAATCCACAAATATAAGCCATATAAGTACCTACGCCATAGCCAAGTACCGCTAATAATACACCTACAGGAGCAAGCGACGGGTGAAATGCAGCGGCAACAACGGGTGCAGATGCCGCGCCGCCTACGTTGGCTTGTGAGCCTACCGCCATATAAAATAACGGTGCTTTAATTAGTTTAGCTACAATTAACATTAAGCTCGCATGGGTAAGCATCCATATAATGCCAATTACAAAATACATTGGTGTTTCAAAAATCGCCGTTATATTCATGTGTAAGCCGATTGATGCAACCAAAATATACAAAAATGTAGAAGCAACTTTCGACGCGCCAAACGATTCTATATGGCGTACTTTAGTAAACGATAAACTAATACCAATAGTGGTTGAGATCACGATTAACCAAAAAAACTTACTGTTTAAGCTGTACTCTTGTGCCCATGGGAAATTAGCACCAAAGTAAGGGCCTAAAAAGTCAGCACAAAAATGTGCCAAGCCGGTAATACCAAAGGCAATGGCAATAATCATCATATAATCGTTAAGCGTTGGCATGCGCGCATGCTCAGCATGATATTTTTCAACCCGGTTTTTAAGATCTTCAATGGCGCTGGTATCGGCACCTGTTCTTGCATCAATGGCTTTATGATTAGCTGCCATTAATAATAAAACGGCCATCCATAAGTTAGCAACAATGACATCTACCGTCACCATGGCCGAAAATATATCACCGCCAACTTCAAACATTTCTTTCATTGATGCTTGATTAGCACCGCCACCAATCCAGCTACCTGCTACTGTGGTCATACCGCGCCATACGGCATCGGGGCCATGTCCGCCAATTGCTTCTGGGTACACTGCACTCATAATTAAAATAGCTAAAGGGCCACCAATAACAATACCAGTAGTACCGGTTAAAAACATAATGAGTGCTTTGGGGCCTAAGTTTATAATGGCTTTTAAATCAATACTTATAGTCAGCAGTATTAAACACGCTGGCAATAAGTAGCGTGACGCTACGTAATATACGTTTGATTTATTACCATCAACAATACCAAAGGTATTAAGTAATGAGGGCAAAAAGTAACATAACAGTAAAGCGGGTACATATTTATAAAATGCTTTAAAACCTGGGTGCTGGCTGTTAGAGGTTTTAAACACAAACCCTAAAATAATAGCCAGTAAACCAAGTACCACAGCATCGTTAGTAATTAATGCAGTTTGGGCTTCAACCATAGTTATTCCTATTTTTAATGGTGAGTTTTATTATTATTGTCTTCTAGTTCTTCTATTTGGTGTTGAATAATCTCTATTGCAGGATCGTCTGGGCATTCATCTACAAAAAACTGTAAATCGTCACGTGCCATTTTAGGGCAACCTAATTGATTGAGTAAATACCCTCTGTCGCGTCGCTCATAAGGGTCGTCACCAATTATATCCATCAGCATTTCGACGCAGTTTAACGCATGACCAAATTTATTTTCGCTAATAAACGACCACTTTTGCTGGGCTAAAAATAATTTATATACTTCGTCGTCAAAAATAAGCTCAAGTGGCTCTTGCTCTTGGGCATTATCTTCATCAACGTTTTCAGGAATGATATACCAGCTTTGTTGGCCGCTGCTTGGCTCAATGGTATAGCCTTCTTCATCACTCATAGCTACATGTATACCAATATCACCTTGGGTAATACTTACACAAGCGTCTAGTTTGGCATGTTGTAAAAAATGGCTGAGTAAAATAGCAAGTGTTGTTGGTGAACCACTGCGCATAGTTAATGTATAGCTTATGCAATTTAATTTGTACTCTGGCACTTTTAAGCTAGAAGCACTAAACAGCCATTCACTATAAAAGCGATCTAATAGCTTATCTAAACGCACATGCTCGTCAGATGTTTGCAGACACAAAGCATCTATTTCCTGTTCAAAGGAAGTTAAAATTTCATAGCTAGGCGTTAAGTCAATCTGAGGGTCCCATTTAGATTCGGCTTGAATACAACGATAAATCGCCGGTGGCAAAAAATCATCATAAGCTTCATCAAAATAAGAATCATCGTGTTCATCAAACCCGAGGGTGGTCATTCATACTACAACATTTTAGAAAACGAAGGCGTAGTTTACTACTTTTTAAGCTAGATACCAATGTAGAGGGGCTTGAATGTGAACTTATGTTTAGAAATAGTTGAGCTTTGTACACAATTATACAAAGCTCAATTGGGCTAATTATTACTTATAAAAGCAGTGCCGACTTAGCGGTTGCTAAATAACCGATAGCTAAAATAACCAAAGTGTTAAAAATGGTATATGCTACTTTTGGTGCTGTTTTTGTTTGTTTTGAGCTAACAATACCAACGGCAATATAAATAACCACTAGCACTATCTTTTCTAGTAACCAATATTGCTCAAACGGATTAATTTTAGCGATCCCCATTAGCATTAATGCTGAAACAAGTAACAAAGTGTCTATGCCGTGGCTGCCAATAAACACCAGTTTATTTTTTGCCAACTTACCACTACCCATGCGTGAAAATGAGCGTACATAAAATAAAATTACACTCAACATCGCAATAGCCATGTGTGAATGTTTAACTGCTAAATAATCCATAGTTTTAATACTTCTGTTTAGTTAAATGTTTTTATTTTTAAAAACGAATAAGCAGTGCAAATATTACACTGCTGTAATTTAGTTTAAGAGCACTGTGCAAGTGTAACGCGATCGTTATTGCCTAAGTCTTTCACTGTTTTAATATTTATAAACCCCATTTGTGCAAAAAATTGGCTAACCGCACCACTTTGCTCAAAACCATGTTCGATCAAAAGATAACCTTTAGCGTGAAGATAGTCACGTGATTGGGTAATTATTTGTTTTATATCAGCCAGTCCATCATCATCTGCAACAAGTGCTGAGAGCGGTTCAAAGCGCACATCACCTTGCTTGAGGTGTATATCGGTTGTTTCTATATACGGCGGATTAGATACAATTAAATGAAACTTTTCGCCATTAAGCGCGCTAAACCAATTACTTTGCTTTACTTGCACATTATTAATGGCTAATCGCTGCTGGTTACGTGTAGCAAGTGCAACAGCATCAGCTACTCTATCTACTGCGGTAATTTGCCAAGTGGGCATTTCGCTCCCCAGTGCTAACGCGATTGCGCCAGTCCCTGTGCCTAAATCGAGCACCTTTGCATTACTTGGCACCGCCATTTCAAGCGCTTGCTCTACTAAGGTTTCGGTATCTGGACGCGGTATTAAAGTGGTGGCATTAACCTCTAGCGATAAACTCCAAAATTCACGTTGCCCTGTAATATGTGCAACTGGCTCGCCATTTAAACGCCTTTGGCAAAATGTATCAAATTGCTGCTGTTGCTCTGTACTAAGCGTGCTTTCTGGCCAAGTAAAAAGATAACTGTGAGGTTTTTGCAATATATGCAGTAGTAAAACTTGCGCGTCTAATTTAGCGCTTTCGCTGCTAGGTGCTAATAAATTAGCGCCTGCAGCAATTGCTTGTTCGAGGGTTTGGGTCACTATTATTACTCATCGCCCATGGCCGCTAGTAAGTCGGCCTGATGCTCTTGCATTAATGGCTCTACAATACAGCTTAAATCACCGGCTACCACTTCGTTTAAGCGATATAGGGTTAAGTTAATACGGTGATCGGTAATACGACCTTGTGGATAGTTATAAGTACGAATACGCTCAGAGCGATCGCCACTGCCTACTAAGTTACGACGCTCAGAGGCTTCTGCTGCATCGCGCTTTTCGTCTTCAGCTTGTTGCAAACGCGCTGCAAGTACCGACATAGCTTTAGCACGGTTTTTATGTTGCGAGCGCTGATCCTGACACTCTACAACCACACCGGTAGGTATATGGGTAATACGAATAGCAGAATCGGTTTTATTTACGTGCTGACCACCCGCGCCTGATGCACGAAACGTATCAACTTTAAGATCGGCCGAATTAATTTCAATTGCCTCAGCTTCTGGTACTTCAGCCATTACCGCAACCGTACACGCAGAGGTATGAACTCGACCTTGCGATTCGGTTTCTGGTACACGTTGTACACGATGCACGCCAGATTCAAATTTCAGCTGACCAAAAACGCCTTCACCACTAATATTAGCAATTATTTCTTTATAGCCGCCGTGCTCACCTTCGTTGGTGGTCACCACATCTACTTTCCATTTTTTAGTTTCGGCATAACGGCTGTACATTCTAAATAAGTCGCCGGCAAATATAGCCGCTTCGTCGCCACCAGTGCCCGCTCGCACTTCTAAATACACGTTATTATTGTCTTTAGGATCTTTTGGCAGCATTAATACTTGAATTTCATCTTCTATGGTCAGTATTTGTGCTTTAGCTTCTTTGTATTCTTCTTGCGCCATTTCACGTATATCTGGGTCTGAATCTTTCAGCATTTCTTCTGCGCTTATTACATCTTGTTGCGCTTGTTGGTAGCTTAAAAACGTTTTTACTACCTCTTCTAAATCTGAGTATTCTTTAGAAAGTGCACGAAAGCGGTTTTGATCACGAATGACCGATGGGTCGCTTAGTAGCGCTTGTACTTCTTCATAACGCTCAACTAAGATTTCTAACTTATGATAAACGGATTCTTTCATTAACTGCTATTCCTGATCAATACCTAACATTTTTTTCAATTGGTTTAACTGAGCCACTTCACCTTTTTTCGCTGCATCTTGAATAGCACGGGTAGGCGCGTGCATTAAGCGGTTGGTTAACTTATTGGCCAGCTCTAAAATAACTTTTTCGGCATCTTTACCTGTATTGAGCTGACTCACTGCTCGCTCTACAAGTTCGGACTTTATTGTTTGTACATCGTTTCGATAGTGGCGAATTAAATCCACCGAATCGAGTGAGCGTATCCACATTAAAAACTCTTTAGTGCGCTCGGTAATAATAACTTCAGCCTGCTCAGCGGCTTCTTCTCGGGCACTCATATTCTCGCTAACAATGGTTTGTAAGTCATCAACAGAATATAAATAAGCATCGTCAAGTTCACCCACTTGGCTTTCAATATCGCGAGGAACCGCAATATCAATAAACAACATAGGCTTATAACGACGCTGTTTAAGTGCTTGCTCCACCACACCCTTACCAATAATAGGCAGTGTGCTGGCGGTAGAACTAATAACAATATCGGCTTTATGTAAACGCTCAGGTAGCTGAGCAAGTGCAATTACATCACCCGATACTTGATCCGCTAAACTACGTGCACGCTCAAGGGTTCTGTTCGCAACCGTAATGTTTTGCGGCTCATTTTGGTACAAATGTTTGGCTACTAGCTCAATTGTTTCACCGGCACCAATGAGAAGTACATTGGTTTTATCGAGCTTGCCATAAATATGTTTAGCTAAATTAACCGCCGCATAAGCAACCGACACTGCACTGGCACCAATGTTGGTTTCAGTACGTACTTGCTTAGCAACTGAAAACGTTTTTTGAAATAATCTATCAAACGTCACGCCCACAGCATTATGAGTTTTAGCACTGTTATACGCTTGCTTTATTTGCCCCAAAATTTGCGGCTCGCCCAGTACGAGTGAATCTAGGCCACAGGCTACGCGCATTAAGTGATTTATAGCATCACTACCTTCATGGCAGTAAATGTTTTTACTCAGTTCATGTTCATCCAAACCATGGAAACTAGATAACCACTGCAACAGTGTTTGGGAATTTTGCTGTGCAAGGCTACAATACACTTCAGTTCGATTACAGGTGGAAACAATCACTGCCTCATTAAAATGGGCGTGGCCACTTAATTGCTGTAGCGCCTCTGAAATTTGCTCAGGGGAAAAAGCCACTTTTTCACGTAATTCTACGGGAGCGGTTTTGTGATTAATACCAAGTGCGATTATGGTCATATTTGCCAAATATTGATGAGCCCTACTTTAAAGGCCGCAATTTTATCAAAAATCTCAGGAATATGGAAAGTAAGGAGCAACATTTGATTCGACAATATTTTATTTTAGCTATGTTTTTCTTGTTTTTAGCCGGCTGCGCTCAAAAAAGAAAATTAGAAACAACCACTTACGAAAACTGGAAAACACATCTTGCTGAGCAAAGTATTTGGCAAGTAGAAGGTAAACTTGCTTTTATTAGCCCCGATGAGCGCCAATCTGCAAACTTAAACTGGCAACAGAGCCAAAATAACAATAATTTAGTGCTCACCACTTTTATTGGTACACGTATATTGTCACTCAAACAAACTGCAAATACGGCAGAACTAAACTATGATGGCGAGCAGTATTTTGACACCAATGCAACGGCATTACTAAAACGTTTAACCGGTTTTGCTTTACCGGTAAATAACGCCGACAGTTGGTTAAAAGGCACCATTGATGACCAAACTTTAAAGGTTGATCAATTAGGCCGCGCTAAAAGCGTATTATGGTTTGATAGTACAGGTAAAAAATGGCAAATTGAGTACGCTAGCTTTGTGCAAAAAAGCGGCTACTGGCTACCCAACAGACTGACCTTAACCCATCAAAAAATTAAAATTAAAATTCAACTCTACGATTGGCAGTTTAATTAACCATGAATAATATCACTTCATTTTCACTTATTGCGCCGGCAAAGCTCAATCTTTTTTTACATATTAATGGCCGCCGAGATGACGGTTACCATGAACTAGAAACCCTGTTTACGTTTTTAAATTATGGCGACGAACTTAGTTTTGAGTTAAGCGATTTACCTGCAATTATTGTTACCGGCGACACAAATGGCATAGCCACAACCGACAACCTTATCTATAAAGCGGCTTTATTATTGCAAACACAGTGCAAAACAAAGCAAGGCGTGAAAATAAATTTAATTAAACGTTTGCCAATGGGCGGCGGTGTTGGCGGTGGATCATCAGACGCTGCCAGCACATTATTAGCCTTAAATAAGTTGTGGAAAACAGCCCTCAGTTTAGATGAATTAGCTCATTTAGGCTTACAACTAGGTGCCGATGTACCCGTATTCATACATGGTAAAAGCGCCATAGCGCATGGGATTGGTGAGCAATTAGAACAAGTAATGCTTGAGCAAAAGTGGTATTGTGTGGTCTTCCCTAATCAACATGTAAGTACTGCTAAAATATTTACTCATCCTGAACTAAAACGCGACACGCCAAAAATTTCAGG
Source organism: Pseudoalteromonas nigrifaciens (assembly GCF_002221505.1). Taxonomy (NCBI): domain Bacteria; kingdom Pseudomonadati; phylum Pseudomonadota; class Gammaproteobacteria; order Alteromonadales; family Pseudoalteromonadaceae; genus Pseudoalteromonas; species Pseudoalteromonas nigrifaciens. Next base: position 1,159,978 of record NZ_CP011036.1, on the reverse strand, counting down.
AGACTGGCAACAGCATATTTTAACTAACGATTGCGAATCTTTAGTGAAAAAGCTGTGTCCCGAGGTTGAAAAAACCCTGCAGTGGTTGCTAAAATACGCTCCATCAAAGATGACCGGAACAGGTTCATGTTGTTTTGTAGAATTTGCTACGCAAGTTCAAGCACAAGATGTACTTGCTAATCTCCCCCATACTTGGCAGGGGTTTATCGCATCAAGCGTTAATACTTCTCCCGCTCATACGGAGTTAGCCGCCATATTTGATTGAAGTAACGTACAAGTAGTCATAAGTTAACACGCAGTGGTTTAATTATTGCCTGTTAGTCCAAAAATTCAGTGCCTGAGGAACCCTACCGTGCCTGACATGAAGCTCTTCGCTGGTAACGCAACACCTGAGTTAGCTCAAAAAGTTGCAAAACGTTTATATATTGAATTAGGCGATGCTGTTGTTGGCCGTTTTAGCGACGGTGAGATCAGTGTTCAAATTAATGAGAATGTTCGTGGATCGGATGTTTTCATCTTACAATCAACCTGTGCCCCTACAAACGATAACCTTATGGAACTTATCGTTATGGTTGATGCTCTACGTCGTGCATCTGCCGGTCGTATTACTGCCGTTATTCCTTATTTTGGTTATGCTCGTCAAGATCGTCGTGTACGTTCTGCCCGTGTACCCATTACCGCTAAAGTCGTTGCCGATTTCTTATCTAGTGTAGGTGTTGACCGCGTTCTTACGGTTGATTTACACGCTGAGCAAATCCAAGGCTTCTTTGATGTACCTGTAGATAACGTATTTGGTAGCCCTGTTTTACTTGAAGATATGAAAGCACGTCATTTTGACGACGTTGTTGTTGTATCTCCAGATATTGGTGGCGTTGTACGTGCGCGTGCTATTGCAAAACTACTAAACGATACCGATTTAGCTATTATTGATAAACGTCGCCCACAGGCAAACGTTTCTCAAGTGATGCATATTATTGGTGATGTTGAAGGTCGTGATTGTATTATCGTTGATGATATGATTGATACCGGCGGTACATTATGTAAAGCAGCTGAAGCACTTAAAGAACACGGTGCTAAGCGCGTATTTGCATATGCTACTCACCCTATTCTTTCGGGAAAAGCGGCTGAAAACTTGCGCAATTCAGTGATTGACGAAGTTATTGTAACTGACTCTATTCCACTGTCTGCAGAGCTTAAAGCACTAAATATTGTTAAAGTACTTACACTTGCCGACATGCTTGCAGAAACTATTCGTCGTATTAGTAACGAAGAGTCTATCTCAGCAATGTTTGAGCATTAATTAAAGATCTACTTTAGCGAAGCTAAGTAACTTTAATTTTAAAAAGCGCCTTTTGGCGCTTTTTTCGTAACTGTTATATATTTTGCTGGGGGGCGATGTTATGATAGCGCGCCTTTTGGCTAGGGACCTTGGTCGCAAAGGCCCTATACTTTTAATTATTGGAAACTATTATGTCAAACAAAACTTATGTATATAACGCAGAACTTCGCGAGCAAACTGGTACTGGTGCGAGCCGCCGCCTACGTCGCGAAGACAAAGTGCCTGCTATCGTTTACGGCGCAAACAAAGAAGCTACTTCAATCACTTTAGATCATAAAGATGTGATTAAAGCTCAAGAAAGCGAAGGTTTTTACACGCAAATTCTTACACTTAACATTGGCGGCGAGTCTGTTGAAACTATCCTAAAAGATATTCAACGTCACCCTTTCAAGCCTAAAGTTACACACCTTGATTTCCAACGTATCGATGCAAACCAAAAGCTACATACTATTGTTCCAATCCACTTTGTTGGTGAAGACGTTGTAGAAAAACTTGGTACAACTGTTGTTCGTCAGTTAACTGAAATCGAAATTTCTTGTTTCCCTAAAGCAATCCCTGATTTCGTAACAGTAGATGTTTCAAAATTAGTTGCAGGCGATTCTCTACATATTTCTGATGTTGCATTACCAGCTGGCGTTTCATCAATAGATTTAGCAAAAGGTCCTGGTCACGATCAGTCTATCCTAATTGTTAAAGCTAACAAATCAGCTCCAACTGAAGATGAAGCTGAAGACGCTGCAGAATAATATTTAAGGCTTAACACCTTGAATTCTATTCAAATGCTTGTGGGCCTGGCTAATCCAGGCCCCGAATACGCAAACACACGCCACAATGCAGGTGCTTGGTTCATTGAGCAACTCGCTGCACGCTATAACTGCACTCTAAAACACGATCCTAAATATCACGGCCTTACAGGTAAAGTGATTATTCAAGATCAAGAATTCAAATTATTGATCCCCACTACTTATATGAACTTAAGTGGTAAAGCGGTCGGTAGTTTAGCTAATTTTTTCAAAATTCCTGTGGAAAGCATTTTAGTTGCCCACGATGAATTAGACTTAGAACCTGGCGTTGCCAAATTAAAGAAAGGCGGCGGACACGGCGGTCATAATGGCTTAAAAGACATTATTGCAAAAATGGCAAATCAAAAAGACTTTATGCGCTTGCGCATTGGTGTAGGTCATCCGGGGCATCGTGAAATGGTAACTGGTTGGGTGCTAGGAAAAGCGGCCAAAGCAGACCAAGAAAAAATGGATGCTGCCATTGATGAAGCGGTACGCTGCATGGAAATACTTGCAAAAGATGGTGTGTTAAAAGCACAAAACAGACTACATTCGTTTAAACCCTAGTAACTTGGGTACAAGTTCGCCGTTTAAACGAATCTAAACAAGGTATCTTACTATGGGTTTTAAATGTGGCATTGTTGGCTTGCCTAATGTGGGTAAATCGACACTTTTTAATGCATTAACAAAAGCGGGTATTGAAGCCGCTAACTTTCCTTTTTGTACCATTGAGCCTAATACAGGTGTGGTACCAGTGCCTGATCCTCGCCTAGACGCACTTGCTAAAATTGTAAACCCACAGCGCATTCTTACAACAAGTATGGAGTTTGTAGATATTGCCGGTTTAGTAAAAGGCGCATCTAAAGGTGAAGGTCTTGGTAACCAGTTTTTAGCTAATATTCGTGAAACTGACGCCATTGGCCACGTAGTTCGCTGTTTTAATGATGATAATATTATTCACGTAGCTGGCACTATTGACCCTGCTGATGATATTGACGTTATAAACACTGAATTAGTGCTTGCCGATATGGACAGCGCTGAAAAAGCATCGTTCCGTAATGCTAAAAAAGCTAAAGGTGGCGATAAAGACGCAAAAGAGCAAAATGCAGTACTTGAAAAAGTAAAAGTACACCTTGATGAAGGCTTAACATTGCGTTCTTTAGAGTTAACTAAAGAAGAAAAAGCAGCTATCAGCTCTATTAACTTTTTAACTATCAAACCAACAATGTATATTGCTAACGTTGCTGAAGATGGTTTTGAAAACAACCCATACCTTGATGTTGTACGCGCTATTGCCGCAGCAGAAGATGCGATTGTTGTTCCTGTATGTGCTGCTATTGAATCTGAGCTTTCTGAGCTAGATGAAGAAGACAAGCTTGAGTTTATGGCTGATCTTGGTTTAGAAGAGCCAGGCCTTAACCTTGTTATTCGTGGTGGCTATGAATTACTGCAATTACAAACCTACTTTACAGCAGGCGTAAAAGAAGTACGCGCATGGACTATTCCTGTAGGTGCAACTGCGCCACAAGCAGCAGGTAAAATTCATACCGACTTTGAGCGTGGCTTTATTCGCGCACAAACGATTGCTTTTGACGACTTTATTGCCTTTAAGGGTGAGAGCGGCGCAAAAGAAGCAGGTAAAATGCGCCAAGAAGGTAAAGAGTACATTGTAAAAGACGGCGATGTAATGAACTTCTTGTTCAACGTATAAATATACATTACCCAAATTTAGTGTGGTGATGATTTTAAAGGCTCGTTTTTACGAGCCTTTTTTATTTCTTTAATACCTGCTGTGGTTTTTTAACGTCTGTATTTGTTTAGCAAAATTGAAGAACTGCGAATAAGTTTAAGTTTAGTGTTTTTAATGCAGCTAAAAAAACAGCATTTATGCTAAATTTTAGCCGCTTAGCTTACTTTTCCTGCAAACAAACCAAGTTAAGTGTTTTTTTGCAAAAAAGGTGTTGACGAATTTGGGCCATATCAGCATAATACGCCCCGCACTCAGCGATGAAGTGCTAACGAAAAAATATGGCTAAGTAGCTCAGCTGGTTAGAGCACATCACTCATAATGATGGGGTCACAGGTTCAAATCCCGTCTTAGCCACCATTATTTTTTTGTTACTCAATGAAGAGTTTAAAATAACTACCTAGTGTTTAATTACACAAAGTAATGCGGGAGTGGCGGAATTGGTAGACGCGCTGGATTTAGGTTCCAGTATCTTAGGATGTGAGAGTTCAAGTCTCTCCTTCCGCACCATTCTTGATAAGAATTAAAACTATCAATTGTTTTTGTTGGGATATCGCCAAGCGGTAAGGCACCAGGTTTTGATCCTGGCATTCCCAGGTTCAAATCCTGGTATCCCAGCCAACAATGGCTAAGTAGCTCAGCTGGTTAGAGCACATCACTCATAATGATGGGGTCACAGGTTCAAATCCCGTCTTAGCCACCATTTCTTCTTTTAGAAATGGCTCTGCAAGAGTTAAATTGCAGCTCAATGAAGAGTTTAAAATAACTACCTAGTGTTTAATAACACAAAGTAATGCGGGAGTGGCGGAATTGGTAGACGCGCTGGATTTAGGTTCCAGTAACTTCGGTTGTGAGAGTTCAAGTCTCTCTTTCCGCACCATTTCTTGATAAGAAATAAAACTATCAATTATTCTTTGTTGGGATATCGCCAAGCGGTAAGGCACCAGGTTTTGATCCTGGCATTCCCAGGTTCAAATCCTGGTATCCCAGCCAACTTCTTCTACCAAGGAAAGTTGTTTAAAGAATAGCTCAGCTAAGAGCTTAAAATTGCAAACTGTGTTTTATTACACAAACGATGCGGGAGTGGCGGAATTGGTAGACGCGCTGGATTTAGGTTCCAGTAACTTCGGTTGTGAGAGTTCAAGTCTCTCTTTCCGCACCATTTCTTGATAAGAAATAAAACTATCAATTATTCTTTGTTGGGATATCGCCAAGCGGTAAGGCACCAGGTTTTGATCCTGGCATTCCCAGGTTCAAATCCTGGTATCCCAGCCAACTTCTTCTACCAAGGAAAGTTGTTTAAAGAATAGCTCTAGCTTAGAGTTTAAATTAGCAAATTAGTGATGCGGGAGTGGCGGAATTGGTAGACGCGCTGGATTTAGGTTCCAGTATCTTAGGATGTGAGAGTTCAAGTCTCTCCTTCCGCACCATGTTCTTAACTAGAACGAAAACTTGTACAAATTTATAGTTGGGATATCGCCAAGCGGTAAGGCACCAGGTTTTGATCCTGGCATTCCCAGGTTCAAATCCTGGTATCCCAGCCAATTTGTTTATACTTCCTACTTAAATTACTCTTCCTTTTGTATTACTCATAACTACTCATAAGTACTCATAACTACTCATTTTAAATCTATTTATTTTAAACTTCTGTATTTTTAATCTATCTATAAAATCTTATTTTAATAACTGTATTTAAATAGCCGTATTTTAGTGGCTATATTTTATTAGCAAACCCTCTGCTACCGCACTTTTAATCAATAAATAAGCATAAAAAAAGACCCATAAATGAGCCTTTTCAATAGTTCGCAAATGTTATAGCAATTAGTATTAATTTAACTCGCCGCTAATAGCGTATTTTAAAACCCAGTTTTTTACCGGTCCGGTATTGTTAGCTATTTTTAAAAATTGGCTACGCGCCCATTTTAATGGCGCAATTTGATTAGAAAAGCCAAAGTAGCAGGCATCCATCATACTCATCATTAATAAGTTTGCTTTGCGGCGCGATTTTTCATACTCATTTAATTTTAATGGGCAACCTATGTCATCAGCACTTAATAGCACCTGTGCAAGCGCTACAACGTCTTGAAAGCCTAAATTTACGCCCTGCCCGGCTAATGGGTTAATAGTATGTGCAGCGTCACCTACAAGCACTAGTCGCCCTTGCGAATATTTGTTTGCGTGCTGGCGAGCCAGTGGAAACACCGCGTGCTTTAACACGGTAAAATCACCGGCAAGCTCAGGAAATTTTTTAACAATATGTGTTTTAAGTTGCAGCGGGTTTAAACCTTTAAAGCTTTGCAGTGTATTGGCATCGTCATACCAAATTAAATTAGCGTAAGGAGCCTGCATAGGTAAAAAGGCCAAAGGGCCGGTGGGAGTAAATTGCTGCCACGTTTTTACTTGTTGCGGCGCATCAAGTTTTATAAGTACGCCCATGCAGTGCTGCTGATACTGCCAACCGGTTATACCTATGTTGGCTTTAGCGCGTAATTGCGATTGCCCGCCGTCGGCTGCAATAACTAAATCAGCGGTATACGTTTGCTCACCATACACTAGCGTAATTGCATCTGAGGTTTGCTCAATACTCGTAATAGGCGCTGCTTGCTCAATAACTCCAATGTTGTATTGCTCAAATTGCTGCCATAAACTGGCTTGAATTAGGTTATTTTCAATTAAGTGGCCTAAATGCGTGGTGTTTATATCGGCGCAATCAAATAATAAATTATCGCCACCGCGCTCAAATGCTTCTAATTGTTGATACGGTGCTAACCTGCTTTGTTTTAAAAGTGGCATTGCGCCCAATTCGTCTAGCAGCTTTTCTGAAAAACGATTTATTGCCGATACGCGAATATCAACCTGATCACTGCTTAAAACTTGCTGTGGATTTATTAGTTTTTTTTCTATTATGCGCACTGCTTTACCTTGCTGAGCAAGTTTAATTGCCATAGCAGCACCCACCATGCCAGCACCCACAACAATTACTTTATTTTTTGTCATGTTCTCATCTTTTTAATTTCTTAAAACTATTTTAATTGTATCGTAATTAGCTTGTTATGTGCCAAAGGATACGCTCAACTGTGGATAAAACTAAAGCTGCATTGATTTGAAATCACAAACATGAAAACTATACTTGGATTTACGTGTGTATCCAGCTAAAATACGCGTCCTTTAAGTGGGTATAGCGCAGTAATGCATTTCACTTAATCCTGTTTCTAGCACATTTTTGTGCCACTATCGAATTGAACACGAGGCAATATTTCAATGAGCAAAAAGCTGCATATTAAAACCTGGGGTTGTCAGATGAACGAATACGACTCTCAGAAAATGGCTGAACTTTTAGATGCCACCAATGGCTACCAGCTAACTGATGATGCAACAGATGCCGACGTAATTTTACTTAACACCTGTTCAATTCGTGAAAAAGCACAAGAAAAAGTGTTCCACCAGTTAGGTCGTTGGAAGTTGTTAAAAGACGACAAGCCAGACTTAATTATTGGCGTAGGTGGTTGTGTTGCCTCACAAGAAGGTGACTCTATTCGCCAGCGTGCGCCATTTGTAGACGTTATTTTTGGCCCACAAACGCTGCACCGTTTACCAGAAATGATTAAACAAGTGCAAGGCGATAAAGGCTCATCGGTTGTTGATATTTCATTCCCAGAGATTGAAAAATTTGACCGTTTACCAGAGCCAAAAGCCGATGGCCCATCTGCGTTTGTATCTATTATGGAAGGCTGCTCTAAGTACTGTACTTTTTGTGTTGTACCATACACTCGCGGCGAAGAAGTTAGCCGCCCAGTAGATGACGTACTATTAGAAATTGCCCAGCTTGCTGAGCAAAACGTACGTGAAGTAAACCTACTTGGCCAAAACGTAAACGCGTACCGCGGCGACACACACGATGGCGAAATTTGTTATTTTTCGGATTTAATTCGTCTTATTGCTGCCATTGATGGTATTGACCGTATTCGTTACACCACATCGCATCCAGTAGAGTTTACCCAAGATATAGTTGACGTATACGCCGATGTACCAGAGCTTGTAGATCATTTACATCTACCAGTACAAAGTGGTTCAGACCGTATTTTAAACCTAATGAAACGCGGCCATACGGCAATTGAATATAAGTCGACAATTCGTAAGTTACGCAAAATTCGTCCTAACTTAAGCATGTCGTCAGATTTTATTATTGGTTTTCCGGGTGAAACCCAAGATGACTTTGAAGCAACCATGAAGCTAATTAGCGACGTTGGTTTTGATATGAGCTTTAGCTTTATTTACAGTGCACGCCCAGGTACACCAGCGGCCGACTTGCCAGATGACGTAACCGAGCAAGAGAAAAAAGAGCGTTTATACTTACTGCAAAATCGTATTACACAAATGGCGCAACAAATTAGCCGTCAAATGTTCGATACAGAGCAGCGTATACTCGTTGAAGGCCCTTCTAAAAAGAACCCAATGGAATTACGTGGCCGTACCGAAAACAACCGTGTAGTTAACTTTGTTGGCCCACATACAGTGATCGGTCAGTTTGTTGACGTACGTATTACCGAGGCACTACCAAATTCTTTACGTGGTGACTTAATTCGTACAGAATCAGAAATGAACTTACGTCGTGAAATCGCTCCTTCAGCTATTTTAACCAAAGCTGCAAGCCTTGAGCCTAAACCTGACACTATAAACGAAATTGGCGTTGCTACTTTCGTCCCTTAGTGGAAATTTTAGCGCCAGTTAACACTGGCGCCATGCTATAGGAAGTAATTTTGAGTAATCAGTTAAAAACATTAGAGATTTATTTAGAACCTGCCGATAACAAACGCCTTTCTTCTTTATGTGGCCCGTTTGACGAAAACATCAAACAAATTGAACGCCGACTCGGTGTTGAAATTATCCACCGCGATAACTTTTTTAAAGTCACAGGCAAAACTTACAGTAGCGCCAGCGCTGTAGAAATTTTAAAAAACCTTTATATTGATACTCAACCTGTGCGCGGCGAAATTGGCGAAATAGAACCCGACAACGTGCACTTAGCCATTACCGAATCAAACGCCCTTGAACAAGACGCCACAACCAGCACTTACACCAAAGAAATGGTGATTAAAACGCGCCGTGGTGTTATAAAGCCGCGTAACGAAAACCAAGGTATATACGTTTCTAATATTTTGCATCACGATATTACCTTTGGCATTGGCCCTGCTGGTACAGGCAAAACATACTTAGCTGTGGCAACTGCAGTTGATGCCCTAGAGCGCCAAGAAATTCGCCGTATATTGCTTACCCGCCCAGCGGTAGAAGCAGGTGAAAAGCTCGGTTTTTTACCGGGCGATTTAAGCCAAAAGGTCGACCCATACTTGCGCCCGCTTTACGATGCGCTATTTGAAATGCTTGGCTTTGAAAAAGTAGAAAAACTAATCGAAAAAAACGTTATTGAAATTGCCCCACTTGCTTATATGCGTGGGCGTACGCTTAATGATGCCTTTATTATTTTAGATGAAAGCCAAAATACCACCGCAGAGCAAATGAAAATGTTTTTAACCCGTATTGGGTTTAACTCAAAAGCGGTTATTACTGGCGACATAACGCAAGTAGATTTACCACGTGGTGTGCGCTCAGGCTTACGCCATGCAATGGAAGTACTCGATGGCGTAGACGAAATAAGCTTTAACCACTTTAAAGCCCAAGACATAGTTCGCCATCCTGTGGTTGCGCGTATTGTTGAAGCCTACGAGCGCAACGATGAAAGCGAGCGACTTATGCGCCTAGAAAAGCAAAAAGCCCGAGAGCAACTTGCCGCTCAACAACCGCCTGCTACTAAAGAGTAATACCGTGAACACTGAACTTGATTTACAAATAGCCTGTGAGTTTGACAACTTACCAAGCGAGGCACAATTTGCGCTTTGGGCCGACAAAGCCCTTAGCCAATACCGCGACGAATCTGAACTCACTATTGTAATTAGTGACGAAGCGCAGTCGCAACAACTCAACAACGACTACCGTGGTAAAAACAAGCCTACCAATGTACTGTCGTTTGAGTTTGAAGCACCACCGGGAATAGATATTCCTTTAGTAGGTGATTTAGTTATTTGCCCAGCTATTGTATTGGCTGAAGCAATTGAGCAAGAAAAGTCATTTCATGACCACTTTGCTCATATGGTTATTCATGGATGCTTGCATTTGCTTGGATTTGACCATATAAAGAGTGAAGATGCTTTTGAGATGGAAAGTATAGAAAAGCAATTACTTGCTGAGCTAAACATAGCAGACCCATATCGGGACGAAATTTAAATAAACGGAGTAATCAGATATAATGAGCGACGGTAACTCGCATTCTAGCCAGGGTTCTTCTGGAAAAAGCTGGCTGGGCCGAATAGCCCAAAAGTTTCAAGGGGAACCCCAGAACAGAGAAGAGCTGGTTGAAGTAATTGCCGATGCGCAAGAGCGGGATGTAATCGATCCAGAAACCAAAGAGATGATTGAAGGTGTGCTTGGCGTGTCTAAGCTTAAAGTGCGAGACATTATGGTGCCGCGCTCACAAATGATCACCCTTGAGATCGACAGCCCGCTTGAAGAGCTCATACCTATGATGGTTCACTCTACGCACTCACGCTTTCCGGTGGTGTGTGAGGACAAAGACCATGTAGAAGGGATTTTACTCGCTAAAGATTTATTACCCCTAATCTTAAACAAAGACGACTTACTGCCCTCACTGCGCGATTATTTACGCCCAGCAATGGTAGTACCCGAAAGTAAACGTGTCGATACCCTGCTTAACGAATTTCGTCAGCAACGCTACCATATGGCTATTGTTATTGATGAATACGGCGGTGTATCGGGCTTAGTCACTATTGAAGATATTCTTGAAATAATCGTGGGCGAAATAGAAGACGAGCACGACGAAGAAGAAGAGCAACAAGATATTCGCCAACTTGCTAAGCATGTTTACGTAGTACAAGCGCTAACCCCTGTTGATGACTTTAACGAGCATTTTAAAACAGGTTACAGCACAGATGACGCCGATACTATTGGTGGCACTGTATTACATGCCTTTGGCCACATGCCAAGCCGTGGCGAAACCATTGATATAGAAGGTTACCAATTTAAAGTAACCAACTCTGACAATCGCCGCATCTTGCAACTGCAAGTCACCGTTCCTAAGGTTGATGATAACTACAGTGAAGATTCTGCTAACTAAGTTCACCTTATTAGCAAAAGATAAAAAAGCATGGCTCGCATTAATTGCGGGCCTTATTTTAACTTTTGCCTATGCCCCCTTTGAAATTTGGCCCATTGCATTTTTTAGCCTTGCTGCCATCATTTTTTGTATTAATCCAAAAAACACCGGTAAAACACACGCAAAAACAGCCGCTAAATATGGCTTTATATTTGGTTTAGGTTGGTTTGGTGCTGGTATTAGCTGGGTACATGTATCTATAGCCACTTTTGGCGGCATGCCATTAATCGCTTCTTTAGCGCTTATGGCCTTATTGTGTTCATACTTAGCGTTATTTCCTGCACTTGCCTTTTGGGCAACAACTCGCTTTGCCAGCGGCCCTAAAAGTTATGGCGCATTATTAATTGTAAGTTTTGCCATAAGCGAATACTTACGCGCACACTTACTAACAGGCTTTCCATGGTTAAGTTTTGGTTATACGCAAACCGACAGCCCACTTAGACTGCTTGCCCCTTATATTGGCGAATTTGGTTTAACCTTAGTATGTATTGCCATTGGTTTTGCATTGTATCGCCTAAGCCAAAAAGATTTTAAAACATTGGCCATAACCAGCAGTGCTTTAGCACTACTTTTTGCCGGTGCATACACCACAGGTACAGCACAGTACTCTGGAAAAAGCATGTCGACATTACTTGTACAAGGTAATATAAAACAAAATCTGCGCTTTGATCCCAGCCAGTTTTGGACCACCATGAGTAAATACCAAGACCTAACCCGCACACACTGGGACGCCGACTTAATAGTATGGCCCGAAGCCGCAGTACCCGAAATAGAAGCGCTTGCCGACTCATACCTAGCAGGCTTAGACAGCGCCGCTTCATTTAATAAAACCGCGCTAATTACCGGTGTTGTTGACTACCAACTCGACACTAAAACTATTTTTAATACCCTTATAGTAGTGGGTAATAAAAATAAAGATGATGAACACGGCCACTACCGCTACCTAGATAAAAACCGCTATCAAAAACACCAATTACTCCCTATTGGCGAATTTGTACCATTTGAAGATTTACTGCGCCCTATCGCACCGTTGTTTGATTTACCTATGTCGTCGTTTACCCGTGGCGACAAAGTACAAAACAACCTACGTGCTAACGGCTTTAATATACTACCCGCTATATGCTACGAAATAGTATTTGCCGACCTAGTGCGTGGTAATTATCAGCACAGCTCAGATTTACTCTTTACCGTAAGTAACGATGCTTGGTTTGGCGACTCCATTGGCCCCCACCAGCATATGCAAATCGCTCGCATGCGCGCTCTAGAGCTACAGCGGCCACTAATACGTGTTACTAACAACGGCGTAAGCGGCGTATACGACCCAATAAGCCACACGCAACAAAGCATGCCACAGTTTGAAGCAACCACCATGAAAGCCGACGTTAAGTTAATACAAGGCGACAGCGTGTACAGCCAATACGGCAACATGTTTGTATGGGGATTTGTGTTGTTGCTGGGTGTTGGCGGGTTTGGGATTAGGTTTAAGAGATAAATGAAAAATTCTAAACTTAGAGAATTAGCAATAGATTAAGCCCAGCGCAGTCTTTGGGCTTAACAATTAACTTTTCTGGTTAATTATTACTCTACATCGCTCAAGCTAAGCAATTGACGCCTATTGCGTAATGTGAGTATTTTAATTTCATGTTCAACTTTATAAATAATTCGATAGCTACCAAATATTAATTCACGATATCTTGAGCCTAATAATTCTGGCACTTCCCGACCTAGTTCAGGTTGAGTACCAAGTAAATCTGTTCGATCAAAAATATCATTAACCCATTTGTCAGCCGCCGATGGTTTATCAAAAGCAATAAATTTAGCCATAGTGACTAATTTTTCTAATGCTAAAGGCGACCAAACTACTTTCAATCTTTAATACTCTTTAAAACTTGCGCACGAGCATCTGAGTTTGAAATACCCAGCCCCATAGAGAGTTGATCTTCAGCTTTTTGTATTTCCTCTAATAACTCTATTTTTTCCTGCATAGATTCATATTCAGCAACATCTAAAACCACAGCAACGCCTTTACCCCTTTGAGTTATTACAATTGGCCTTCTGGTTTCATTAACTTGGCGTATAAATGATGCAGCTCCAGCTCTAAAATCTGAAAGCGGCTGAATATCTTGATCTAAATGAAGCCTACTCATGATCGTACCTTTAGTTGTACTTTATATGGTACAAACTATAGTTAAAATAAATGTTAAATACAATACTTTATACTTAAGCTCAATAACAATATCGAGCGAAGTATATAAATCCAATTATACTAACTCTAAGGTAAACAAGCTTATTAAGTATCAAAATGATGCTAAATAAGCTTATATGACACCTTCTTTAGCGACTTATGTTTTGTGAATGTTGTTAAAAACTAAAGCATGGATGTTCTGTGTAGCAAAGCATATCTAAACACTCTGAGATGAATAGAGTATTATTAATTCTCTTGTTCGGTTTCGCTCCGCTCTTGCGTAACTCCTCTATATAAAATACGTTATTTAATTTGTGGGCTTTGAAAAAAGGCTGCACTAGGCAGCCTTTAATTTAAATGATTTTTTAACCCGTCTTATTATTTGGCTGCTTAACTATTTAACTAACTATTTAACTAATCTATTTAACGGTAAGCGGTGCGTTATTAATCGCTGATAATGGCAGGTTTACATCGAATAATTGGCCACGAACTTGGGCAACCCCCATAGCCTTTAAGCGTGCTGTGTGCATAGTTAAATACGCATTAGCTGATGCTTCATCTTCAAATAGGTAAATACCACCAGCAAGTTGACCTTGTTGGTTTTCGGTCCAAATTTTCCAAATAATACCGGGTTCATGGTTAATTGATTCGGCTAAATCTTTTAATGCTGCTGACATTTGCTCCCCAAACGGGCCTGCAAAATCAAAGTCTACCTGTAATAATTTTTTCACTATAAGCTCTCTTTTAACTAAAGCGCGGTATCACGCTTTTAATAATACTCTAATAAATTAGTTAGCTACCAAGCACACGCAAAGTAGCTAACAGGCTGCGTAACTTAGCAGCTTAATTTATTGCAATTAGCGACCAAATTCACTCGGTGGTGCTGGCACTACCAATGGTTTTTTCGGATTTGCTTTAAGCTCTTTTAATAACTCTTTTACAGCGCGTTCAATCGACGGATCTTGTCCGGCTTGAATAAGCTCTGGGCGATCAATCACTTCTATGTCTGGGCTTACGCCTTCATTTTCAATGATCCAGTTACCTTCGTTATCTAAAATTCTAAAAGTAGCGGCAATAACTGAGCCACCATCTACAAGCCCAGGGTTGCCCGAAATACCAATTAAACCGCCCCAGGTACGCGTACCAATTAATTTGCCTAAACCTGCTTGGCGAAAGTAATACGGTAGTGCGTCGCCGCCTGAACTAGAGTAGCCATTGATCAGCATAGCTTTAGGGCCATCGTGTGCAAACTGCGGGGTTTTAGTTGGCTCTACACCACGGCGTTTCCAGTAGTTAAGCGGTTTACGCGCTAACCAAGTGATCATATGTTCAGGTATAAAACCGCCGCCATTGTAACGATCGTCTATGATCATCGCTTCTTTATTAGTTTGCGGTAAAAAGTTTTTAAATAACGAACGGTTACCTTCGTAATGGGTGTTAGGTAAATGCACGTAGCCAATACGCCCATCTGAAAGCTTATTAACATACTCAGCGCGCGATTGTGCCCACTGTAAGTAACGCAATCCAGTTTCGCTGGCAATAGGCGTTACCATTACTTTCCAGCTGTTTTTTAGGCTTGGTGATTTACTGAGTAGTAATTCAACCGATTTACCTTGGGTGTTTTCTAGTAGTTCGTAAAAGTTGACTACGCTTTTTACTGAGCGGCCATTTACTGCAATTATGTAATCGCCTACATTGGCGTTAATGCCGGTTTCGTTTAGCGGTGAGCGAAAGTTTTCGTGCCAGTTTTCGCCTTTAAAAATAGTCTCTATTTTTACAAAGCCTGATTTATGCGCGCTAATTTCTGCGCCCAATAAGCCATGCTGTAAACGAGGAGATGTTGGCATATCGCCCGAGTTAACATAAATATGCCCTGAGTTTATTTCGCCTGCTATTTCACTTAATACATAATCTAGGTCGGCTCGATGTGCAATAGCGTCTGCCATAGGTTGGTAACGCGCTAAAATAGCATCCCAGTCTTGGCCATGATGGTTTTCGTCATAAAACCAGTCGCGCAGAGTGCGCCAGCCTTCACGATACATTTGTGCCCACTCGGTTTGCGGGTCAATTTTTAATACCATGTCTTGCAAGTTAAGTTGCGTAGCTTTTAAGTCTTGTTTAGCTTCTGGCTTTATTACGCTAATGTTTTTTCCTGCACGAGCAATAATATGCTCAGCATTAGCCGACACTTTATAATTACTCACTCCTGCTGCTATTGTGGCAACTTCACCATCAACGGCATTAGGCACTAACTTAAGCTCTCCTGCCGATAGTGTTAATACGCCGTCTTTTACGCCGCTTAGTGCGCCGTAGTTTCCTGCAGGTACATTTAGCGCCACAACACGGCTCATAAAGCCGTTACTTTCTATATAATTGCTGGGTGCTTTAGCTGACTTTTTATCGTCTTTATCTGCTTTTGAGTCAACAATGCTTATTTCGTCACTCAGCGGTGTATTAAGTGGCTTGATTTTACTATTTACTGCAACCGAATACAGTCGGGTTGCATTGTTAAACATGTAGTCAAACTCGTAGCTACTAAAAGTTAAATTAAAGTCGCGCTCTGATGTGAAATACAATTGCTGCCCGTCGGGAGAAAACGCTGGGTTTGTCTCACTGCTCATGTCATCAGTTAAGCGAGTAACGCGCTTGTCTTTTAAATTGTAATGCCATAATGAGGCGTAGCGATTTTCGTTATTTTTAACAAACACTATATCCTCGCTATTAGGCGACCAAATATAGCTAGTTAAACCATCTTCATTATATTTTGCGGTATCAATTTTACGCTGCTTACCGGTTTTAATATCGAGCCACCACAGGGTGTGATTCTGATCGCTAAACAATAACTTTTTATTATCTGGTGACCAAACTGGCTCAAAACGCCAAATACTGCCATTACTGGTCAGTTGCTTAACTTGGTTATTGTTAGCTCTGTCTTTTAGGTAAATTTCGTACTCGCCTGTTTCATCACTCATGTAAGCAATATAGCGTCCATTGGGCGACCATGTAGCCGATATTTCACGCCCTTTTGGCGTATGGCTTAAGTTTCGGGTTGGGCCATTTTTAACCGGCACAGAAAACAGTTCGCCGCGTGCTGTAAATAGTACTCTTTTTCCATCGTGCGATACGTCCATTGAATCAATAAAGTCACTAACATTTTTACTGTAGGCCATTGTATGTTCACGGTTACCTTGAACATTTATGCTCAGCTTTTCAGATTGCTGCGTGGCGTCATCAAAGCGATACAAATAACCACCATTTTCATACACTATGGCGTTGGGCCCAGCCGAGGGCCAAAGCACATCAAAGTCGCTGTGGTTAGTTACTTTTATCGGATTTTTGCCATCTTGATGTTTGTATAAATTTAGCGTGTATTCTCTGTCCGACACGTAGTAAATGTTATTGTTAACCCAAGTAGGCTGTTGGTCGGTTGCTCTGTTGGTTGTTAATTGCTTTGATTTGTTATTTTCTAAATCGTAAACCCATACATCTTGTGCGCGCCCGCCACGGGTGCGTTTCCAAGTACGAAATTCGCGATCAATGGGTGTATACACATACTGTTTGCCATCGGGCGATAACATGCCACCGCCAGTTTCTGGTATGGCTAATGGTTGCTCTAGGCCACCCGCAGCAGGCACTATATAAGGTCGGCCAACACGCTGACCATAAGGGGTACGGTTAGCTCTAAACACAATATGCTTACCGTCTGGGGTCCAATCAAGTACACGATAATCAAAACCACCGCGCGGCGGCATTACACCTACGTCGTTATAATAAGTCAGTTGTTTTAAGTCGGAGCCATCGCGGTTCATTACATACACTTGGCGGCTGCCATTATATTGGGCAGAAAAAGCGATTTGGCTGCCATCTGGCGAAAATTTAGGAAAGGTTTCAAAACCAATATGATCAGTTAAGCGCGTGCTTTTACCTGTTTTAGTGTTTGCTATATAAATATCGCCCGCATAAACAAAGGTTACTGATTCTTTATGAATATCGGGAAAGCGTAATAAGCGGGTATCTTGTGTTTGATAAGCCGCAACCATCGGCGATATTGCCGGTGCAACCGCTACTGCTATTGCTGTTAATAAAGTGCGTAGTTTCAAGGTTATCGTCCTTACAATGTTATTTCATTTCATAATAACAATAAAAAGACAGTTTGCAGCTTTGTGCGACAAATTACTGTAACAAGGTGTAAATACAGTCATTGTAAAAGCTTAATAATTGGTAATATATTTCACTCACATTTTAATATTTTAAACACCTACTCTAGCTAAAAGCAGTACTTTAAGCCCATTAAAAAAATAAAAGTTAATACTGCCTTGATTTATTCAGCTTTTGTTAATACTATCTTGCCCAATAAAATCCATTACTTTCATGGTATTACCTAACGATCTGTAATTTGGTTTTATTTAATCATAAATACACATAAAAGGAATATAATGTGAACAAAATAGCTTCAATCTTTATCGCTGTTACCCTACTTTTAACTACCGGCTGTACGGCCATTATGACTGCAGAACAAGCAGCTCCTACGTTAAATAAGCCCCAAGTTGATGAAATACAAATTGCAGTGGTAGATCATCGCCCATATGTTGTAAATGGTGACAAACTCTCTGGTTTTGAAGGATTAAGTCGCTCTGGCTTTGGTATACCTTATACACAAAACATCATTACTGGCGAAACTATGCCACAACACTTAGGTAAACGCCTTGCTGCTGGTTTTATTCGCTCTGGTATTAACGCTAAGCTAATAGCTACCACACCACAGGTCGATATTAATGACATTAAAGCAGATAGCGATACTGCGACTATTATAATCGTACTTAACGAATGGAAGTATGATCACCACGCTTTTACTGATAACTCATGGTATAACTTTGATCTAATAATTAAGGATCGCACTGGTGCTACGCTTATAAATAAAAACTTTACTGGCGAGCAAGACATTCCAAGTATGCATACCAACGACTTACAAATGCTTTATAAAGAGCGCTTTGAATTAGCGTTTGCAGATCCTGAGGTTAAAGCGTTACTGTAATTTTAAACTACGCGAACATTTTTATTGGCGAACTAAATAAGTATTTAGTTCGCCAAAGCAGCAAACAATATAACTGTTATTTACGCGCTTAAATTAAAACCCCTTCTTTATTACTATTTAATATTTTCTGAAACCTCAATCATTACCGTTTGATCTACTTGTATAAGCCCGCGCTTTGGCCGGTCTAAATCTATAATAATAAATACGATTAAAGTAATTAACAAAGAAACCAATACTATGGGCACAATCATTCGCTTACCACTTAGTCCTGCGGAATAACCCATAATGCCGCCAGACGAAATAAAAACAATAAAGAGCAGTATTAATACCACCTCAGGTACATGCATTTGCAATAAAGCATTTCGCTTTCCTTGGCTGTCTATTACATCATTAAGCGATTTTACAAACGCTCCTGTAGTTACAGGCCTTGGGTCAACATTTGTGGCTGCGATAGCCAATGACCATAACTGACGCTGTAGGTTGGCTATTTTATTATTGTAGTCGTTACGCTGCGCGTGTTTGGTTAAATCTAATTGGCCTATAGCAACTCGTAAGTCTACATACTCTTTAAATAATTCATTGGCTTGTTTTTTGTATTCTTGTGGCAGTAATTCAACCCGTAATATGGCTGTGCCGATTGTGTTTGCTTCATCTATTAACGCCATGCTGCGGTTATCATACCGTTGCATCGACATGCTAAATGTAAAACCCAGTAGTAATGCTAACAAACCTAATATACTGCCCTGAATAGAACCCGTTAGCGTCTTAACCTCACTGTCGGTTCTGCCTTGAATAAACCGCCCTGCTCTAAAGCCTATTTCGTTAAAAATAACGATCGCAATAAACAATGTAACTGCAATTAATACACTGCTGTATCCATAAAGTAATTCATCTTCGAACATAATTTAGTAAATTCCACTGGCCATTATTTGGGTGTACTTTTTAAAGCGTACTCAACAAAGTTATACTTTAAAGATACGGTAAATTTAAACTGGAAGTAAGTAAAATTAAGTTAAGGGCTGATTCACCAACCTGCCTTAACGCTAAACATTATAGTCGTGATCGCCTCGTCTTTTCATTTCACTCATAACCAGCTCAACCATTTGTTGTTTTATTGCTGCTTGCTCTGATTTTAACTCCCCTAATTGCCGCTCTAGTATATCTATTTGCTCTTGTTGTTGTGAGTTTTTATATTTTTTAGACCCTAAATGCTCAACATCAATAGCTAAACTAGCATCACTTTTATTTGGCTCATTTGCGGTGCTATTTATGGTTAAACTGCTTTGAATTGGACTTTGTTTGAGTTTGTTAATTTGCTCTTGCAATGCAATAACCCGCCCTAAAAAGTGCTTATACACTTTTTCTAGGTTTTTATATTGATCGCCAAACGTTGCGTTATCTTCCCTGTACTTTTGTGCTTTAGTGTCTAAGAACTTTGATAAAACATATTTTGGCTCAGCCTCTGTCTCACCTTCAGCAAGTTGCTTATCTGGTTGTGTTAAAGGCTGAGTATTAAGGCTGTATGCATGGTGTAAAGGGGGCGCTGGTGAAATCTTCATTACTTTATCCCTAAAATAGCTTTGTCACTATTATAGGTATCGACCTAACATTAAAATTCTTGAGTAACGTTTACAGGCTGGCTAAAAGCAAAAAGCCCCACTTTATGAAAGCAGGGCTTAAGTAATTATTACTTAAAATAATATTACGACTCAATAGCCAATAACTCAACTTCAAATATAAGCAGTGATGCCGGTGGAATGCTGCCCACACGTTTTTCACCGTAAGCCAGTTGATGCGGTACATAAAGTAGGTATTTATCGCCGGGGCTCATAAGTTGCAGACCTTCGGTCCACCCTTTAATAACTTGATGTAAACCAAAGCTAATAGGGGCTTTACGCTCAACTGAGCTGTCAAATACTGTGCCGTCTATTAACGTACCGTGGTAATGCACATTAACCATGCTTTTGGGGTTAGGCTTGTCATCGCTTTGCCCTTGGTGCAATACTTTGTACTGCAAGCCTGAAGCGGTCTCTTGTACGCCATCTACTTTTGCATTAGCTGCCAAAAAATCAGCTTCTATTTGCGCGTTAATACCCACTTGTTGTTTGGCTTTTTTGCTGTTTTTAAATATTAAAAAGCAAAATATGGCGATAATTACCGCTAATATTATATTAAGCATAGTTAATTTTTTTCCTCTTCTGGTTCTGCGTCTTTTTCATCTTCGCTATCGCCGTTTACAATGTCTGCAATATCTTTAAGTCGTGCTAAGGCTAGGCCGTTTACTGAGTTTTCAGGATAGTGCCCGTCAACTAAATCGCCAGCTTCTAAATCCATCAGTAAGTTAAGTGCCTGATCTACCGTCTCTACTGCGTAAATATTAAATTTACCAAGTTCAACTGCATTAAGTATTTCCTCATCTAACACTAAGTTAACTTGGTTAGATTTAGGAATGATCACGCCCTCTTCGCCAGTTAAACCGCGCATTTTACACAGTTTAAAAAAGCCTTCTATTTTTTCGTTTACGCCACCAATAGCTTGTACATCGCCATGTTGGTTAATTGAGCCTGTAAGCGCAATTGATTGACTCAGTGGTAAACTAGTAATAGCCGAAATTAACGCGCATAACTCGGCAAGTGACGCGCTATCGCCATCTATGTAGCCATAGCTTTGTTCAATTGCAATATTTGCACTGAGCGTTAAGCTAAAGTGCTGCGCGTATTTATTGCCTAAATAGCCGGTAAGTAGCATTACCCCTTTAGAGTGAATTGCTTTACCTAGCTCGGCTTCGCGCTCTACATCTAAAACGCCATCGGCACCGGCATAAACTGTTGCCGTAATACGCGCAGGTGTACCAAATGAGGTATCGCCAATATGCAGTACAGTTAAACCATTTACTTTGCCTATGGCTTGGCCTTGCGTGGCAATAAGGGTGTGCCCTTCTTTAATATCACTGAGCATGTTTTCGCTAATTTGCCCAGTACGATACTGTTTACCTTCAATGGCTTCGTCAATATGATGAGCGTCTATAACCGTTAGCTTGTCTTGTTTGGCATAATAACTTGCTTCGGCTACCAGCTCTAACACATCGGCAAAGCGGGCAGAGAGTTTATTATGATGCTCGGCTTGGCGATAACTAAATTTGAGCAAGCGCACCATTGCTGCTTCTGTAGTGGTGCATTTTAAAACGTGCTCACAATAGTCAGTTACTTTGGTAATAAATTGGTACTGTAATTTATCGCTACTCGGTAAGTAGTAGTCAAAGTCGGCTAGTATTCTAAACAGCTCAGCAAATTCTTCGTCGTACTCACCTATGGTGTAGTACAGCTCGCGCGAGCCTAATAATATTATTTTTACATCTAGCGGAATTAACTGCGGGCGCAACGTAAAACTGCTGCCTACAACGCTATCTTGATACGGTAAGTCATTTTTAATTTGATGGGTTTTAAGCGATAGTTTTAAACCATCCCACACTTGTGGGTTAGCCATTACTTTTTCGGCGTCCATCATTAAATAGCCACCGTTAGCGCGATGCAATGCGCCGGCCTGAATTGAGCGATAGCTAGTTATAAGCGAGCCTTGTGAGGTAGCGTACTCAACCTTGCCAAATATGTTGCCAAACGTTGGGTTAGGTTCGTAAACCACAGGAGCGGCGTCGCCTTCTTTAAACTCAACTAAAATATTGGGCGCAAAAAAGTCAGTAAGCATGCCTTTGCGATCAAAGTCTTCTTTGTTTTCTTCGCTTTCGCCTTCATCGTCTAACCACTCAAGCACAGCGTCAATAATTTCTACGCGAATGTCTTTTAAATAACGCAGCACGCCAATATGGCTGGCATATTTATGCTCTAAGTCTTTTAATAAGGGCTTAGTTGCTTGCTCGGCAGTCGACTTTTTAAGGTTACGTAGCTTTTCGGTAGATTCACGTTTCCAGCGCGGCAGCTCAATAAGTGCTTCTATTAATGTGTCTTCGAGTTTTTCAATTCTTTCAAAAAAGGTTTCACGTAGCTCATCTTCAAGGTGCGAAAATTCATTATCGCTTAGCTGCTTGCCACCTATTAATGGAGCAAAACCTACTACGCCTTTTTCTTCAATAAGCGCCACACTTTGTTCAAGCGCCGCAATTTCTACCGCGGTAATAGCACCGTCATAGGCGTCGTTAAATTCACGGTCTATGGATTTCTTTTTGCGCTGGTACGCAGGGTTGTCAAATGCGGCAGGAAAGGTGTCGAGCACTTCGTCAATAAAAGCATCAATGTCATCGGCAAGCTTTTTACTTTGCCCAGCTTGCATAAACAGTGCGATAGGCTCGCGGTGGTCGTCGTAATTATTTACATACAACCACTCATTAGGCGTTACTCTGCCTTTGGCATGCTCTTTTAGTTTGTCTTTTACTAGGGTAAAACGTCCATGTGCAGCTTCGCCCATTACGTATACGTTATAGCCAGGTAAATCCATACCGAGTGAAAAGTCTAATGCACTTTGCGCCCGTTGTTGGCCTATAAAAGTAAAATGCTCTGGGTATGGGTTGCTCATGCAAGTATGCACGTGGCTAGTAGAAATGCTCGGCGCAAGCTTTGATACAGGTAGTGGCAGTAATTTTTTCGTCATTCTAACTTCTTTGTTTACCAGCGTATTCACTGGCTTTTGGCGTATTAAGTGGCCTGCAGCCACTTAATACTTATATTTAGGGTTGCAAAGCCTTACGGCTAAAATAGATTCCATCACACTCTAAACAAGGTGTTATTTGCGTAGCATGATAAACATCGTAACTATGGTTACAATTCTTACATACTAATGTGCCCATGGCTATCCATTCGCCTACGTGATATATGCCATTGTGCTTAAAATCTTGGCTAAGTGAGTGCCACTCTAGCTGTGTTTTGTCTTCTATGTGCGAAAGCTCATACCATAATGATTCTTTAAGCTCTTGCCATGCAAGCGAATTATAGTGGGTTTCGTGCTCTTGCAAGTGTTCTAAATCGCGCATTAAGTAGTTACGATAAAGTTGATACTTTTCTTCTCCTAAATTTTTAAGTGCCTGCTCAGATTCAACAAATCGTTTTACCGCCTCTTTTAATTCATGATCTTTTACATCTTTTAACCAAAGCGTTAAATCGTTTAGCCATGTTTTGTAGTCAGCCATTTTCTTACTCCTGCAAATTTAGGGCATATTTAGATTTGTAGGTTGAACCTATTAGGGCTGTTAAATCAACCTTTAACCTATGCTTTTCAGCAACTAGCTTACAAAAGTATAGGTTAACCTGCACTGAAAGTTATAATTTAATAAAAGCGTGTTTATGGCGCTATAAATAGCGGTTTATTTGGGTTATCCTAGAGCTAATTTTTTATTAGTCGTAAGAAGTCTGGAACCGTAGATGCAAGAGCAATATAACCCTCAAAAAATAGAGTCAAAAATCCAACGTTACTGGGAAGAAAACAAAGTATTTAAAGTTACGGAAGATGAGAGCAAAGAAAAGTATTACTGCCTTTCTATGTTCCCCTACCCGAGCGGTCGACTCCATATGGGTCACGTGCGTAACTACACTATTGGTGACGTTGTATCTCGCTTTCAGCGCTTAAAAGGCAAAAACGTAATGCAACCTATGGGTTGGGATGCGTTTGGTTTACCTGCAGAAAACGCGGCTATTAAAAACAAAACAGCCCCTGCAAAATGGACCTACGAGAATATTGACTACATGCGTACCCAACTTAAGCAGTTAGGTTTTGGTTATGACTGGGATCGCGAAATTGCCACCTGTCATCCAGAATACTATAAATGGGAACAATGGTTTTTCACTAAGTTGTACGAAAAAGGCTTAGTGTACAAAAAAATGTCGACGGTTAACTGGGATCCGGTAGATCAAACTGTATTAGCTAACGAGCAAGTTATTGACGGTCGCGGTTGGCGTTCGGGCGCTGTGGTTGAGCAAAAAGAAATTCCACAGTGGTTTATTAAAATTACCGACTACGCACAAGAACTACTTGACGATTTAGACAAGTTAGAAGATTGGCCTGAACAAGTTAAAACCATGCAGCGCAACTGGATTGGTCGCTCTGAAGGGTGTGACATTGAATTTAAACGCACTGATAACAACGAAACATTTAGCGTTTATACCACGCGTCCAGATACCTTTATGGGTGTGACTTATGTAGCGGTTGCTGCAGGCCACCCAATTGCTAAAGAAGCGGCTAAAAATAGCGATTCTGTGGCACTGTTTGTTGAAGAATGTAAAAACAACAAAGTAAGTGAAGCCGACATGGCAACCATGGAGAAAAAAGGCATAGCAACTGGCTTTTTTGCTACTCACCCACTTACTGGTGAGCAAGTACCAATTTGGATCGCTAACTTTGTATTAATGCATTACGGCTCAGGCGCGGTAATGGCAGTGCCTGCACACGACCAACGTGACTTTGAATTTGCAACAGCCTACGGCCTTGATATTAAACAAGTGATTGCGCCAGTTACGGGCTCTGACCTTGAAGTAAACCTAAACAAAGAAGCGTTTACCGATAAAGGTGTATTGGTTAACTCGGGTGAATTTGACGGCCTTGATTTTGACGCGGCATTTAATGCCATTGCCGATAAGTTAGAAGCCTTGGGTGTGGGCGAGCGTAAAGTAAACTTCCGCCTGCGTGATTGGGGCGTAAGCCGCCAACGTTACTGGGGTTCACCAATTCCAATGCTTAGCGACGAAGACGGTAACGAACTTGCTGCAACCGACGATATGCTGCCAGTACGCTTACCAGAGGACGTAGTAATGAATGGCGTTACATCGCCAATCAAAGCTGATCCTAACTGGGCAAAAACCACCATGAATGGCGCACCAGCGTTTCATGAAACCGATACCTTTGACACCTTTATGGAATCGTCTTGGTATTACGCTCGTTACTGTAGCCCACGTCATGACGAAGGCATGCTAGACCCAGCAGCGGCTAACTATTGGTTACCAGTAAACCAATACATAGGTGGTATTGAACACGCTATTTTACATTTATTGTACTCGCGCTTTTTCCATAAACTATTACGCGACTTTGGTTTAGTTGATTCAGACGAGCCATTTGACCGCCTACTTTGTCAAGGTATGGTATTAGCCGAAACGTTTTATCGTAAAGATGAAAAAGGGGCTGATATTTGGATTTCGCCAAGCGACGTAAATACCGAAACAGACGACAAAGGCCGCGTAACTAAAGCATGGCATAAAGTTGATGGTAACCCGGTGTTTTCATCTGGCATGAGCAAAATGTCAAAATCGAAAAATAACGGTATTGATCCACAGCATGTTATTGCACAATACGGCGCCGACACTGTACGTTTATTTATGATGTTTACAGCACCACCAGAGCAAACGCTAGAATGGTCTGACGCGGGTGTTGAAGGTGCACATCGCTTCTTAAAACGTGTGTGGAAATACGCGGTTGATGTTAAAACAGTTGGTTTTCAACCACTCAATAAAACAGCATTAAATAACGAGCAAAAAGTACTGCGTCGCGATTTACACAAAGCAATTGCTAAAGTGAGTGATGATGTTGAACGTCGTCAAACCTTTAATACTGCTATTGCGGCAATTATGGAGCTGTCTAATAAACTATTAAAAGCACCGTTAAATAGTAAGCAAGATGTAGCGATAGCTAACGAAGCGCTTGAAGCAATGCTTATTATGCTTGCACCTATTACGCCGCATTTGTCGCACCAATTATGGCAAGAGCTAGGTAAAGAAGGCGATATAGTTAACGCTTCATGGCCAGAGGTTGATCAGTCGGCTTTGGTTGAAGATGAAAAGTTAATTATTATTCAAGTTAACGGAAAACTACGCGCTAAACTAACCGTTGCAGCCGATGCCACAAAAGAGCAAGTAGAAGCACTCGCTTTTGAACAAGCAAGCGTAACTAAATACACTGACGGTGTTACCGTTCGTAAAGTTATTTACGTACCGGGTAAACTGCTTAATGTGGTAGCTAATTAATATGGCCGCTTTTAACGCCATTAAAAACGGACTAGCCTTAGTGCTAGTCTGTTTTTTATTAACTAGCTGTGGCTTTCATTTAAAAAAAGCCTCTAGCTTGCCAGACGATCTAAAACAAATAACCCTCATTGGCGACGATGAAAAGTCAGCGTTATTTAGCGCCTTAAAAAGTGAGCTTATTGCCAGTGACGTTAAACTAGTTGCGGCTAGTAAAAAGTCGGCACAGCTTTATTTATTTAAAGATCAGCTTGAACGTCAAACCTTGTCGTTGTTTCAAAATGGCCAAGTAGCAGAATACGAACTTACTTACAGTGTTGCGTTTGTGATCAATCGTCCTAATGCTGAGCCAATAGAAAAGCGCTTTGAGTTATATCGTAATTATCAAGACGATCCTGACAATGCATTAGCCAAAGCAAAAGAGCTTGCACTCCTTATTAGCGAAATACGCCAACAAGCTAGTCGTCGTATTCTTAGAGAGTTGTCGCAACTATAATGCGCTGTTACGCTAATCAATTACCGAGTGAACTAAAAAAAGGCTTAAAACCCTTTTACTTAGTGTTTGGTGAAGAGCCTTTTCAAGAAGCGCAATGTGTACAACAAATTCGCGCAATTGCTAAAGAGCAAGGCTTTGATGAAGTAATTAAATTTACTTTAATGCAAGGTTTTGATTGGCAAGAAATTATAGCTCAATATCAAAGTATGTCGCTGTTTAGCGCCCGCACTATTATTGAGCTTGATTTAAACCAGCAAAAGCCAGGAATTATTGGCAGCAACACGTTTAAAAAAATTATTGAGCTAATAAACCCCGATACCATTTTAATTATTAAAGGCGCTAAAGCCAGCCAAGACGTACAACGCAGTGCTTGGTTTAAAGCGCTTGATAAACACGGTTTATTTGTACCTTACTATCCGCTTACCGGTACGCATGTAAAGCGTTGGTTAGATGAGCAATGCCAGCGTTTATCTCTTAATATGCAAAATGAGGCAAAGCTGAGTTTAATTAGCGCCACTGAAGGTAATTTACTGGCGTGTTTTCAAGAACTCGAAAAACTCTCATTACTACACGCCAATGCGCTCATTACACAACAATTAGTAATGCAAGGGCTATTAAATCAAGCCAAGTTTGATATTTTTGATTTAAGCGACGCACTATTAAACGGCCAAGCTAAACAAGCAATAAAAGTGCTGAATAAACTGGCCAGCGATAACACCGAAGTGGTGAGTATTTTATGGGCAATAACCAAGGAGCTTAACACCTTAATTGATGTGCAAATTGGTTTACTTAATGGCGAGCCCATTGCTAATTTATTTAAGCAAAAAGCAATATGGAAAAACCAACAAGCGCCAGTACAAAGTGCTATAAACAGGTTAAGTATTCATACCCTTGAGCAAATTAGCTCTGAGCTTGCAATATTTGACGCCAGCTACAAACAAGGTAACTTAATTGCGCCCTATCAAGCACTCGCGCATATTTGTATTAAGTTTTGCCAACCGCTGAATATTTCGCTGCCATGTCATCCTGTTAATTAAAATGCAGAATTTAACATGATCGCAATTTTTGGTGGCACTTTCGACCCCGTTCATTTGGGGCACATTAATATGGCAAAGCAATGCGTAAATGCACTTAACTTAAATACGTTGTACTTTATGCCTTGCGCACTGCCCGCCCACAAAATGGCTCCTGGCATTAGCACCGAGCACCGAGTAGCTATGCTCAATGCAGCAATTGCGCCTTACCCTTTTTTTCAACTCGATTTAAGAGAGTTGCACCGCACTGGGCCTTCTTATTCTTTATTGAGTTTACAAGAATTAAGAGCACAGCATCCAAACACGCCAATTGTGTTTTTAATTGGCATGGACTCGTTTAATAACCTCGATAAATGGTATCAGTGGCAAGCAATCACGCAACTTTGCCATATTGTGGTGTATCAACGCCCTGGGCAGCAATGTGCTGTTAGTGGCCATTTACAGCATTATATGCAACAAGCGCAAGTTAATAATGCAAAAACCCTTTCACATACGGTTGCCGATAAACTTTATTTTTTACCCGGTGAAATGCTCGATGCAGCATCGAGTAATATTCGCCAACAACTTAAAAATACTAATAAAAAGAATGAACTATTACCCGATGCAGTGAGTCTGTATATAGAGCGCCATGCGCTTTACCAAAATGATGATAATACTAATTAACCTTGACAAGTGAATACTCTGCAAGAGTCATTGGTATAAAACCCCTAGCATGTTAAAATGCACGCTATTAAATTTAAAATTGAGACAAAACCTTGGATTCGAAACAACTACTCGCTTTTGCAATAGATAAAATTGAAGATATGAAAGCACGCGATGTGATTCATATTGACGTAACAGCAACATCAGACATTACAGACTACATGGTTGTATGCTCTGGCACATCTAAACGTCATGTTCTGTCAATTGCTGATAATTTAGCAAAAGAGGCTCGCCACGCAGGTGAAGAACCTTTAGGTTATGAAGGCCAAAGCGACGGTGAATGGGCATTGGTTGATTTAGGTGATGTGGTTGTACACGTGATGCAAAACGAAGCACGTAGCTATTACGATCTAGAAAAACTGTGGGGCTAGTAATAAACACCCACTTATTTTAGACAGGCTTGGAAGTAACACGTGAAAATACAAATGATTGCCGTTGGTACAAAAATGCCAGCTTGGGTAGAAACCGGATTTACAGAGTATCAACGTCGTTTTGCTAAAGATATGACACTTGAACTGATTGAAATCCCAGCCGGAAAACGTGGTAAAAATGCAGATATAAAACGCATTTTACATATTGAAGGTGAAAAAACCTTAGCAGCTATTCCTAAAGGCAACCGTATTGTTACTCTAGAAGTAACAGGTAAACCACTTGATACCCACGAACTTGCTAAAAACATGGAAAAATGGCAACTCGATGGCCGCGATGTAAGTTTACTTATTGGCGGTCCTGAAGGACTTGCACCAGAGTGTATTGCTGCCTCTGAGCAAAAATGGTCGTTATCTAACTTAACTTTACCGCACCCTTTGGTGCGTATTATTGTTGCTGAAAGCCTATACAGAGGCTGGAGCTTAAATAACAACCATCCTTATCATCGCGAGTAATCCTTGCCATGTTAAAACAAAGACCCACTATTCGCGACCATTCAGCAGAGGCAAACTTATTTGCACGGCGTGCGTTTGTGGGTTTTATTTTTATATTAGCTCTAATTGCTATTTTACTCTCGAATTTATATAAAATTCAGGTAGATGATCATCAAAACTACCAAACTCGCTCCAACGACAACCGTATTAAAGTTATTCCAATTGCGCCTAACCGAGGTTTAATTTACGACCGCAATGGCGTATTACTTGCCGAAAACAAACCCGTTTATAATCTTGAGGTTATTCCTGAAGATGTTGCAGACCTGCCGCTATCGCTTGAACAAGTAAGTAAAATAATAACTATAAGCGAGCAAGAAAAAACCGACTTTTTAGACGATATAAAACATACGCGGCGTTTTAAAAGCCAAGTACTAAAAGCACGTTTAGATGAAACAGAAGTTGCTAAATTTTCAGTAAACCAACATAAATTTCCGGGCTTTAGTATTGAAGCTCGCCTCGCCCGCTATTATCCGTTTGGCGATACCCTTACCCATGCACTGGGCTATGTGGCTAAATTAAACAGAAAAGAGCTAAATAAATTAACTCAAGAAGATCAAGCTACAAATTATCGCGCCACTCACGACATTGGCAAACTCGGCATCGAAAAGTATTACGAAGAACTCTTGCATGGCCAAGTGGGCTCGCAGCATGTTGAAGTTAATAATCGCGGTAGAATAATTCGCACTTTAAGCATGCTCCCCCCGCAACCAGGGAGCGACTTAGTACTCACACTCGATATTGGTTTACAGCAAATTGCCCAACATGCGCTTAAAGATATGCGTGGTGCTATTGTCGTTATGGACGCTAAAGATGGCGGTGTACTTGCGCTTTATTCTAACCCTAGTTACGACCCTAATTTATTTGTGCACGGCATAAGCAGCAAAAACTATAAAGCCTTACTAAACCCAGACCGCCCGTTAATTAATCGTGCAACTCAAGGTCGTTATGCACCTGCCTCTACTGTAAAACCACATATGGCTATTTTAGCCCTAGAAGAGAATATAGTCAGCGAAAGTACTTCTATGTGGGATCCTGGTTTTTTTCAAATTCCAAATGTAGAGCATAAATGGCGCGACTGGAAACGTTGGGGTCATGGTCATGTTGATGTATACAAAGCAATTGAAGAGTCGTGCGATACCTATTTTTACGATGCAGCTTATCGCTTAGGTATTACTAAAATAAGTAACTTTATGTCGCGTTTTGGCTTTGGTGAACTCTCTGGTATTGATATTCATGAAGAAACTACGGCAATACTGCCCTCAAAAGAGTGGAAAGAAAATCGCTTTAAAGAGTCGTGGTGGCGTGGTGACACTATTTCTGTAGGCATAGGCCAAGGCTATTGGACCGCCACTCCAATTCAGATTGCAAATGCGACAAACATTTTAGTAAACCGTGGTATTAACCATCCGCCACATTTAGTGCAAGTCGTTAAAAAAGATAACGACATTATACAAATCAATAATGAAGAAAAGCCCCCTGTAATATTAAAAAACCCTCATCATTGGCAAATTGCTTTAGATGCAATGCACAACACAGTAAAAAAAGTATCGGGTACTGCGCATAAAGCATTTAAAGGGACTAATTATGACTCTGCTGGTAAAACGGGCACAGCACAAATAGTAAGTATTGCTCAAGGCGAACGCTACGATGCTGATGCGTTAAAAGAGCGACAACGCGACAACACTATTTATATTGGTTTTGCACCGTATAACGATCCCAAAATTGTAGTTTCTGTAATATTAGAAAATAACCATGGTGGTGTGCAAATTGCTCGGCAACTTATGGATTACTACTTTGCAGCCAACCCCGTTAATCTTGCAAGGAATAACATCCCATGACCGCTTTGCACGATAAACGCTCAATTTGGATGCGCCTACATATAGACTTACCCTTATTTATTGCGCTGCTAATAATGATGGTCGGTAGTATCACTATTGTGTACAGCGCCAGTGGCCAAGATAACGCCATGATGATCCGCCATATTACGCGCATGGCCGGTGCAATTGTAGCTATGTTCGTATTAGCGCAGCTATCTCCTGCTACTTTAAAGCGCTTAGTTATACCGCTTTATTGCTTAGGGCTATTAATGCTAGTTGGAGTGTTATTATTTGGAGTGAGTTCTAAAGGTGCTCAGCGCTGGCTAGACTTAGGTATCACTCGCTTTCAACCATCTGAATTAATGAAGCTTGCAGTCCCCATGATGGTTGCTTGGTATATAGGACGTAATCACTTACCCCCTCGCCCACTGCATTTAATTATTGGTTTTGTAATTATGATGCTACCGACGCTACTAATTAAAGAGCAGCCCGACTTAGGCACTTCTATATTAATTGCCAGCTCAGGTGTTTTTGTATTGTTTTTATCGGGTTTGAGCTGGCGTTTAATTGGTTTTTTAAGCTCTATAGTAGCACTCGCTGCATGGCCTTTTTGGCACTATGGTATGCACGATTATCAAAAGCAACGAGTACTTACTTTTTTAGATCCTGAAAGCGACCCGCTTGGCTCTGGCTATCATATTATTCAGTCTAAAATTGCGATTGGCTCTGGTGGCATTGAAGGTAAAGGTTGGTTACAGGGTACGCAATCGCAACTTGAATTTTTACCAGAGCGCCATACAGACTTTATATTTTCGGTGTTAAGTGAGGAATTTGGCTTATTTGGGGTGTGTATTTTACTCAGTTTATATTTATTTATTATTGGCCGCGGTTTATACATTGCCGTTAATGCACAAGATGCCTTTGGCAAGTTATTAGCTGGCTCACTTACACTGACATTTTTTGTTTATGTGTTTGTAAATATAGGCATGGTATCGGGTTTATTACCCGTTGTAGGTGTACCGCTTCCACTAATAAGTTATGGTGGTACGTCTATGGTGACGCTGATGGCCAGTTTTGGCATTATTATGTCTATTGCAACTGATAAAAGGATGCTTTTAAAATAATGCAATTTTATACTCGATTTTTTACTATCAGCTTTGTCCTAATACTTTTAAGTGCTTGTAGTAGCTCAAATAACACCCCAAGCAGTCGCTACAGCATGCGCCATGATGCTGCACCATTACGTGTGCCTACCACATTAGAAATGCAAGACGCTGTAGTGGTTAAAGTTACTAAAAGTGCCAGCGCAAGCCGGCCTTATACCGTATTAGGTAAAAGTTATACGCCTATGCTTGACGAGACTGGTTATGCAGAGGAAGGCATTGCATCGTGGTACGGCCGTAAATTTCATGGTTATCATACTTCAAATGGCGAAATATACGATATGTTTGCCATGACCGCCGCTCATAAAACACTGCCCTTACCTAGCTTTGTAAAAGTAACAAATACCAGTAATAATAAATCTGTCATTGTGCGCGTAAATGACCGTGGCCCATTTCATGAAGATAGAGTGATTGATTTATCCTACGCAGCCGCATACAAACTAGGTTATTACACCCATGGTACAGCCAAGGTTAAGCTTGAAGCAGTTACGCTTGACAATTCGACTGCGCATTTAACCTATATTCAGGTAGCAGCAGGTAGTACACTAGCAAATATTGAAGCACTGGCTAGTCGTTTACGCCTCGATTATAAATTACCCACTAATATCGTGCAAAAAGACGATATTTTCAGGTTGCATTTAGGGCCAATTAAAGACGCCCAGCATGCACAGCAAGTATTAACACAATTAAAACAAAACCAATTTAAAAACGCGTTCTTGCTTTACACTCAGTAAGACTAATACCCAAACCACCCTAAGATGCAGAATTCAGCGTTGCACTGGGACTTAATATCTAGGCGTTACTTTGCTGAAATGGTAATCCCTTTTAAAAAGTAACAACACAGAGAGTAAGCTCCAGTGAAACGCCCTGGAGGTTGGTTTAAAAACGATTTATACTGCGTTATTGATTTGAACAATAGAGTGACTATTATTTGTAATCAATGCCTTGCCTAAATCGTTTTTAATTCCAACGACGCCCGCATCTAGGGGTAGTTTGGGTATGTGAATGGGCTAACGCAAATCTTTAACTTTAACCATTAATGAGTATGATGAAATCTATTAAACATAAAATTCTCAACGGGGTATGCGGCCTAGTTTGTTCTGCCGCCGTATTTTCAGCCACCGCACAAATTATTCCAGCACCTCCTCAAGTTAATGCTAAAGGTTATTTTTTAGTAGACTTTACAACTGGTAAAGTTATTGCCCAAGGTGAAGCTGATACAAAGTTAGCACCTGCTAGTTTAACTAAAATGATGACCAGTTATGTTATAGGCACAGAAGTTAAAGCCGGTAATATTGCACCTACCGACATGGTTACGGTTAGCGAAAAAGCATGGGCTAAAAACTTTCCAGAATCATCTAAAATGTTTATTGAAGTAGGTAAACAAATTAGCGTTGATGACCTAAACCACGGAATAATTATTCAATCAGGTAACGATGCCTGCGTTGCTATGGCAGAGCACATTGCCGGTAGCGAAAGCGCTTTTGCTGATTTAATGAACGCCCACGCTGCAAAATTAGGCATGAGCAACACCCACTTTATTAATAGCCACGGCCTTGATACCGACGCGCACTATACAACACCGCGTGATATGGCAACACTTGGCGGCGCACTTATTCGCGATGTACCCGATGAGTACGCACTTTATAAGAAAAAGTCATTTACTTATAACGGCATTAAACAATACAACCGCAACTCATTATTATGGGATGAAAGCCTAGACGTAGACGGTATTAAAACCGGCCATACATCAGATGCAGGCTACAGCTTAGTAACCTCTGCAACTAAAAACGATATGCGTTTAATTGCCGTTGTTATGGGTACTTCAAGCGAGCGCGCACGTAAAGAAGAAAGCAAAAAGTTACTTAACTATGGCTTTCGCTTTTATGAAACAATTACACCGTACAAAGCAGGCGATAGCTTTGCAGAGCAACGTATTTGGATGGGTAATAAAGAAAATGTTTCTTTAGGTATTTTAGAAGATACCCCTATTACTATTCCACGTGGTCAGCATAAAAATTTAAAAGCGAACTTTAAATTAGATAACACGCTTGAAGCGCCATTAGCTAAAGGCACTAAAGTAGGTACTTTATTTTTACAACTAGAAGGCGAAGATATTGCACAATATCCGCTAGTTACACTTGAAGAAGTGGAAGAAGGTAGCTTCTTTAGTAAAATTTATGACTACTTACGTTTACAGATTATGCAATAGCCGCATAAAACAATATTAACGCCTCTGCTATGAGGCGTTTTTTTTTGCTTGAAAAATGCTAGAATGCGCCCCATATAAGTCAATTATGTTGAGTTGTAACTTTTTTGGCACAGCCAAACAAGCTTAACTCAGATTGCCATTAGCCCAATAGTATTAAGCTTAGGGTTTGCCACTTAGCAAAATTAAGCCAACACTTTTTTGTATGAGGAGTCACTGTCGTGGTTCAACCAGTTAAAGATACTAAATTTGATGAGTATTTAGAGTTCCCTTGCCCGTTTACATTTAAAATAATGGGTTTAGCCAATGTAAACTTAACGGATCAAATTTTAGCTAAGTTACAAGTTATTGCACCTGGCGACTATGCCCCAAAAGTAAAACCAAGTAGCAAAGGTAATTACGAATCAGTTTCGCTTGTTGCAACCGTTACTAGTGGCGCTCATATTGAAGAAATTTATAACGTGATCAGTAATCTAGATGACGTACGCCACATGCTTTAAGCCATAATTGAGATTTGTTGTGAAAGAAAACACCTTAATCGTGCGCCAACTTGGCCGCCAGCGTTACTTGCCAATTTGGCAGAAAATGCAAGACTTCACCGATACCCGCGACGACGATAGCGCGGATGAAATTTGGTTAGTAGAGCACGAAAGTGTATTTACTCAAGGCCAAGCAGGTAAAGACGAGCACTTACTCGCACCCGGCGATATAGAAGTGATTAAAGTTGATCGCGGTGGGCAAGTAACCTACCACGGCCCCGGCCAGCAAATGATGTATGTACTATTTAACTTACGTCGTTTAAAAATTGGTGTACGCGAATTAGTTACTTGGCTAGAGGAGTGTATTATTGAATCCCTCGCCGAGTACGACATTCAAGCATACGCCAAAGCCGATGCGCCCGGTGTTTACGTTAACGACAGTAAAATAGCCTCTTTGGGTTTACGCGTTCGTCGTGGTTGCTCGTTTCATGGCTTAGCATTAAATGTTAACATGGACCTAAGTCCATTTTTACGCATTAACCCATGTGGTTATGCAGGCATGAATATGGTGCAAACTAAAGAATTAAAGGGTCCTCAAAACCTAGAAACAGCAGGTGCAGGACTGGTAAAACACATGATTAAAAAGCTTAATGCAACACAGGTTAAGCATACTGAAGGGTTTGAAAACGAATGAATAAACCAGTCAAGATGGAACCAGGTGTAAAACTACGCGACGCAGCAAAAATGGCGTTGATCCCCGTAAAAGTTTTACCAACAGAAAAAAACGAAATGTTACGCAAGCCAGAGTGGCTAAAAATTCGCTTACCTAAATCAACAGAGCGTATTGAGGGCATTAAACAGGCGATGCGTAAGCATGGGCTGCACTCGGTATGCGAAGAGGCTTCGTGCCCTAACCTATCTGAATGCTTTAACCACGGTACAGCTACCTTTATGATTTTAGGTGCAATTTGTACTCGTCGTTGCCCATTTTGTGATGTTGCCCATGGTCGTCCATTAACACCTGATGCAACTGAGCCTGAAAAACTAGCGCTTACAATTAAAGACATGAAGCTAAGCTATGTGGTTATTACCTCGGTAGATCGTGATGATTTACGTGATGGCGGCGCGCAGCATTTTGCCGATTGTATTCGCGAAATTCGCAAGCACAGCCCAAATATTACTATTGAGATTTTAGTACCCGATTTTCGTGGCCGTATGGACCGCGCACTCGAAATACTAATCGAAACCCCACCAGATGTGTTTAACCATAACCTAGAAACTGCGCCGCGTTTATATAAGCTTGCGCGTCCAGGGGCTGATTACAAATGGTCACTTGAGCTACTGCGTCGCTTTAAAGAAGCGCACCCAGAGATTAAAACTAAGTCTGGTTTAATGGTTGGTTTAGGTGAAGAAATTAGCGAAATAGAAGAAGTACTTCGCGACTTACGTGCCCATAACGTTGATATGCTTACAGTAGGCCAATACTTACAGCCTTCTAAGCACCACTTACCAGTAAAACGTTACGTGCCACCTGCTGAGTTTGATGCACTAAAAGCCTACGCTGATGAAATTGGCTTTACTCATGCAGCCTCTGGCCCATTTGTGCGCTCTAGCTACCATGCTGACCAACAAGCGGCAGGTAAAGAAGTAAAATAAGTCGTTTTTATAAATTAAGCAAGCCGTTAGTGATCAATAGTCATTAACGGCTTTTTTGTTGCAGTTTATTACCCATAAGTAATAAGGATAATTGAATTATTTTAATTTTTAATTGCTTTTCTTCTAAGCTGAAATGAAATATTATCGTTTAACTCGAGCCAACTAAAGTCCTTATTCCAAGCCTGCTTAAAGCTTTCTTCGCCTTGCGAATTATCCAGGATTTCTTTTAAGTCAAATATTTTGGAGAAATTATCTTCGTTTACGTCGTAACTTGACCACCCCCTAACTCCCAAGTCAATATGCCCTAGAAAGCTCGATTTAAACTCGTTAGCTGCGGCCACAAAATCCCCGTTGCCATTTAATTTTTCAGATATAAGACTTTTCTCTTTATCACTAATTGAACCTGTAACTTCTAGCTCACCTAATTGACTGATTGATATACCCCAATCTTTATTCGCTAATGATGGTTGTCCAGCCGCTATTTCAGTCATAATATTGTCATACTGAGTAAACATTTTTTCAACCGAGTTAGAAACTTCACCACCCGGCATATAAAGATTAACAGTAGCTATTCGAATATTATTTAACGCTTTTTCTTCTGCTTCCCTTGTTGATACAACATTATTTGTTATTATGTTCATTGACTTATTATAAGTCGGCTCTGGCTCTTTAGGCTGATCTTTATAATATATATCCTTAGCTAGTCGCTCCATTTCACTATTTAATTGCTCTTTACCATTTGCAGGTTTATTAACTTTTACTTCTGAACCGTTCGATATAAACTGCGATGCTAAATTAGTATCATTTGAATTAACTTTCATATCATTTTCCTTGTTCGTTATTACTAGCTATCGGCAGGTTACTATCTTACTTTAGTTGCTTGTATGGCCAGTGTTGGTAACTTAGGTAAAATAAACTGCCGAATATTTTCCTCCTCTCTAATCATTACTACATATTAATGGCCATACAACTGCGATAATTTAATACCTGGTAATGGTGCCTTAGTACTGACTAAAGTTAGATTTAATGTTGGTAGAACATGGTTAAATATATAATGCGCACGCTGCATATGAAACTCCGAGCTGAACAAAATTGCATGGCTGATATTAGCACTCGCTAAAATAGGTTTAGCCAGTAGAGCATTCTCAAAGGTAAAGCGGCTTAATGGAATATCTAAAAATACAACTGTAGGTATTCCAAGCTCAATAAAATAATTATTTAGTGTATCGTTCATGCGCGCAATCAGTGGTATTAAAATGCACGCCAAAACCTCCTGTGCATAATATTTTAGCCTTGGGATTATGCAAATATGCTTGATATGACTGAGCGCATCGGATTTTCGCTATTACTGATAAACGGCTGTCACTACTGTTGGGCGCACCTAAAACTATAATTACCGCATTCATTTAGTCGTCCTTCACCACAAAACGAAGCTATTAAGTTTAAACTATTTTTACTGATCGCAATTTATCGTTAGGTCAATCGGCTTTTACTTGAGACAATCGCGGTAGTTATTTTTAAAACATGGTTCATTATGAAACTATTAGTTCGCAACTTATCTCGTGCTACTTCTGAGCACGACCTTCGTACTTTATTTGCAGAGCACGGTAAAGTGACTACCTGTAACTTAGTACTTGATAAAGAAACTGGCCAATCTAAAGGTTTTGCCTTTGTTGAAATGCCAAACGACATAGAAGTTAAAGGTGCAATTAAAGCCCTTAACCAAGCAACTGTTGATAAAAGCAAAATCCGCGTTAAATTGGCAGATGCTTAATTAGTTAGCCGCGGCTATTATTGCCCTTAATATTATAAACACAGATGTGTTTTATTATTAGGGCAGTATTAATTTAGCCTACATTTATAACACTGCCACAACTAATTTTTGCTCCTTGCTCCCCCTCCTAAGTTCTAAGTTCTAAGTTCTAAGTTCTAAGTTCTAAGTTCTAAGTTCTAAGTTCTAAGTTCTAAGTTCTAAGTTCTAAGTTCTAAGTTCTAAGTTCTAAGTTCTAAGTTCTAAGTTCTAAGTTCTAAGTTCTAAGTTCTAAGTTCTAAGTTCTAAGTTCTAAGTTCTAAGTTCTAAGTTCTAAGTTCTAAGTTCTAAGTTCTAAGTTCTAAGTTCTAAGTTCTAAGTTCTAAGTTCTAAGTTCTAAGTTCTAAGTTCTAAGTTCTAAGTTCTAAGTTCTAAGTTCTAAGTTCTAAGTTCTAAGTTCTAAGTTCTAAGTTCTAAGTTCTAAGTTCTAAGTTCTAAGTTCTAAGTTCTAAGTTCTAAGTTCTAAGTTCTAAGTTCTAAGTTCTAAGTTCTAAGTTCTAAGTTCTAAGTTCTAAGTTCTAAGTTCTAAGTTCTAAGTTCTAAGTTCTAAGTTCTAAGTTCTAAGTTCTAAGTTCTAAGTTCTAAGTTCTAAGTTCTAAGTTCTAAGTTCTAAGTTCTAAGTTCTAAGTTCTAAGTTCTAAGTTCTAAGTTCAATATTGTGCAACAGCTAAAACTTAAGTCTATAAAATTATATCCTGTATAGACACTTTAAAGTTCGCTGTATATAGTCGAGCTATGTATTACCTACCCTCAGTTATTATGACAATTATAAAAACAACCAGCCTTTTTTTATTTCTAACGCTCATAGGTTGCTCAGAGCAAGCCGCAGACACAACTAAACTTGAGAATTCCCAAGCACTTAGTATTAATAATATTAAGCAGCACATTAAAACACTCGCCTCAGACGAATTTGAAGGTCGTGGCCCCCTTACAGCCGGTGAAGTAAAAACGATTGGTTATTTAACTAAGCAATACCAAGCGTTTGGTTTAAGCGGTGCTTATAACGATAAGTACTTACAACCGGTGAAAATGGCAAAAGTAACTGCTGATCAAAATATGCAATTAACTATTGGTGAGCTCACTTTTAGTGCAGGTAAAGACTTTACTGCCCGTACCGAGCAGCTACAAAGCGTTATTGATGTGCGTAATTCTGACGTGGTATATGTAGGCTATGGTATTAATGCACCAGAATATAACTGGAACGATTATAAAAATCTTGATGTAACAGGCAAAACCGTGGTGGTGTTAGTTAACGATCCTGGCTTTGCAACTCAAGACGACAGCCTGTTTACCGGTAATGCTATGACCTACTACGGTCGTTGGACTTACAAGTACGAAGAAGCGGCTCGTCAAGGTGCTGCTGCCGTTCTTATAGTGCACGAAACTGCACCAGCAGCTTACCCGTGGAGCGTAGTAGAGAGCTCAAATACGGGTACTAAATATACGCTAATTGATGACACCAACAACACCTCAAAACTTCCCGTTATGGGATGGTTACACCTTGAGGCTACCGAGCGCTTATTTAATGCTGCAAACCTTAACTATCAGCAATTAAAACAACAGGCTTTAAATGCTGACTTTAAAGCGCTGCCGCTTAATGTAAAAGCCAACCTGGCTTTTAAAAATGAAGTATCGCATGCAAAATCGCATAACGTAGTAGCACAACTTACCGGTAGCGAGCTGCCAGACGAATACGTTGTAATTAGTGCGCATTGGGATCACTTTGGCACTAAACAAACAGATAGCGGGCCTAAAATTTATAATGGTGCGGTAGATAACGCATCAGGTACAGCCGCCACGCTCGAAATTGCCAGAGTAATGAGTAAAATACATCAACAAACGCCATTTAAACGCTCGATCATTTTTGCCAATTTTACCGCAGAAGAAACTGGCCTAATTGGCTCAGAAGAATTTGCATCTGGTGCGGTGATCCCAACTAAACAAATGGTTGGCTTATTAAATATTGATGGCATGAACGTACTTGACGCTACTGACTATGTTTTACAGTATGGTAAAGGGCTTTCTGAAATGGAAGATTACTTAGCCAAGGCCGCTAAGGCACAAGGTCGAACGGTAAAAATGGATCCTCGCCCGCAAAATGGTTTATTTTTTCGCTCTGATCACTTTTCGCTTTCTAAGCAAGGTGTGCCCAGTTTATTATTTATGAGCCTTGGTGATACCGACCCTGATTACATTACTCATAAGTACCACAAAGAAGCCGATGATTACTCTACCGACTGGTCGCTTGGTGGTGTAGAGCAAGATAGCCAACTGATCATTAATATAGCCACACAACTGGCTAACAGCAACGATTGGCCAAAGTGGAAAGCAGAGTCTGACTTTAAAACAAAACGTGAGCAAGATAAGCGCTAGCAATTGCGTTTTAAACACACATAAAAAAGCAGCCAATTGGCTGCTTTTTAGTACGTATTATCATTATTTAGTTAGAAATGGGTAGCATTATTGAACTGCTGCAAACTCTTCTTTAGAAAGTTCACCATTACCATCTGCATCTAATTCATCAAATATTTGTGCAAGCTGCGGGTTTGCCTGCGCTTCTGTTTGGCTAATAACGCCGTCGCCATCTGTATCAAATGAGTCGAAGTCTACTGCTGCAAATGCCGCTGAAGATGATGCTAGTGCGATTAGTGCTAATGTCTTATGTAATGTTTTCATTGTGTTATCCTTAAGCTTAAAGCCTGTTTAATAAAAAATAATAAAGTGAAAAATCCTTTTCAAAAATCCATATTCTGTAAATTAATGTGCTGAAAATTAATACTCAGCAAATTCTTCTTTAGAAAGCTCACCGTTGCCATCAACGTCAAGCTCTGCAAATTGCTCCATTAACTCAGCGGCAACCGACGCTTCGGCTTGGCTAATTGTGCCACTGCTATCTACATCAAGTGTTTCAAAGTCGGTGCCTGCAAATACTGCAGATGAAGACGCTAATGCCATTAAAACCAGTGTTGATTGTAACTTTTTCATAATTTAATCCTTCAAGTCTATGTAATATAAATGTATTAACTTTCCCGTGAACACTTGAATTTCCTTATTATTCTTTATCAAAGGCTCCCTTGCCTATTTAGGTTGTCTTTGGCAACTCAGAATATTAATTGTGTTGTAGGGCTTAAGGCTTATGCCTTAGAAAATTCTTCTTTAGATAACTCACCATTTTGGTCAGTATCAAGCTCAGTAAATTTACTCATAAGCTCTGCATCTACCGACGCTTCTGCTTGGCTAATTGCACCATTACCATCTACATCGAGTGTGTCAAAATCTGTTGCTGCAAAAGCCGCTGATGAAGAAGCTAAAGCCATTAGTACCAGTGTTGATTTAAATGTTTTCATAATGTAATTCCTTCATTGGGTTATGATTTAAGCTGTTTAACTTTAATCTTGTTTTGCTCAATACAGCTTAGGTATTACAACTTCGGTGCCATGTTTTTAAATCACAATAAAAACAGTTACTTATACTTATTTAAGCCGTTTGAGGGTGTTTTATAATGATTTTTTGTTGCTTTTTAGCAACAGCTGTTTGATGTTAAATAATTAAAGCTTAAAAATCATAAGGTTAACTTTAATAAAAAAGACACAACACAGCGCAAATAAGCCACTACTGGCTGCTTTAAGTTGATTTTGTAATAAACCCACCATGAACA
Source organism: Pseudoalteromonas nigrifaciens (assembly GCF_002221505.1). NCBI lineage: Bacteria > Pseudomonadati > Pseudomonadota > Gammaproteobacteria > Alteromonadales > Pseudoalteromonadaceae > Pseudoalteromonas > Pseudoalteromonas nigrifaciens. The sequence continues at coordinate 1,117,757 of NZ_CP011036.1, read as the reverse complement.
ATTTACTTTTTATAAATTATTAAATAAAAAATAAACAATAAGGCATTGAAATTTAATAGCTTTTTATAATTTATTTTATTAATTCAGCATTTATGAAGTGTTTTAAAGTAAATGATACTTTTTGTCGCCATTTGGCGAATGCAGTGCACATTAGGATGTGATTAACAGTGAATTGAAACAAAAAACCGCTACATAATCTTAATGCAGCGGCTTTATTATTTTTACGAGAAGTGGAATTAGTTGTTATTTCCAGCCTTGTAACCAATTTTGTGCGTTTTTTAAATCTCGCCAACTAATTGGGTATTGGCTTTTTGAAATTATTGCCTCAGTAACGCACGCAATCACGTTGCTATCCTCATCGTACTCAACCTCTATAATAATAAAGTGTTTTTCTTTATTGATTGCAGGTACTGCAGTCCACTTACTATTAAGTAGCTTTTTAGGGTTTAGTTTATTCATAAAATTGCAAAGTCCAACCAAGCTGTAAATATGATAAGCCAATACGCGCTAACAATACGTTTAGCTCAACTATTACTGCACTATTAGCTTACCTTTATACATTTGCATTTGGCAGTGAAAGTCGTACTCACCTACTTTAAGCTCGGGTATTTTTAAGGTATTAGCATCGCCCATTACGAGGGTTTTACTTATATCAAGCTGTGGAAATATGACTGTTTCGCTACATGGTGCACTATCTTGGCGATCGAAGTTAAGTGTTAACTCTTTACCTGCAACAACTTTAATTTGCGCCGGCTGGTATATACCGTTATCAACCACTATAACTACCTTATTGTCGTTACTTTGCACTTGCTTTGGCTTAAAAAGCCAAAACCAGTACACAATCGCAATTATGAGTAATGCGCCTAATATATTAATCATCAACATAATTATTACTCCTAAATTAAAGGCTTTGGCTTATGATTTTGCTGGTTTAAAAAAGCGTAATCTATTGGCGTTACTAACAACCGTTAGCGATGATAGTGCCATAGCAGCCCCTGCTACTACTGGGTTAAGCAATAATCCAAAAAATGGATATAACAACCCAGCAGCAATTGGAATACCCGCCACATTATAAATAAAGGCACCAAATAGATTTTGCTTAATATTTAAAATGGTCGCGCTACTTACTGCAATTGCATCTGCAAGGCCGTGTAACGATCCGCGCATTAGGGTTATGTCGCCACTTTCTATGGCTATATCAGTGCCTGTGCCAATCGCAAAGCCAACATCGGCTTGTGCTAGTGCCGGTGCATCGTTAATGCCATCGCCCGTCATACCCACTATTTCGCCCTTTGCTTGGCGTTTTATAACTTCATTTACTTTGTCGTCAGGGAGTACTTCTGCAATAAAGTCCTTTATTCCTACTTTTTTAGCAACTGCTTGCGCTGTTGCTTGGTTATCACCTGTGAGCATGACTAAGTGAATGCCTTTATTTTGCAACCGCTTAATTGCTGCAGCTGAGTCTGCTTTAATAGGATCTGCTACAGCAATAATAGCCTGTAGCTGTTGATTAACTGCAAAATACATTGGGGTTTTTGCTTCACTTGCCAATGTTTGTGCCTGCTCGTACGCATCGTCAATTGCAACATGGTATTTATCCATTAAGGCCTTATTACCAAACAACAGCGTTTGTCCATCAAGTGTCCCTATTACTCCTTTACCGGTAAGTGCATCAAAGTCAGTTACTTTACTCAGCGTTAAGTTTAGCGCTTTAGCATAACTTATTATGGCCTCGGCTAATGGATGCTCTGAACTACTCTCTAGGCTAGCAACGTGCTGCATTACTGTGTTTTCATCGCTGTTATTAAAGGTAATAACATCGGTTACCGTTGGCGATCCTTGGGTAATGGTGCCAGTTTTATCTAAAATCATGGTGGTAATTTTAGAAGTTACTTGTAGTGCCTCACCGTTGCGGATCAGTATTCCCGACTCAGCAGCTTTACCTATGCCCACCATTACCGACATTGGCGTTGCTAAACCAAGCGCACACGGACAAGCAATAATAAGCACTGTAGTGACAGCAACTACCGCATAAGCAATTGCTGGCTCAGGGCCAAAGTTTAACCAGGCAAGCCCAGCAAGTATTGCTATTATCATTACCGTGGGAACAAAAATACCCGAAATAACATCTGCTAAACGACCAATTGACGGCTTTGAGTTTTGTGCCCGCTTTACCATATTAATAATATTGGCGAGTGTTGTTTCGCTGCCTATATGGGTCGCTTTGAATAATAATGTTCCGGTTTTATTAATACTACCAGCGACTACCGTATCGCCTATTTGTTTAGTAACCGGCATAGGTTCACCCGTTAGCATTGATTCGTCAACACTACTACTGCCTTCAAGCACTTCGCCATCTACTGATATTTTTTCGCCCGGGCGCACTCGTACCTGATCATTTTTTACTACGTCGCTAATATCAATATCGCGCTCTTGCCCGTCGCGAATAACACGTGCTGTTTTTGGTTGCAGCCCTATTAAACGCTTTATAGCCTCAGAGGTGCGCCCGCGTGCTTTTACTTCTAATGCTAGGCCTAAGCTTATTAAACCAATGATCATTGCTGAGGCTTCAAAGTACACATGCCTTGCCACCTCTGGTAGTAGGTTAGGGGTAATAACGACTACCATAGAATATAACCAAGCAGTACCGGTTCCCAGCGCTATAAGCGTATCCATATTGGCGGCATGGTTTTTAAATGCTTGCCATGCGCCATTGTAAAATTGCTTACCGGCTACGGCCATCACTGCCAACGTGGCTAAACCCACAATAAACCAAGCTATACGTTGAGTCGTGGTTATTACGTTCATATCGAAAATAAGCCCATAAAGCATTAATGGTGCACCTACGCCTAACGCTAATATCATATTGCGCATTAATTTTTTATAATGCGCGTCATCGGCTTTGGCTTTTTCATCGAGCGCATCTTGCTCTGAGTCATTACTCATGGGCTTTGCTTTATAGCCAATGTTTTCTACCGCTGCAATAAGCGCCGCTTCATCCGCTTGCCCTTCCACTTGTACGGTGCGTTGTGCAAAGTTCATTTCTACTCGCTGTGCACCCGATACTGTTTTTAGCGCTTTTTCTATTTTTGCTACGCAGCTGCCACAATTAGCCCCTTCAATAATAAAGTTTTGTGAGCTGCTGTTAATATTATTACTCATTACGCCTCCGGGTTATTTTTTTCAGTGCTAATGGGGTCAACAAATGACTCTATTAAACTACATATATCAGCGCTAGTTGCGCCATCGGGAGAACTTTGCCACTGCTTAACTGCCGCTTGCATTCGTGTGCGCAGCTTAAGTGTTTCTTGAAAAAGAGCTTCGGTTTCGGCTAAGCGTTTAACTATTAGTTTTCGTGTTAATGGGCATGGGCAGTTTCCTTGCTCCGACTCAGTAATAATGTGCTGAATATCTTTAACAGAAAAGCCCAACTGACGAGCATTGATTATAAACTTTAAACGCTGTTGATCAGTTTTTGTATATTCTTGATAACCGTTACTTACACTACGGACTGGTTTGAGCAACTGCATTCGCGTGTAATGGCGAATAGTGTCGGGTGTAACGCTCATTTTATTGGCAAGTTGTTTAACGTACATAGCTCCTCCGTGATAATTCATAGTTTAAAGCTAAATTCATACCTGTAGTGTAAACCTATGTGTCACACATAGGTCAACTTAAATACTTTAAAAACAACAAAGCCGAATAAATTAACTTTATCCGGCTTTATTGTAGTTAAATATATCTAGGGTAGTTACACGCTAAATGCATTTATAAATAATATTAATCTTCAATATTATCAAGCCCTTTGGTGCCATCTTTTGGTTTGAGCTTATGATGAATGGCTGCTTTAATTAACATATACCCACTAATCGGTGCGGTAATTAATAAAAATATAGTAATAAGTACTTCTTTAACACTCACGCCATGTTCGGTATTTGCAAAGTACACCATAGCGGCAGTTAAAATGTTCGCCATACCTAGGGTAGTTGCTTTAGTTGGGCCATGTAAGCGCATAAAAAAATCAGGCAGTTTAACTAAGCCTATTGAGCCAATTAAAATAAACACGCCACCTAGTAATAATAATATTGATACTATCCATTCACTGATCATTGCTATACCTTATTCGATTATATCGCCGCGAAGTAAATACTTACATAATGCTACTGTGCTTATAAAGCCAAGCATTGCAATTAATAAAGCCGCTTCAAAGTACAACCCCGTGCTCATACTTATACTGTATAAAATAATCAGCGCAATCACGTTTATATACATAGTATCGAGCGCTAAAATACGATCGGGAACCGATGGACCAATTACCAAACGCCATAAATTTAATAGTAGCGCTAATCCAATCATGCTAAATACAATTAATAATACGGTTTCTAACATTGAAATATCTCCTTTAAGGGAGCCTCATAACGCTCTTTTATTTGTTTAATAAGTGCTTGCTCGTCTTTAAGATCAAGTACATGAATAAGCAAATAACGCTGTTTTGGTTGCTCACCTTTATTAAGTGATTCTAAAATAGGATATACCTCAGCGCTCACAGTGCCAGGTGTGAGTGACACGCAGCTTGCCAAAATAGTAATCGGCATTTCATGGGTTAAATCTACGGGTACTTTAACAAATGCTGGGCGCATGTTTTTACTTGGCCCAAGTATTAATACAGCCACTTGTAAGTTGGCCACTATTATATCGTACAGTACAATAAAAACTTGTTTAAAGGCTAATCCGGGCCTTAAAATTAATGGCTGAGGATCGCGAAACGATATAGTAAATAACGGAATAACAATCGCAAATATAGCCGCTAATACCAAGTGCCCTGCAGACACACTATTATTTAATAACAGCCATACTATAAATAAAAATACACTACGAAATGGCGTAGGTAACAATCTAAAACGTGCTTTTAGTCGCATTAAACACCTCCTTTAAGCACGGCATTAATACCACCACTTATGTCGTGTAATTGGGTTGCGGCCTTTATGGTGTACTCACTAATAGCACCACCAAAAACAACTAGCATTACTGAGCAAATAAGTAACCCCACAATAGCAATTACTTGCAATGGATGCGCGTTTGGTGCGTCATTTGGCTCACTACCTGTGTACTTACCTTCCCAAAACAAACTAGTTCCGGCGCGTGCTAGTGCAATAATTAACACTAAACTGGTAATTAAGTAAGCAGGCCAAAATACAAGTGCATTTTCACTATTGAGTGTTGTTTTTAAAATCCAAATTTTGCCTACAAAGCCTGAAAATGGCGGCATGCCTATTACAGTTAATGCTGCAATAATAAATAACGTACCTAATAAAAACGGCTGTTTTACCACTCTACCTGCTACCAATCTGTCGCCAACTTTACCGCGTTGAATAGAAATTATATCGGCGAGTAAAAATAAAGCAGCACATACCAAAGTTGAGTGTACTAAATAATATAGCAAGGCCGCCGTAGCGTTTATGTTTTGTAACGACACTAAAGCCACCAAAGTACCCACCGACACCAGTACTAAATTGGCAGTGATCTTACGTAAATCCTGAGCGGCTAATACCCCTATGGCCCCTACAACTATCGTTGCAATTGCTAAGCCCCATAACCAAGTTTGCGCCATGTGTTCAAGTTCGCCAGCTTGCTCACCAAACATAACGGTATAAACGCGTAGCATGGCGTACACACCAACTTTGGTCATAATCGCAAATAGCGCAGCAACAACTGGGGCGGCACTTGAATAGGTATTTGGTAACCATAAATGTAGTGGCAACAACGCACTTTTTAAAGCAAATACTACTAATAACAATAGTCCACCGGCTTTAGCTAAATAAACATCGTCGCCAGTAAGTAAAGATATTTTTTGCGCCATATCGGCAATATTTAGCGTGCCTAGTACACCGTATAAAATACCTAAACCAATTAAAAACGCACTCGAACCTACTAAGTTTAAAATAACATAGTGCAATGCAGCTTTAGTTTTTTGCTTGCCACCACCGTGCATAAGCAAGGCATAAGAGGCAATAAGCAGCACTTCAAAAAATACAAATACGTTAAATAAATCGCCAGTTAAAAATGCACCATTTACACCTAAAATTAAAAAGTGAATTAGTGGATGAAAAAAACTGCCGTGTTCATCATCGCCTGCACATCCGTACAGCACAACCATTACGCCTAAAAATGAAGTAAGTGTTACCAACAAGCTAGAGAGCATATCTGCAACAAGTACAATACCAAATGGTGCTGACCAGTTACCTATTGCGTATACGTTAATACCTTCGTTGTGTACGGTTATCAGTAATAAAACACTCACTACAAATGTAATAATGGCCATTACGCCTGAAGCCAAACGACGGGCAAATAAGTTTTTACCACACGGTGGTAATAGTAAAATAATAGCTGCTAGCATAGGCAGCAATACAGGAAGCGATGTTAAATGCTGAATCATTTTTTCACCTTGTACTTACTTTTAACAAGGTGACCATCAACATGGTCATTACCTAAATCTGCACGGCCACGTATTGCTAATATAACCACAAAGGCGGTCATTGCAAAACCAATTACAATGGCTGTTAACACTAAAGCTTGCGGCAGTGGATCGGCGTAATCTGCACCTGTACCTAATACAACAGCTTTATTTGTGGTTAGTCGACCCGATGAAAATAAAAACAAGTTAACTGCGTAAGAAATCATAGTTAGACCAAGCACAACCGGAAAAGTACGTGCTCTTAGCAGTAAAAACACACCGCAACTAATTAATACACCCACGCACGACGCGTATAATAACTCCATTAAACATCACCTTCTTTTTGCTCTGCACTTGTGGTCATATCACCTAAGCTTGCTAATATCATCAATGTGGCACCCACTACGGTTAAGTACACACCAAGGTCAAATACAATGGCACTTGCTAACTCTGTTTTACCAATAAATGGAATGTCAAAATAGTCAAACCACGTGGTTAAAAATGGCTTATCAAAAAACCAGCTACCCACACCCGTGAACATAGCAATAGCGATACCCGAGGCAATAATTTTTCGGTAATTAACATCAAAGCGCTCACTGATCCAAGTAGAGCCATGTGCCATATACTGCAAAATAAAGGCAATAGAAGTAACAAGCCCGGCAATGAAGCCGCCGCCAGGTAAATTATGACCACGTAAGAAAATATACGCCGACACTAACAGTGCAAGCGGGAGTAAGCTTTGCGAAATACTGGCTAATAAAATAGGGTGGCGCTCGCGTGCCCATGAACGGCCATCACTGTCGGTTGCAGGCATAAACAATGGAATTCGCGATAAAAGCTTAAAAATCCCTAGTGCTGCAATACCTAATACAGTAATTTCGCCAAGCGTATCAAAGCCCCTAAAATCAACTAAAATAACGTTAACTACATTGGTACCGCCACCACCGGTTTTGGCATTGGCAATAAAAAAGTCAGAAATAGAATCAAGCGGACGAGTAAGCAAAGCGTAACAAATACTGGCTATAACCACGCCCACTGTCGAGGCAATACTTAAATCACGTAATATACGCAATGAGCTTGATTCTCTTGGGGTGCTTTGCGGTAAGAAAAACAATGCCAACATAAGTAGTATTATTGTTGCCACTTCTACCGTTAATTGCGTTAAGGCTAAGTCTGGTGCCGAAAAGCGGGTAAACACCACAGCTACCATTAATCCCACAATAGATACCATTAACAAAGCGACCATACGCGATCTATGGCTTATCACTGTGGCAATGGCACCTACAATTAACAAGCTAGCACCTATGCCGTTGTGTAAATCAACCGGTGTATTTGGCACACTTCCCGCTAATTTTTGCATTTCGAATAACGGCCAACCAGCAGCTAATAAAATAACGCCCAGCATAATAAATACATAGCGTTGCAGTGAGCCATTTTCTGTTTTGTTTATTTTATCTTGGCTCCAATCAATAACGCATTGTACTAAATGATCAAACATTTTTTTAGCGTTTAGCGGCGGTAACGACGCTTGAAATTGAAACAGGTGTTTACGGTTAACATAAATAAATAAGCCGCCAGCAACTGCCATGGCACTCATTAATAACGGTAAATTAAAGCCATGCCAAATGCTCAGCTGATACTCTGGCATTGCTTTGCCCAGTACTGCTAATGAGGCTGCCGATAAAATACCATCAACTACAAAGTGCGGAAACATGCCAACAAGTAAACACAACACCACTAATATTTCGATGGGTACGCGCATATAACGAGGCGGCTCGTGTGGCGTACGCGGTAAATCTATTGGGTCGCCATTAAAAAATACATCGTGGATAAAGCGCGCCGAATAAGCCACGGCAAATGCCCCCGCAATGGTTGCTAAAACCGGGATTAACCACGACATAGAGCCAAGTACTTGCTGATGCAGTGTTTCGGCAAAAAACATTTCTTTTGAAATAAAGCCATTAAGCAAAGGGACACCCGCCATTGCTGCAGCGGCAACCATAGCAAGCGTTGCTGTGTAGGGCATAAAGCGCCACATACCATTGAGTTTACGCATATCGCGCGTACCTGTTTCATGGTCAATAATACCAGTGGCCATAAACAGTGACGCTTTAAAGGTGGCGTGATTAATAATATGAAAAATAGCGGCAACAGTAGCAAGTTCGGTATCTAGGCCAAGCAATAGCGTAATTAAACCTAAATGACTTATAGTTGAATATGCTAATAAACCTTTTAAATCATGCTTAAATAAAGCCACGTATGCGCCAAATAACAAAGTAATTAAACCTGTTAAGGCAACTAATATAAACCACATTTCGGTGCCCGCTAAGGCCGGATAAAAACGCGCTAACAAAAAGATACCCGCTTTAACCATGGTCGCCGAATGTAAATAGGCGCTCACAGGTGTTGGCGCTGCCATGGCATGAGGTAGCCAAAAATGAAACGGAAATTGGGCCGATTTAGTAAATGCACCTAATAACACTAAAACCAGTGCAAGCTCATATAGATCGTGCGATTGAATAATTGCTCTGCTGGCTAAAATTATGTCTAGGTTATAACTGCCAACAATGTCGCCAATTATCAGTAACCCACCAAGCAGCGCTAAACCACCGGCTCCGGTAACTGTAAGCGCCATACGTGCGCCCTTGCGCGCCTCTGACTTATGCCACCAATAACTAATTAATAAAAACGAACTTATACTGGTTAATTCCCAAAACACCCATAGCTGAATAACATTATTAGACATAACAATGCCAAGCATTGCTGTCATAAATAACATTAAGTAGCTATATAGCTTTGCCATTGAGTCGTTATTACTTAAATAATAACGAGAATATAAAATAACCAATAAGCCTATGCCCAAAATCATAAATATAAACAGTAAACTTAGACCGTCTAAGCGCAGGGAGAAATCGAGCCCTAAACTTGGGATCCAAGCAGCACTAAAGCGAATAGTTTCACCGGCAAGTACCGCAGGCGCATGATATAGAGTTATGCAAAGTGCGATTAATGGTGCAAGCATAGTTAAGCTTGTCGCTTGGTTTCGCGTTAGTTTGCCTGTAAATGCAGAAATAACACTGCCAATTAAGGATAGCAGGGGTATCCAGAGCAAAGTCATAGTAAAGGACCTTTTAAAATCATAAATTTATCAATACGCTATTCGTTATAGTTAATTACCAAAGTGACTTGGGCATTAGCTTTTGTGGTCTGCTTTTTTAACAGCATTAATACGTATAGTTATACTGATAAACGCCGTTTTTGTCTATAGAAAGCGCCTCTAGCTGCATAATTATCAAGCAAATTTATATATAAATTAATGCAACAATATCAACTATGTTCGCTTTTCATACGCCTTAGAGCAAAGACTTTAAAATTTAGCGTGGCGTTATTGAGCGTTCCATGAAGGAGTTAAAACGAGGAAACACTGTAAAATGGGTATTTATGTGTGCTTGCCACAACGCTCTGTATTGCGCTGAGAGAGCTAACTGCTGATATTGCATAATAGACCAAGCTTCACTGGGCTTATAAGCCACGGCCCCTTGCTGGCAGCTCTGGCTTTTATACCAACCTACTGGTGGGGTAGCTTCGCTATTTGCTAAAAACAAATTAGGTGCCACAAAACCACTTTGTGCACACAGCCAAGCTTGCTTCGTTTTTGGTAGCGCGTATTCATCCTCAAAACCATTAAAGTGCATTAACTCATGTAAAAACACTTGGTAACCTGCTTTTGAATTTAATTGCATAATGCCACTGCGCACATTTGCACTTCCCTGCTTGGGCATCATTACTATAAAGTCAAAATCAGTAGGAAGCTGTTTTTTTAGCCTAGCGGTTTGCCAATCGCACTGCGCCATTTTATTTGCTGCACTACTACAATTAATAGCACCGCCAACATAAATCGGTTGCGATAAACAAAAAACCCCAGCACTGGGCTCAGGGCGCTTATTGTATTGCTTTATAAGTTTAGCGAGCTTATATAACCCGCTACGGTGATCGCTCATCATTAACACGTTAAACAAACATTGTTCATCCGCTTTAACCTCTGAACTCAATGATAAAAAACCAAGGCGCTGCATAAACGCTGTGGGCAGGCTGCTATAAGGCTGAGTTGTTTGCAGTTTAAGATGATTTAATGCATCTCCCTCAGGCAATAACCCCTGCTTTGCCAATAATTTAAGATCGCCCCATTGAGATTGAGCTAATAACTCCATCGCTAATGCTTGGCGTTTTGACTCACTCATAGTATGGGTGTTTTTTTGCCAAAATAACTTTGCAGTATCGGTATGGTTATTTTTTAATAATTTAAGTGAATATCTATATTGCGCGGCAGGTATTTTATTTCGCGCTAATGAAGCGAGCGCAATATCAGGGAGTTGCTGTAAATGCAGAGAAAAATAATCAGGAAATAGCCAATAACTTTGTATTATATTGGCCTTGGCATTTAAAACTTGCCAAAAGCCAATACTGTTAGCATGATTACTCGAGCCACTAATTAATAGGCTACACAGTAATACTACCGCTAGTTTATAACGCTTAGCTTTCGTCAACACCTGTCATCAGCTCAAGTTCTAATCGCGCATATTTATATTCAATAAACTCATGCACGTTGGTAGCCAGTGCCAGCTTAAAATAATCAGCGGCTAAATTAATATTACCTGCTGCTTGATGCGATTTTGCCAAATAAAAGTAAGCCTCGCATAATCGCTGTGCGTATTCTTGCTCTGATTTAACCCCATCACTAATAACAGATAAAAAATCATGTTCGCTAATATCGCCCAGGTAAAGCGCAATTAACTGATACGCCCATTGCGATTCATCAAGTGCTTTAGCATTGGTTTTAAGCACACTAAGTGCTTTAACTTTATCATCCTGTGCTTGCGCTAAAAAAAGCCATAACACACGGTAAGGATCGTTTGGAGAGCGCGCTAAAAACTCATTAAAATCGTTTTGTGCAAGCTCTGCTCTGTCGCCATAGTACAGTGCAATACCACGATTTAAATACGCATATTCATGTTCTTCGTTAAGCTCAAGGGCTGAATCAAAAAGTTCATAGGCTTTTTCATACTGCTGCATTAAGGTATGTTGAATACCTAAAAAATTATACACCTCGGCTAAATCTGGTTTTAATTTAACAGCACGATTAAAGTCAATTCGCGACAACGTGGTCATGCCTAAACTGTCAAATAATACACCCCGATCATAATAAAGTTTTGCTTGTTGCTCAGGGCTTAGATCTACTCTATTTAGTAGCTCTGAATAACGTGCAATTGCAATTTCACTTCTAAAATCAGAGGCGAGAGGCGCAGTAAAAGGCACATTAACAATCGGCATTGACTCAGCTTTTGAAGTGCTTTGGCACGCGCTTAAAGACAAAATAGTAAAAGATGCCAAGGCTAAATGTTTGAGTGTCATTAAAATCCTTAATACCAAGGTAAGTAGCAAATAAATAAGACATGCGATGTCTAGTAAGGTTCATATTAACTGCGTTTAGCTAATAAATTATTTAACGCTTTAAAATAATGATATCCATTCAACTTAAGCGCTTAAAATAATTAACTTTAAATTCAATTGCTATAAGCAGTTAGTTTCATTAAAGCATAAAAAAAGGGGCTAAACAGCCCCTTTTTATGTTATCCAGTAAATATAACCGGATTAAGTATTAGCAATTATGCGTCAGTTGGCGCATCAGCTGCAGGTGCTGCAGATTCCATTGCTTCTTTAATACTTAGACGTACACGGCCTTGGCGGTCTACTTCTAGTACTTTAACTTTAACTTCTTGACCTTCAGAAAGGTGATCAGTCACGTTATTAACACGCTCAGTACTAATTTGCGAAATATGTACTAGACCATCTTTACCAGGAAGAATATTTACAAACGCACCAAAATCAACAATACGTACAACTTTACCTTCGTAAATAGTACCTACTTCAAGCTCAGCAGTTAATTGCTCAATGCGGCTAATTGCATTTGCTGCGCTTTCGCCGTCAGTTGCTGCAATTTTGATTGTGCCATCATCACCGATTTCAATCGTTGTGCCAGTTTCTTCAGTAAGTTGACGAATTGTTGCGCCACCTTTACCAATAACTTCAGCGATTTTCTTCTGTGGGATCTTCATAGTATAAATACGTGGAGCAAACTGAGAAAGCTCTTCAGACGGTGCAGAAATTGCTTTGTCCATCACTTCTAAGATATGTAAACGTGCAGCTTTTGCTTGTTTAAGCGCAATTTGCATGATTTCTTGAGTGATACCTTCAATCTTAATGTCCATTTGTAGTGCTGTAATACCGCCAGCAGTACCCGCAACTTTAAAGTCCATGTCGCCTAAGTGATCTTCATCACCTAAGATGTCAGAAAGTACAACAAACTTATCGTCTTCTTTAACTAGACCCATTGCGATACCCGCAACAGACGCTTTAATTGGTACACCAGCATTCATAAGTGCAAGTGAAGTACCACACACAGAAGCCATTGAAGATGAACCGTTTGATTCAGTGATTTCAGATACTACACGGATTGAATATGGGAATTCAGTCAATGTTGGCATTACTGCTGCAATACCACGCTTAGCAAGGTTACCATGGCCGATTTCACGACGCTTAGGAGAACCAACAAAACCAGTTTCGCCTACACAAAAAGGAGGGAAGTTGTAGTTAAGCATAAAGTGGTTTTTATGCGTGCCAGTTAAATCGTCGATTAACTGTGAATCACGCTCTGTACCAAGTGTAGCTGTTACAAGTGCTTGAGTTTCGCCACGAGTAAAGATAGCAGAACCGTGAGTACGCGGTAATACGCCAGTCATTACGTCAAGTGCACGAATCATATCTGGTTCACGACCATCGATACGCTTTTCGCCAGCAGCGATACGGCCACGAACGATTTTCTTCTCAAGTGAACCGAAGATTTTACCAATTTCTTGCTTATCTAAAGACTCGCCTTCAGCAAGTTCGCTTGTTAATACAGCAACAACTTCATCTTTAGCTACGCCAAGTGCTTCTTTACGCGCTACTTTATCTGTAATGCGGTAAGCTTCGCCCACTTTATCAGCAGCAATAGACGCTACTTTTTCTTCAAGTGATACGTTTTTAGCTGGTGCAGTCCAATCCCAAGTAGGCTTGCCTGCTTCTGCTTTAAATTCTTTAATTGCTGTAATGATCGCTTGAGCTTGCTCATGGCCATAAACAACCGCACCTAGCATAATGTCTTCTGCAAGTACGTCTGCTTCTGACTCAACCATTAATACTGCGTTATCAGTACCAGCAACAACTAAGTCTAGCTTGCTTTCTTCTAGCTCTTTTAGTGTTGGGTTTAGTACGTATTCGCCGTCGATGTAACCAACGCGAGTAGCACCAATTGGACCACTGAACGGAATACCAGAGATAGCAAGTGCAGCTGAAGTACCAATTAACGCAACCATATCAGGTTGAATTTCAGGGTTAACAGAAACAACAGTAGCAATAACTTGTACTTCGTTTACAAAACCACTTGGGAAAAGTGGACGAATTGGACGGTCAATAAGACGTGCAATAAGTGTTTCGCCATCGTTAGGACGACCTTCGCGCTTTAAGAAACCACCAGGGATACGACCAGCAGCGTACATACGCTCTTGGTAGTTAACTGTTAGTGGGAAAAAGTCTTGGCCTGGTTGCGCTTCACGTTTACCAACAACAGTAACAAGTACTGAAGTGTCGCCAATGCTTGCAAGTACAGCGCCGTCTGCTTGACGAGCGATTGCACCAGTTTCTAGTGTCACTGTGTGTTGACCTAGTTGAAATTCTTTAATAATTGCTTGCACTTAAAATATTCCTTAAATGTTTTAAAATGTTTTTAAGTTGTCATCTAAGTACCAATTACAGTACATAATTGTATTTATTTTAAAATCAATTAAGTACTACAATTGGCGATGACGTAAATAAACGTAACTAAACCTTTTTAGCTACGCGCATAGTATATACCAAAGCGCCGTTAGAATGCGAGTCTAGCTATTAGATAAAAGCTAAGCCTTATGAAGGCTAAAAATGACGACCTTTGCTTACCTATTAAATGGAGGTTTTATTTTATAATTCAAGGTGTTTATAAAACGTCGTGCTGAATTTTAGGCACAAAAAAAGGAGCTAAAAAGCTCCTTTTTTGATAATCAAGTGCTTAGCGACGTAGGCCAAGTTCTTTGATTAACGCAGTATAACGCGTGATGTCTTTACCTTTAAGGTAATCAAGCAATTTACGACGTTGGCTAACTTTGCGAAGCAGACCACGACGTGAATGGAAGTCATGCTTGTGATCAGCAAAGTGACCTTGAAGCTTGTTGATATCAAAAGTAAGTAATGCTACTTGTACTTCAGGTGAACCAGTGTCGCCTTCAGCACGTGCGAATTTAGCAATGATATCGATTTTTTCTTGATTGCTTAGTGACATAATAACTCCAAAAATTAAATTTAAAAGGTGCTTTAGCCGATCACTAATTCAGCCAAAACGATTAAGCGGGCGTATTCTACCAATTGTACAAATAACTACAAGTTAATTATCCCATCAATATAAATAAGCTGCTGAAAATATTTAAAGCAACTATTTATTCGGGTTTTACATAATCATCTTGTTGGCTGGCCAAGCCACGTTTAACTTTTAAATGGCCGCTGGCATTACGCTCGCCTGTACCAATAAAAATACCGTCAGCTACAACCTTAATTACGCCTTCAGGCAAATCTATATCAAGGTCTATTGCTTGGCCGTGACTAAAAATACTGCCCTGCTCTTTACTTATCTCAACAACCGGTAAATCAACTAAAGCTGTATCGAGTGGCAATAACAACGCGTCTAAATAAGTAGAAGGTGCAACTTCTTCGTCTTTAGCTTTTGCTAATAACGCTTCAATTTCATCTAGCGACACCATTTTTTCTGCAGGATATTGACCAACCGCAGTGCGGTGCAGCATAATAACGTGTGCGCCACAACCTAGCTTTTCACCTAAGTCGTCAACAATAGTACGAATGTAGGTGCCTTTAGATACATGCGCCGTCATTTGTATTACGTTATTCACTTCATCAAATTCGTCAAACGTTAAGCTAAACACGTTTATTTTTCTGCATTTACGTGGTACTTCAATACCCTCGCGTGCATACTTATATAAAGGCCTACCTTGATACTTAAGCGCCGAGTACATTGACGGGTACTGATCTGACTCACCAACAAAAGCGGCAATTTCTTTAATCAGTTGTTCACGCGTTACATTTACATCTTTAGTGCTAACAATTTCACCATCAGAATCTGATGTCGTTGTTCTCTCGCCTAATTTAGCGCGTACCACATAGGTTTTGTCTGTATCGAGTAAAAACTGTGTAAACTTGGTTGCCTCACCAAAGCAAATAGGCAGCATACCGGTTGCCAATGGATCTAGCGCACCTGTGTGCCCCGCCTTTTGTGCAAAGTACACACCTTTTGTTTGCTGTAGTGCTTTATTTGATGAAATGCCAATTGGTTTGTTTAACAACAAAATACCGTCAACTGGACGGCCTTTACTGCGCTTTGCCATCTGTATTAGTGCCTTCTTCGCTATCTGTATCAATATCTACGTGCTTAGTCTCATCTTCGCTGTTAGTTACGTCATCTTCATGATCAGTGCTGTCTTCAACATCTGTTTCATCTGCAACATGTTTAGCGTTGTCTTCGCGAATAATGGAATCAACTAAGTTAGATATACGCATACCTTCCATTAGTGAGTTATCAACTAAAAACTTTAACTCAGGCATAATACGTGCACGAATACGCTTACCTAGTAACGAGCGGATATAACCGGTCGCTTCGTTAAGTACGTTTGCACTTTGCTTCGCTGCATTATCATCTTGCGTATTAAATACCGTAATGAATATTTTCGCATAAGATAAATCGCGCGATACTTCTACCGCTGACACTGTCACCATACCTAAGCGTGGATCTTTTATTTCGCGTTGTAAAATTACCGCAATTTCTTTTTGAATTTGCTGAGCAACACGATCTGTACGAGAAAATTCTCTCATTGCATTTGTCCTAAAATCATAACCTATTGGAATATAATAATAAGTTAATTAAATAATGGATACACAAATGGGGGCTAAGCCCCCATTTATTAGTCTAGCTAGCTAACAATTAAAGAGTACGTTGTATTTCAACTGTTTCAAATACTTCAATTTGGTCGCCAACACGAACGTCATTGTAGTTCTTAACGCCGATACCACATTCCATGCCGTTACGAACATCAGCAACATCGTCTTTAAAGCGACGAAGTGACTCAAGTTCACCTTCGTAGATAACCACGTTATCACGAAGTACACGAATTGGAGCGCTACGTTTAATAACACCTTCAGTAACCATACAACCAGCAATTGCGCCAATTTTTGGAGACTTAAACACGTCACGAACCTGAGCAAGACCAATAATCTCTTGCTTAAATTCTGGTGCCAACATACCCGACATTGCTTGTTTAACTTCGTCAATCAAGCTGTAGATTACGCTGTAGTAACGCAAGTCTAAGTTTTCAGACTCAATTACTTTACGAGCAGAAGCATCAGCACGAACGTTAAAGCCAACCACAATAGCGTTAGACGCTGCTGCAAGTGTTGCATCAGTTTCGGTAATACCACCAACACCTGAACCTACTATCTTCACTTTCACTTCATCAGTAGAGAGTTTAGTTAGTGAATCAGAAATTGCTTCGATTGAACCTTGAACGTCAGCTTTAAGTACCACGTTAACTTCAGACACATCGCCTTCAGTCATATGACTAAACATGTTTTCAAGCTTAGCTTTTTGTTGACGCGCTAGTTTAACATCACGGAATTTACCTTGACGATATAAAGCAACTTCACGCGCTTTACGCTCATCTTTAACTACAGTTGCTTCGTCGCCTGCAGCCGGAATACCAGAAAGACCTAAAATTTCTACAGGAATAGAAGGACCCGCAGACTTAATGTCTTTTCCGTTTTCATCGCGCATTGCACGAATACGACCATACTCAAGACCACATAATACAATGTCACCTTGGTTAAGCGTACCCGATTGAACAAGTATCGATGCAACTGGACCACGGCCTTTATCTAAGCGTGATTCAATAACAACACCTGCAGCCATACCAACAGTTGGAGCCGTAAGTTCTAGTAGTTCAGATTGGTTTAATACCGCTTCTAAAAGCTCATCAATACCTAAACCTGTTTTAGCTGAGATATGAACGTACTGCGTATCGCCGCCCCATTCTTCTGGAATAACGTCAAGCTGAGCTAGCTCGTTCTTAACACGATCTGGGTCTACGCCTTCTTTATCCATTTTGTTTACAGCAATGATTAAAGGAACGCCAGCAGCACGCGCATGCTGTACAGCTTCTTTAGTTTGCGGCATAACACCATCATCTGCTGCAACCACTAGGATTACGATATCAGTCGCTTGAGCACCACGAGCACGCATTGAAGTAAATGCGGCGTGACCCGGAGTATCTAAGAAAGTGATCATGTTGCCATTAACATCAACATGGTATGCACCAATGTGCTGTGTAATACCACCGGCTTCGCCTGAGGCTACTTTAGCTGAACGAATGTAATCAAGTGTAGATGTTTTACCATGGTCAACGTGACCCATAACAGTTACAACTGGTGCACGTGGCTCAGACTTACCATCTTCATGGCGATCGTTTAGTACTTTTTGCTCTAATTCGTTTTCTTTAACAATGATAACTTTGTGGCCCATTTCTTCTGCAACAAGTTGTGCAGCTTCTTGGTCAATCACTTGGTTAATAGTAACCATGTCGCCCATTTTCATCATTGTTTTTACAACTTCAGCGCCTTTAACAGCCATGCGTGACGCAAGCTCTGCAACTGTAATTGTTTCGCTAATACGCACTTCATTTTTAACATCAGCAGTTGGTTTTGTAAAACCATGCTGTAGCGATGTAGGTGCTTTTAACTTGCCTTTATTACGGCCTTTAGACGCTGCAAATTTATCTTTTGCTGGCGCTTTTTTCTTTTTCTTCGCACGGCGTGTGCCTTGCTCATCACGAGCATCAGCAACATCTTCTGCTTCACGTGCGTAAGTAGAAGTTGTAAGGTGGTGATCAGATGTTTCTTCACGCTTCTTACGCTCTTCTTCCTCTTTCTTCCAGCGTGCTGAGTTCTCTTCAGCTAGCTTTCTTGCTTCTTCTGCTTGACGTTTCGCTTCTTCTTCAGCTTTCTTCAATGCGGCCTCTTCTGCTTCTTTTTGCAGACGCTCAGCTTCGATGCGATCTTTCTCAGACTTAGCACTTTGCTCTGGGGTCATCTGCTTTTGTTTCGCTTTACGCTCTGCATCAGCTTTGCGTTTAGCTTCTTCTTTAGCTTTACGATCAGCGTCTTCTTTCGCTTTACGTTCTGCCTCTTGTTTCGCTTTCAATTCTGCGGCTTCTTGTGCAGCTTTTTGCTGCTCTTCAAGGCGCAGTTTTTCTTCAGCGGCTAGGCGTAGCTCTTCTTGCTCTTGCTCCATTGCGCTTTTCTTCACGTAGGTACGTGTTTTGCGAACTTCAACTTGAACAGACTTTGCTTTGCCCGTTGAGCCAGTCACACTTAATGTGCTTTTGCTCTTACGTTGCAATGTCATACGCGCTGGGCCATCTGAACCTGTGCCGCCATGCTGCTTGCTTAAGTGATCAAGTAACGTCGCTTTTTCAGCTTCGGTTACGCTTTCGCCTGCTTGCTTAGTGATACCTGCTTGTGAAAACTGCTGTAGCAATTTATCAACAGTTGTACCTATATCACCGGCTAGTTTTTCAACATTTACTTCTGCCATAGTCTCTAATACCTCCGTTAATAAATTACTCGTCTGCAAACCAACAAATGTTACGTGCAGCCATAATCAGCTCACCTGCTTTTTCAGGTGATAGTTCTGTAATATCCACTAATTCATCAATACCTTGCTCAGCTAAGTCTTCAAGTGTAATTACACCTTTGCTTGCCATAACAAATGCTAAATGACGTTCTAAGCCTTCAAGCGTAAGTAAGTCTTCAGCTGGCTCTGCGCCATCTAAGCTTTCTTCCGTTTTAAGTGCTTTAGTGGTTAATGCGTCTTTTGCACGTGAGCGCAATAGATCAACCATTTCTTCGTCTAAGCCATCAATTTCTAAAAATTCAGATGCCGGTACATACGCAACTTCTTCAAGTGACGAGAAACCTTCGTTAATTAATAATGAAGCAAATTCATCATCAATATCTAAATTTTCAGTAAATAAGTTAAGTAACTTATCTGACTCAGCTTCATTTTTGCTACGCATGTCTTCAACAGTCATTACGTTTAGTTCCCAGCCAGTTAATTGGCTAGCTAAACGAACGTTTTGACCATTACGACCAATTGCTTGTGCTAGGTTATCAGCTTCTACAGCGATATCCATTGAGTGTGTATCTTCATCCATTACGATTGAAGCTACTTCTGCAGGTGCCATTGCGTTAATAACAAATTGTGCTGGGTTGTCATCGTAAAGTACGATATCAACGCGTTCACCGCCAAGTTCTGACGATACAGCTTGAACACGTGCGCCACGCATACCTACACAAGCACCAATTGGGTCAATACGTTTGTCGTTAGACTTAACCGCAATTTTAGCACGCGAACCTGGGTCACGTGCAGCGGCACGTAATTCAATCATTTCTTCGCCGATTTCTGGCACCTCAATGCGGAACAATTCCATTAGCATTTCTGGTTTAGAACGCGTTACAAATAATTGTGCGCCACGTGCTTCTGGCTTAACTTCGTATAGAAGACCACGAATACGATCGCCTGGGCGGAAGTTTTCACGCGGTAGCATGTCGTCACGGTAAATTACCGCTTCAGCATTATTACCTAAATCAAGAACGATCGCGTCACGAGTGGCTTTTTTAACTACACCCGTTACTAACTCACCTTCTTTACTTTTGTATTCTTCTACAACTAAAGCACGCTCAGCTTCACGTACTTTTTGTACGATAACTTGCTTAGCCATTTGGGTTGTAATACGGTCAAATTTAATTGAGTCAATTTGCTCTTCAACGAAGTCACCCATTTGCAAGTCAGGTTCTTCAACTTGCGCTGCTTCTAGGGTAATTTCGCTGTATGGGTTCTCTAAAGACCCATCTTCTAATACTGCAGCAATCTGCCAGCGACGGTAAGTATCGTAGTCACCTGTTTTACGGTCAATTGCTACACGTACGTCGATGTCACCACCGTGCTTTTTCTTTGTTGCTGTTGCTAGAGCGAACTCTAAAGCTTCAAAAATCTTTTCTTTTGGAACCGCTTTCTCATTGGAGACGGCTTCAGCAACCAATAATATCTCTTTTGCCATGGGTTATGCCTCGCTTGCCCTATTCCTTTGCGCTCGAATTAAAACTTTGCAATTATGTTCGCACGCTCAATGTTGCTAAGCATAATTAAATGCTCTGTACCATCACTAGATAGTGTAATCATATCGCTAGTAACTGCTATTAAATCGCCTTTAAAATTACGACGACCGTCTTGTGGAAGTTTAGTACGTAATTGTACTTCCTCTCCTTGCGCCTGCTCGTAGTGATCTTGTTTGAATAATAGACGATCAACACCAGGAGACGATACTTCCAAATCATATTCATTTGTAATTGGGTCTTCGACGTCTAAAATCGCACTTATTTGGCGACTCGCATCAGCACAATTATCAACTGAGATCCCAGCCTCATGAGTAATATAAACTCTTAAGGTAGAATGGCGACCCGCTTGTACAAACTCAAGACCATGTAATTCAAAACCTAACATTTCTACCGCTGGCGTTAACATAGCTACTAAATCTTGTTCAAGTTTTGTCACGAAAATCCTCCATACAAACAAAAAAAGGGCTTATAGCCCTAAAATATTGAGTTTAAATTTTGATTTGATCACCATGTCACAAATCAAACAGTGCAGATACAACAACGCCCCGAACCAAGCGGGGCGTCACACCAAAAAGCACAAAACTGTGTGGCCTAGGGCCAAGCTTGGTTGCGAGTCAAAAATCTGACTAAATTAAACTACAGTAGCTTAAACGCAAAACGCGCATTACTTAGAATGCGCGATATAAATTAGTAAGATTAAACCCACTATTATGATTGGTTGCGGGAGCCGGATTTGAACCGACGACCTTCGGGTTATGAGCCCGACGAGCTACCAGACTGCTCCATCCCGCGCCAATAGATACTAAACTTAATAATTTAATATCGCTGTTAGTAATATCTTTCAACATACTAAACAATGGCGGGTATTATAAGTATGTACGCCATAATTAGCAACCATAATAAGCAATAAGTTTATAAAAAAAGTGACGCCAAATAGCATGTTTATAATTTAACGCGCAATTATTTAATTTTGTTAATTTTTGCACTTATTATCTTAATTTAGGAATTTTTAAATCTATATTTTTATAAAGTAAGCGATCTTGATGTAATAATTTTGCGTATTAAATTTATTTGGCTTAGGCATGACACACTTTAATACTCTTAGACTCATTTTGGGCGATCAGCTCAACCCTGCTCACTCATGGTATAAAGATAAAAAAACCAATACCTTGTATGTTATTGCAGAGCTAAAACAAGAAACCAGCTATGTTAAGCACCATATTCAAAAAATCTGTGCATTTTTTTGCGCTATGGAAAACTTTGCAACAGCATTAAACCAAGCCGGATTTAATGTACTGCATTTAACATTAAACGAAACCTGTAATGATGAAGATTTACCCGCATTGCTTACCCGTATAGCAGCGCAACATCAATGCAATACTATTGAGTACCAATACCCAGACGAATATAGATTAAAAACCCAGTTAGCCCACTTTGCAAACACCAGCCCATTAACGGTTAGCCGTGTTGACAGCGAGCATTTTTTACTGCCCTTTGAGGAAATAAAACACCGCTTTATAAAAGATAAACACATAACAATGGAGCATTTTTATCGCGCAATGCGCAAACAATTTAATATATTAATGGATAGCAACAAACCACACGGTGGAAAGTGGAACTTTGATAGTAATAACAGAAATAAATTTTCAGCCGCCGACTTAGCACAAATCCCGCCACCTAAATTATTTAATAACGATGTAAGCGCTATAATTGCGCGTTTAAATAAACATAATGTTAGCTACTTTGGTAAAGCCGCAGAGCAACTTCCCTGGCCCACAACCCGAAAACAAGCCATTAGCTGCTTAGATTATTTTTGTTTGTATTTACTGCCTCATTTTGGCCAGTTTCAAGATGCAATGACAGAGCAAAGTAAACATAACAGTAGCCTGTACCATAGCCGCTTATCGTTTGCTTTAAATGCAAAGTTAATACACCCACTGTTTGTAATAAAGCGCGTAATAGCCCAGTACGAACAACGTCCTAATGATATTTCTATTGCTCAAGTAGAGGGATTTGTTAGGCAAATACTGGGCTGGAGAGAGTACGTACGCGCAATTTACTGGATTAACATGCCAGATTACGCAACTAAAAATCAGCTTAAAGCCAAAAATACATTACCGCCGTATTTTTGGCATGCTAAAACTAAAATGAACTGCATGCACCATGCGCTCTGTGAAAGCTTAACTACAGCATACGCCCATCATATTCAGCGCCTCATGGTTATAGGTAATTTTTGTTTATTAACGGCTATAAACCCAGATGACGTTGATGCTTGGTATTTGGGCGTTTATATAGATGCTATTGAATGGGTAGAAATGCCCAATACTCGGGGTATGAGCCAATTTGCTGATGACGGAATTATTGCCACCAAACCCTATGCGGCAAGCGGTAACTATATTAATAAAATGAGCGACTACTGCAAAAACTGCCACTATAAAGTAAAACAAAAAGTGGGTGATGACGCCTGCCCGTTTAATAGCCTTTACTGGCATTTTATGCACACGCACAGAGCAAAGTTAGAAAAAAACCCACGTATTGGTATGGTGTATAAAAACTGGGATAAACAAGAGAATACGTTACAACAAAGTACATTACAGCAAGCCACTTACTATTTGAATAATATAGCAAGCCTGTAACTTTTAACTTTTTATCAGAACAGCAAAAAGCCGCTAAAAAGCGGCTTTACGGGGATAATCAAAAACTAAGCTTATTAAATTACTTGCCTTCTATAAGGCTACCACTGCCTATTTCAATTTTGCGTGGCTTAAGTGCTTCTGGTATTTCGCGTTCAAGGTTAATGCTCAATAAGCCATTTGCTAAATCGGCACCAAGTACTTTTACGTGATCCCCCAGCTGAAATTTACGCTCAAAGTTGCGCTCTGCAATACCTTGATGAATAAATTTACGCTCACTGGCTTGCTCTTTACCCGTTTTAATACCCGCAACAACAAGTGTGTTGTTTTCTGACTCTATGCTCAGCTCGCTTTCGCTAAAACCAGCAACTGCCATAGTAATTCGGTATTTGTCTTTATCGAGCGCTTCGATATTGTAAGGAGGAAAGCTTGGCTGCTTATCTGAACTCGCTGCCGCATCCATTAAAGACGCTAAATGATCGAAACCGATGAATGAACGATAAAGGGGTGATAAATCTACTGTACGCATAATAATATCCTCATATTTAAGCGATATTTCAGTTGTGTTTTTCTAATGAACAAACACAAATGAAGTTTAATTAATAATATAAATTTCAATTACTTCTGTTTAACAAGGACCCATCAGGCGTCCTCTACTTATCTATATATGGACGTTAAAATTGTTTTCAAGCAAATAACAAATAATTTTTTAAATTTACTCTTTTAAAATACACAACAAGGTCGTTAAACATAAATTACAATGGTAAAAATACCGCCTCAAGCGAGGCGGCTAAAACAGTGGAAAATATTTAAAGTGAATTACTTATCTTCGAGCAAATCATTGCCACCGATTGCTATTTTGCGCGGTTTTAACGCTTCAGGTATTTCACGTTGTAAATCTATGCTGAGTAAACCATGGGCTAAATCAGCAGCGATAACTCTTACATGATCTCCTAACTGAAACTTACGCTCAAAATTGCGATCTGCAATGCCTTGGTGAATAAATTTACGCTCTTTACTATCGTATTTACTTTGTTTAACCCCGCTAACTTTTAGGGTGTTATTTTCTGACTCGATTGTCAGTTCGCTATTGCTAAAACCAGCAACCGCCATAGTGATTCTATATTTGTCTTTATCGAGCGCTTCGATATTGTAAGGAGGAAAGCTTGGCTGCTTATCTGAACTCGCTGCCGCATCCATTAAAGACGCTAAATGATCGAAACCGATGAATGAACGATAAAGGGGTGATAAATCTACTGTACGCATAATAATATCCTCATATTTAAGCGATATTTCAGTTGTGCTTTTCTAGTGAACAAACACAAATGAAGTTTAATTAATAATATAAATTTCAATTACTTCTGTTTAACAAGGACCCATCAGGCGTCCTCTACTTATCTATATATGGACTGCAAAATTGTTTTCAAGATGATTTTTCAAAAAATTATTTATTTTACTTTTAACACCACATTAAGCGCCCAATAACAGTAGCGATTATTTAAAAACGCTGATCCCTAAGGCATATCAATAAAAGCGAACAGCTTAATCGCTTGTTTGCTCTTTAATATTTAACTCAATTGGTTACACTAGTAGCAATTTAATTGAGGAGTTCACTATGTTAACTGTAATTTTTGGTCGTGAAGGCTGCCCATTTTGTGTTCGTGCTAAAGACGTAGCAGAACAACTATCAAATGAACGTGATGATTTTAAATTTCGCTATATCGACATTATTAAAGAAGGCATAAGTAAAGAAGATCTTGAAAAGTCTGCCGGCAAACCTTGCCCAACAGTGCCGCAAATCTTTGTAGACCAAAAACACATTGGTGGTTTTACAGAGTTTGAGGCCTACGCCAAAGAGAATCTTGGACTTTATCAATAAGTTCTGTATCAAATATGTTAACCAGTTAAATAATTAAGTCACTTAACTGGTTAAATTTCGACCAACATCAACCACCTATAAATTAGTTGTAATTTCTACAAGCATTTACCGCATTTATCCTTTATAATGCGCGCCTCTTTAAATTCGTTGAGGCGTATTAATGTCAGAACCAGTCACGTTTGAATCTCTAAATCTTTCTCCTGCAATTTTGAAGGCAGTTGAAGAGTTGGGTTACAAGACACCATCTGAAATCCAAGCTCAATGTATACCGTTATTGCTAGAAAGAAAGGACGTACTGGGACTAGCTCAAACGGGTACAGGTAAAACCGCAGCATTTGCACTACCACTATTAAATAATATTGACCCGTCTGTGAAACAGCCACAGATCCTTGTACTCACACCAACCCGTGAGCTTGCGATCCAAGTTGCTGAGGCATTTGAACAATATGCTAAACATGTTCGTGGTATTGAAGTATTGGCACTTTATGGTGGCCAAAGCTACAGTATCCAACTAAGTGCACTTCGTCGTGGCGCGCAAGTTATCGTAGCTACTCCAGGTCGCTTAATCGATCATATTAACCGTGGCACTATCAAGTTTGATGCTCTACAAGCACTTGTACTTGATGAAGCCGATGAAATGTTACGTATGGGCTTTATCGATGATGTAGAAAACATCATGGAAAAAACACCGCGCGAAAAGCAAACATGTCTTTTCTCTGCGACCATGCCTAAGCAAATTCAAAACATCAGCAGCAAGTATATGAACAATCCTGAACAGGTTCATATTTCTGCGCGTAACTCAACTGTTTCATCAGTAGAGCAAGTGTTTTGGAATGCAAGCATTCATAAAAATAAAGCCATTGTTCGCTTTTTAGAAGCTGAGCAATATGAAGGCGCTATTGTTTTCGTACGTACGCGTAACGATACAGTACAACTTGCTGAATTATTAGAGCGCGAAGGTTTCTCTGCCGCTCCACTTAACGGTGACATGAACCAGCAAGCACGTGAACGCACAGTAGAGCGCTTAAAAAGCGGCATGCTAAATGTTGTTATTGCAACAGACGTAGCGGCACGTGGTCTAGATGTTGACCGTTTAAGTTTAGTTATCAACTACGATATTCCACAAGATTCTGAAGCCTACGTTCACCGTATCGGCCGTACAGGTCGTGCTGGTCGTACTGGTAAAGCAATTTTATTCGTAAAACATAACGAACGTTATTTACTTAAAAATATCATTCGTCATACGAATTCAGATATTGCACAAGTTGAATTACCAACAGCTAAAATTGTTGAAGAAAAACGTATCGAAGCGTTACAAGCCAAGTTAACACTTGCTCTTGAAAACAAAGATATTACTTTCTTTAATGAAGTAGCAGCAAACATGGCTCAAAAGCTTGAACTTTCTGCTGAAGACCTTGCTGGTGCGTTACTGTGTTTAGCACAGCAACAATCTCCAATTAAGGTTGAAGAAGTTAAGATTCAACCTCGCGAACGTAACGAGCGCAATGATCGTAACCCACGTAGCAATGACCGTGGTGATCGTGGTCGTCGTAACGAACGTGGCGGTGAACGTGGTGGCGAGCGCGCTGAACGTAAACCTCGTGAGCGTAACAGCCGTGATGCAGGTCCTATGGATACATACCGTATCGAAGTAGGTCGTGAACATGGTGTTCAGGTTAAGAACATTGTTGGCGCTATTGCTAACGAAGCTGACATTTCAAGCAAGTTTATTGGTGATATTCGTCTACACGATAATCACAGCACGGTTCAATTACCGAAAAACATGCCTAAAGATGTACTTGATCATTTCCAAAAAGTGTTTATTTGTAAACGTCCTATGGGCTTAACAATCACTGCTGATCAAGGTCCTGCTGAGCCACGTGGCGAACGCTCTGAGCGTCCAGCTGGCGGTGAAAAACGCAGCTTTAATAAAGATGACAGCGCACGCGGTGATAAGCGCAGTGGTCCTCGTAAAGAACGTCGCCCAGTAAGCTTTACAACGCCGAAATAAGCAACGACTCTTTAATAAAAACCTTGCCACGTAAGTGAGCAAGGTTTTTTTGTGCCTAAAATAAAGCTCTAGGCTCTAGGCTCTAGGCTCTAGGCAGAAAATAATAATCCCTAATAAAGTAGGCTTGGCGTTTTTTCTACCTCACAGCTAAATTCTCGCCTGCACACCCCTTTCTTATCTGCACTGCTCTATTACTTCTCTAAAGCGCAGTGTCTCCTATCCTCTTGGTGAATAACTCACTTAAAAGCATTTAAACAAAGAGCAGACAATCAGCAGTAAATGAGGAAGGCAATGCCATAGTAACTTTTATTGGCATTACTTTTATTGGGTTACTTTATTCGGGGTACAGTGTTTGCCCTACGGTTAAATCTGATCTCTTAACACAAAAAAGCCCCACCAATTTCATGATGAGGCTTTTACTATATTACCTATTTGTTTTACGTTAAGGCGCTAGCGCTGGGTAAACGTAGCTGGCATCAAGCCCGAGTGGGATACCAAGTGCCCAGTAACCTAATAAAAAGATACTCCAGCCAATCATAAAGGCGATTGAGTACGGTAGCATAATAGCAATTAAAGTGCCTATGCCGGTGCCTTTCACATACTTTTGACAGTACACCACCACTAATGGGAAATAGGGCATTAACGGTGTAATAATATTAGAGCTTGAGTCACCAACACGATAAGCCGCTTGAGTTAAGTCTGGCGAAATACCAAGTTGCATTAACATAGGTACAAATATGGGGCCAAGTAATGCCCATTTTGCTGAACTTGAACCTACAAATAAGTTAACAAAGCCGGTTAAAAAGATAATTCCCACAACCGTTACTGCACTTGGCAACTGCATTGCTTTTAATAACTGCGCGCCTTCGATTGCTAGCAATGCACCTAAGTTTGATTTACTAAATGCGGCAATAAATAACGAACAGAAAAATGCCATTACAATATAATATGCCATGCCGCTCATCGCTTTACTCATGGCATCTATCATGTCTTTAGAGGTTTTGAAGGTGCCTACGGTAAAGCCGTAAACCGCGCCGGGTATCCAAAATAATAAAAAGATTAACGGTACGATAGATTGCATTAATGGCGAGCTAAAATTAGTTAACGAGCCATCGCTGCTGCGCATTGCCGAGTTACTATCTGCCGATACATAAGCAAGTAACGCAAGGCCTGCAACCATAACTGAACTGGCAATTATAAATGCACGTTTTTCATCACTGCGGGCATCTTCAAATACGGGTAAATCTTCTTTAGCGCCATCTACCGCGGTTTTTTGTAAACGTGGTTCTATAATTTTATCGGTAATATACCAGCCTAATGCCACTATAAATAAGCTAGATGCTGAAGCAAATGCCCAGTTATTTAACGGGTTAATTGTCATTGCAGGATTAATTATTTGCGCCGCACTTTGGGTAAAACTTTGTAGCAATGGGTCGATACCCGATGGAATAAAGTTAGCCCCAAAACCACCACTCACACCCGCAAATGCAGCAGCAATACCCGCAAGCGGATGGCGCCCTGCAGCATAAAATATAACCCCAGCTAGTGGAATAACTAATACATAACCTGCATCAGTTGCGGTATGGCTTACAATGGCCACTAAAATAATTGAAGGCGTTAATAACTTTTTAGGCGTCACTTTAAGCATTAACTTAAGGCCGGTATTAATAAAGCCCGAATGCTCTGCAACACCCACACCTAACATAGCCACTAACACTACGCCTAAGGGTGCAAAGCCGGTAAAGGTTTTTACCATAGAGGATAAAAAGGTGGCGAGCGAATCACTTGCTAACATATTATTGATAATAATGGCTTCGCCGGTACGTGGATCTATTGCATCAAAGCTTACGCCTGAAAACCACCACGACAAAAACCAAATTAGTAACATGGCAAACAAAAATATAATGGCCGGATCAGGAAGCTTATTACCTACCCGTTCAACAAAATTTAAAAATCGTGCAATTAAACCAGTTGGCACTGCACTTTGGTTATTATTCATTCTTTAAAGCTCTCTAAATCATATTTTCAATAACCATATCCTATCTTTACACAACAGTAAATTAACCTGAGGCTAACTCCCTCATATCAATACTTTTAAACAAAAAAAACGCGATAAGCCAGTAGCGTATCGCGTTTAAATTAGTTTTAGCCTAGGTTTACTCAGGCCAATGCTTTTACTTCTTCCCACAAACGAGCAACAAGGGTTTTGTCATCTTCATTAAGTTCACCATTATGATAAGCCTTCACTAAGCTTTGCTCTACGGTTTCGTTAAGTTCATCTGTGCTAATAGTTAGCTTTTCTACTTGCGCATACCCTACTGCTAAGTCAAAGTGACCTCGCAAATAGCCTCCTGCAAATAATTCATCATCGGTGGCTTTAATCACTAAATCATCAAAATAGTGTTGGGCTGCATCAATATAGTTTACTAAACTCATTTATTCTGTCTCCTGGTTTTGCAATGGGTATTAATACCCTACTGCATACATAATGTGGTCGTTAAATCCGCATGTAACTTTAATATAACCGGTTAGTTCATCATCTAAACTGCTATCGCCGGTGTCACAAATAAGTGGGCGGCCATTTAAAGCCTGCAATTTTGTTTTTGTAGCTACTACAATAATGTTATTAGTGCCAATAGCGCGAATAAGCGCGGGGCTAAGCTGTTGATTACCACGACCAAAAATATGTCCTTGGCCGCCAATTAAGGTGATCACTAATTTAGTTTTTTGACCTTGCGTATGCTCAAGTAATTGCGCTGCGGTTAGGTCTTGCGCTATGAGTGTTTGATCTTTAACTAAATCGACACCTAACAGTGTATTTTCTAGCCCCATTTCTTCCATCACTGCAGCAACGGTTGAGCCACTGCCCATAATGTAAAAAGTGTCCTCATCCATTTCACTCACCACATAGGCGGCAATATCTACAAGCACTAACTCGTCGGTTTCTTTACCGCCATTTTTAACCGCTTGCATGTAACGCACTTCGCTTGGTACTTGCATTTCGCCATAACGTTTAGCTTTAACTGTGCCTTGTCTAAATGCCTCTTCGTCAATGTCCATTACATCGGCGTCACCTAAGGTAACTAAATCGCCTTTTACCAGCATTTCGACTACACGCCCTGCTGCTTTTGGCGTGATTGCATATACCCCTGAATGTATTTTGCAGCCAGCAGGAATACCCAGTACGGGTATTGTGTCCTCAACAGCATGGCAAATATTACGCGCTGTGCCGTCGCCTCCAGCAAATAAAACTAAATCTACACCTAGCTCTTTAAGTGCTTTTACAGCCTGCTCTGTGTCGTTGGCTGTGGTTATAGCATTGCTGTTATATATTACTTGCACCTTAAAGCCGAGTGCTTTAGCACAGTGCTCGCCCATATCGCCATTTACTGTATAAATAGTTAATTGGTTTTTATAAGGCAGTAATACTTCAAGTGCGGCTTTTGTACGACTATTAGCTTTAGGCTGAGCGCCAAGTGCTAGCGCTTTGGCTGCAGTTGCTGCGCCATCGCTACCTTTTAACGCTACAGTGCCGCCTAAACCCGCTAGCGGGTTTATAATTAAACCTAACTTAAACTGCATCCTTGAGCTCCTTGGGATGTTGCCAATTAAATTGCTGTGCACTCATTGGCCATGGCGTATTATAAAAATGGCTTAGTGCTTTTAGCAATGCCTCGGTACGGGAGTTAAAACCGTTATTAATAAGTGTTAAAACTTGTTGGTGTACTCGCTGCTGAAAATCAAAACGACACGTTTGCTCGCCATTTAAATTATCTACCGACACATTAAATTCAAAACCTGCGGCGGTACTCAATAGCCACTCAATGGCTTGCGGTTTTATTTCTACATTTTCAAATTCGGCTTGTTTTTGCTTATCGCGGCCGTCGGGGCAATACCAATAGCCGTAATCTTCAAGTAAACGGCGCTTATCGCCCGCCACCAGCCAATGTGCTATTTCGTGCAGGGCACTGGCGTAAAAACCATGAGCAAACACAATTTGGTGATACGGCGTTTTATCACAGCTAGGAATATAAATAGGTTCGTGCTCGCCTTTAACCAGCCGCGTATTATAGCTTTGGTCAAAAGTGGCTGCAAAAATAGAAATTAAATCAGCAATTTTATGCATAAAAGTTTAATTACTTACTCTGAATATAGGGCTTACTGCTCATTATATTAAAAATGTGCGCGCTAAAAACGAGGTGAATTGTACGGGCTTTCGCAGCGAATGTAAAAAATTGGATAGCGGGTTAACACTTCCATGTAACGGCGTTTTATAAAGCCCGTGGGGTTAGCTAATAATAGCTATATAAGGTGCTGTCAAATAGCTGGTATTTATACTGTTTGGCGTATTTACTGCTTGAGCAATAACCCTTACCATCACTATAACGACAGAGCTGCTTAATGAAATACTAAAATTATGTTTAAACTAATGAGTATAAAAATGGTTAAATTTTTATTTATTGCCCTGCTTGGGCTTTTGGGTGTATCACAGCCTGCTGTTGCAAAAAACATCAGTATTAATGTGTTTGCTATTCCTTCGCAACCAATCATTACTTTAATGGCGCAAACCAGTGATGCATTAAAACAAGCGGGTATGGTTAGCTTTTACGATAAAGGCATGCCGGTACACGCTACTTTATATTTAACTGACTTTGCACCCGGTACAGAGGAGGCAATTAAACTTGCGGTAAAAAACATCGTAGCGCAACAACAGCCTTTTCCCATAACCGCTGAAGGCTTTAGCGTAACGCAAAGTAATTGGGCCTTTATTAATTTACAGCCGTCGCGACAATTACAAAGACTATCTGACGAGGTAACACTTGCTATTGAACCGCTGCGCGAGCGAAATGCTACTGTGCCTACTTGGGTTAAAAACTACCCCAACAAGTTAACTGCATTTAAGCGCTACGGCAGCCCTAATGTTTTTCAAAACTTTCAGCCACATTTAACATTGTTAGCTAACGAAAAAAGCCCTCAACTGGCTGTTATAAATAAACAAATGCAGGCTAACCCACCTAAAGCGCAGGGGCAAATAATAGGTGTAGGTATAGGAGTTTCAGATCAGTTTGGTCAACAAAAGCAGGTTATTGCAGAGTACTTTTTTAACAAGGGTAAAAGCTAAATTGCTTTATTACTTTTGCTGCGCTAAGTATTTTTTTAGTAGCTGGGTGTTTCGGGTATTTGCTTTAAAGTAAGCATCAAAAATATCGCCTACTATGGGTAGTAGACCGCCCACAAAGTCGATAAGCATATTAGCTAATATACGTAGTTTTATAGTCCAGCTAACACCTAAGCGCTGCGCTTCAATTAATACATAAGCAGATAAAATAAAACCGGCCATATCACCGGCAACGGGCAATAAACCAATAATCGCATCGGCACCAACTTTAAAATTAGTAAAAGGAATTTTTAAACTACTGTCGGTAATGAAGCTAAATCGCTCCAGCCTTCTCAGTGCAGCTTGTTGTTGAGCCTTTACGTTATTTGTCATTGTCACATTTAGCTCCCTCAAACCTGTTTAATTAACTTTAGTAAAAAAGTTGAACTTGCACTGATAAATAAATACAAAAAACGCGGATCGCCCGCGTTTTTATTATCTACTTAATGTAACTCTAATTATACCGAACCGGGTATCGGCCCATGCTCGTGGTGTACATGTGGGTTTTGTCCACGTTGACGTAGCAAATGATCCATTAAAGTAATGGCCATCATCGCCTCAGCAATTGGCACAGCACGAATACCTACACACGGATCGTGACGACCTTTGGTGATCATCTCAACCGCTTCGTTTTCAGTATTGATACTGTTACCCGGTATAGTAATGCTTGAGGTAGGTTTTAGCGCAATAGAAGCAATAATATCTTGCCCCGTAGAAATACCGGCTAATACACCGCCCGCATGGTTTGAAGTGAAACCATTAGGTGTTAGTTCATCGCGGTGCTCTGAGCCTTTTTGCTCAATTACATCAAAGCCGTCGCCAATTTCAACACCTTTTACCGCGTTAATGCTCATTAATGAATGCGCAAGTTCAGCGTCTAATCTGTCAAATACTGGCTCGCCTAACCCTACAGGTACATTACTTGCCACTACTTTTACTTTTGCGCCTACTGAGTCACCTTGCTTTTTAAGGCCGCGCATATACTCATCAAGTGCTTCTAACTTGCTCACATCAGGAAAAAAGAATAAGTTGTTTTCAACTTCGTTCCAATCAAAAACGTCTGCTTTAATCGGCCCTAACTGACTTAAGCAGGCTTTTATTTCGATACCATGAAATTGTTTTAAGTATTTTTTAGCAATAGAGCCCGCAGCAACACGAATTGCCGTTTCGCGCGCTGATGAGCGACCACCACCGCGATAATCGCGCAGGCCGTATTTATGCCAATAGGTGTAATCGCCATGACCTGGGCGAAACACTTCTTTAATTTTGCCGTAGTCTTTTGAGCGTTGATCGGTGTTTTCAATCAGTAAACCTATGCTAGTACCTGTGGTTTTACCTTCAAAAACGCCTGAAAGAATTTTTATCTGATCGTCTTCACGGCGCTGCGTGGTATAACGACTTTGCCCCGGTTTACGACGGTCTAAATCTATTTGTAGGTCGGCCTCGGTGATTTCAAGACCTGCTGGTGTACCATCAACAACGCCGCCTAATGCAACGCCGTGGCTTTCACCAAAAGTAGACACTTTAAATAACTGTCCAATGCTATTACCTGCCATTACTTTTCCTCATTCCTAATGACGACTAAATGCCGAGCTCAAAGCTCGGCGGTATTTTTATACTTTTATTTATCTGCAAAGTAAGTATCAAGTTGCTGTTTGCTAATAACAAACACACCTAAACCACCTTGTTCAAACTCCACCCATTCAAATGGCGCACCCGGATACAATGCATCCATATGTACCATAGAGTTACCTACCTCTACAAACAACAAACCGTTTGCAGTAAGGTGCTTACTTGCTTCGCTTAATATAGTGCGGGTTACGTCTAGGCCGTCGTGGCCTGAAGCCAAACCAAGTTCTGGTTCATGATGAAACTCACGCGGTAAGTCGGCCATGTCCTCAGCATCAACATACGGCGGATTAGCTATGATCAGGTCATATGTTTGCCCTGGTACACCACTAAACACATCTGACTGAATTGGCAATACTCGTTCACTTAACTGGTAGTCTGTAATATTTATGTCGGCTACTTCTAGAGCTTCATAAGAAATATCAACCGCATCTACCTGCGCATTTTCAAACGCTTGTGCAAGCGCAATCGCAATACAACCAGAACCCGTACATAAATCTAAAATACGCTTAACCGACTCAGGCTCTTCAAGCCAGGGGGTAAAACGGTTATTAATTAACTCTGCAAATGGCGAACGTGGAATAAGCACGCGCTCGTCTACATAAAATGGCATATTAGCAAACCAAGCAATGTTGGTTAAATATGGCACTGGGGTAAAATCATTAATACGCTCAGCAATTAAGCCCGCTAAGCTATTTTTTTCTGTACTCGTTAAACGCGCATGCATTAATTCTTTCGGCGCATCTATTGGTAAGCTTAATGCGGGTAATAATAAATTTACCGCTTCGTCCCACGCATTATCAGTACCGTGACCAAAAAAAATACCACTGCTAGCAAATTGGCTTGTAGTCCAACGTAACCAGTCGTGTAAGGTTGAAAGTTCTGCTACAGCTTCTTCTAGCGTTGCTTCTTCTATTTGTAATTCACTCATGTGTATTGCCTGCCTGCTACTTTCAAAATTATTAATTCAATCGAGGCCACAATCGCCTCCCGATTGCCCTATTGTAACGCCTTTTATCTCGATTTTTACCCTTTTTTTGTTTAGACTGCCGCTATGAAAAAAGATCCTTATTCAAACAGCCCAATTAGCAATGATGACATTGACATGTTTCGTCAAAGCATCAGTGGTGCGCGCGTTTTTAAACAAGACACTCACCGCTTTACTAATAAGCCTAAAGTGTCACAAGCAAAGCAGTTTGCCCAGCAAAAAAAGCAACAACAGTCAGAATTCTTCTTTTCGGATGAATATATACCTGATATTGATACCAATGGTACGGTTAATTATGTACAAGATGGCCAAGACCGCTTTTTAGCTAAGCAACTTCGCCGTGGTGACTTTGTTCCAGATTTAACCCTAGATTTGCATGGCTTAAATAAAGAGTCTGCAAAGGATGAACTAGCTGGTTTGATCCACGAATGCAAAAAGAAACATTACTACTGTGCATGCATAATTCATGGTATTGGTGGGCATATACTCAGGCACAAAGTACCGCAGTATTTAGTACAACACCCAGACGTAATTGCAATGCACCAAGCACCGCTTGAATATGGTGGTAAAGGCGCTGTACTTATTTTAATTAATTTACCGCAAAGTGATGAGTTTAGGCGTTAAATAACCACAGCTCTGGTTAAATACTATTTAAGGCGATATTAGTGTCTATTTTTTCAATTATATTTCCGCTGGTATTTATTGTTACTGCTGGTTTTATTAGCACTAAGTCACAATTTTTAGAACAACAACATATAACTGGTATTAGTAAATTTACCTTTTATATTAGTATTCCCGCTTTTTTATTTTTAAATATGGCGCAAGCTAACTTACACAATAGTGTGAGCTTAAATGGCTTTTTAAGTTTTTATATTGCGGTTGTGGGTGTTTTTATAATTGGCGCTTTAATAGACCGATTTTTAATTACTAAGCACAGTGATTATCAACGCCATAGCGTATTTGCTCTTGGCAGTAGCTATTCAAATACCGTACTGGTTGGCTTACCAATAATTATTGCAGCAATTGGCCGTGAAATGATTGGTATAGTATTTATGATTATCACTTTTCATAGTGCATTGTTATTTACTCTCACCTTTTTAGTGAGTGCAAAAAGCGAAAAAAGTGCGTTTTCGTGGCAACAATTTGCCAAAAACATGCTGTTAAACCCTGTGGTACTTAGCATTAGCCTAGGGTTATTGGCTAATGTTTTAGGCCTTACATTGCCACTGGATATTATTAATGGCTTAAATTTACTCTCACAACCCGCTATTGGCTGCGCACTATTTGTGTTGGGAGCTAATTTAGCATTTTATAAAATAAGCCAAAACTGGCAACCCGCGCTAATCGCCACATTATTAAAGCTAGTATTACTGCCCTGCTTAGTATTATTGTTAGGCCGATTTGTGTTTATGCTAGAGGCGCAACTACTCAACGTACTTATATTATTAAGTGCATCGCCTTTAGGTGTTAATGCCTACCTTATTGCTAATCAAATAAAACAGCACCAAGCAACGCTTGCCAGCACTGTGGTTATGTCGACCGTTTTAAGTGGTATAAGCTTTAGCATTTGGTTGTGTCTTTTATTGTAGTTCCTCAACATACTCTGCTGCCCATCAAACAAAACAAGCTTAAAAGTAATCGCTAAGTTCACTGTAGGCATTAGTAATATACTCGATCAGCAGTTTAATTTTTTCTGGCTGATGGCGCGTATACGGATACACAGCATATACCCCTAGTTCACGAGGTTGATACTCAGGTAAAATAGCCACCAGTTCGCCAGTTAGCAAATGCTCATACACACAACAACGTGGTACATAGACAATGCCATAACCCGATAGCGCATTTTGCCTAAGTGCTTGTGCGGTATTAGCCGAAAAGTTTCCTTTAATGGCAATACTAACCTCCTCACCTTGGTGAGTAAAACGCCATTCGCGAGCACCTTTATTTTGATAGGTATAGGCTAAACAGTTATGTCGACTTAGATCGTCTAAGTTGCTTGGTTCGCCAAATTTTTCGATATAATTAGGCGCACAACACACCACCCAACGCGATTTAATAATAGGCTTTGCAATTAAACTTGAATCTGCTAATACGCCGGTTCTAATCGCTAAATCAATGCGTTTATCAACCAAGTCAATAAAGTCATTCTCTAGCCGCATATCAACATTCACATTAGGGTACTTTTCACAAAATTGGCCCACTACTTGCGCTAACAGTAGCTCCCCTGAAATGGTCGGTACGGTCATTTTAATCGAACCACTAATTGCTCCACGGTAGGCACTAACACTATTTAATGCGTCATTTAATTGTAATTCTATTGACTTTGCATGTTGATACAGCGAGCTGCCCGCTTCGGTTAAGCTTAGTTTGCGGGTAGTTCGATATAATAGCTGCACACCTAAATCCTTTTCTAGCCTACTGATTTTTTTAGAAAGAGCCGGGGTCGATATCCCCGCAACCTCTGCTGCTTTATTAAATGATTGTGCGTCAACTACTAATGAAAATAACGTCAGTTCATGGGCATTAGCCATTCATTACACCTTTTTTGGAAACAATTCATTAATTTACAGACTATATATAAACAATAAATTAACTACTAGAGTAACAGCATAAAAATTACTATAAAAAATTAAGCGTGGTTACTCTATGTCGATATACCTGCAAGCCCTGCTTGCTTTTACTCCTATCTTACTTGCCGCTTTATTGCTGATCCCGTTGCAATGGCCAGCAAAGCGTGCCATGCCCGTGGTGTTAATCGTTACTATGGCTATTGCTTATTTTGCCTGGGAAATGTCATTTAACCGTATTTTAGCAAGCAGCCTTCAAGGTATGCTGGTGACCATCTCTGTATTATGGATTATTTTTGGCGCCATTATGTTGCTCAACACATTGCAACACTCTGGTGCGATCAGCACGATTCGCAGTGGTTTTGCCGATATCAGTCCCGATAGGCGGATTCAGGTTATTATTATTGCTTGGTTATTTGGCTCATTTATTGAAGGCGCAACCGGTTTTGGTACACCCGCTGCGATTGCAGCTCCCCTCTTGGTAGCGATGGGCTTTCCTGCTATGGCAGCGATTATGATTGGCATGATGATCCAATCGACACCGGTATCGTTTGGTGCGGTGGGTACGCCGATTATTATTGGTGTTAGTAATGGCTTAGATAAAGCGTTACTCAGTGAACAATTACTGACAAATAACAGTAGCTGGGAGCAATTTTTAGTATTAATAACCTCTGAAGTTGCCATTGGCCATGCCATTACTGGCACTTTAATGCCGTTATTAATGATCTGTATGATGACGCGCTTTTTTGGCAAAAATAACAGCTGGCGCGAGGGCTTTCAAGTGGCTCCTTTTGCTCTATTTGCTGGACTTGCGTTTACCATCCCGTATGCGTTAACCGGTGTTTTTATCGGCCCTGAATTTCCTTCAATAATTGGTGCCTTGGTTGGGCTAGCGATAGTCGTACCGTGCGCGAAAGCTAAGTTTTTAATACCCACTCAGTCATGGGACTTTGCCCCGCGCGAAAAATGGCCAACAACTTGGCTGGGGAATATTGCTTTTAGCGCCCCCACTAAAATCAAAGCCCCTATGTCGTTATTTAGAGCGTGGCTGCCGTATTTGCTAGTGGCGTTATTATTAGTGGCGAGTCGTTTGTCAACAGATTTAAAAGCACTGCTTAATCAATTCTCATTACAATTTAACCTAATTTTAGACGAGCCGGATATTAGCGGCAGTATTGCGCCATTGTATTTACCTGGTGGTATTTTGTTGTTTGTATCATTGCTGACGCTGTTTATTCATAAAATGAAAGTATCTGAAATTACTGATGCCGCTAAAGATGCCTCAAAAGTACTATTCAGTGCAGGCTTTGTGTTAATTTTTACCATTCCTATGGTACGTATTTTAATTAATTCTGGCGTGAACGACGCCGGCTTAGACGCCATGCCTGTTGCTATGGCTAATTTAATTGCGTTGACTTTTGGTGACATCTACCCACTTTTTGCTCCTATGGTAGGCGCCCTAGGCGCGTTTATTGCCGGCTCAAATACCGTGAGTAATATGATGCTTAGCCAGTTTCAATTTGAAGTGGCCAATGCGTTGTCTATTTCCGGCGCGTTATTGGTTGCGTTGCAAGCCATCGGCGCTGCCGCTGGGAATATGATTGCAATTCATAATGTCGTTGCCGCCTCTGCAACGGTGGGTTTACTCAATCAAGAAGGGGCAACCATAAAGCGTACTATCATACCCACATTCTACTACGTACTCACTGCTGGATTACTCGGTTTGATCGCCAGTTACGTCTTTAATATTACCGACCCACTTAACCATTTAGGATAACAAGGATTAGCAATGAGCCAGTTAAATACAATACACCTAAGACACTACCCGACAAACCCAACCCAGGTTTACTTATTCGGCACCTGCCTCAACGATACGCTGTTTCCTGACTCAGGTATTGACGCAATTGAGTTTTTAGAGCGCCAAGGCATTGAGGTTATTTTTCCGCAGGGGCAAAGCTGCTGTGGCCAACCCGCTTATAACTCTGGCTATACCGAGCAAGCCAAAGCGGTGGCGCGTGAGCAAGTGAAGCATTTTGCATTAGATATTCCAATTGTGGTTATTTCTGGTTCTTGTGGCGGTATGATGCGCCATCACTACCAAGAACTACTTAAAGATGAGCCTAACATAAATGCGTTTTGTGACCGTATTTTTGAGTTCACTGAGTTTTTAGTGCATGCATTAAAAATAAAACTAACCGATAGCGGCCCTTATGAACGGGTTGCAATGCATACTTCCTGCGCTGCACGCAGAGAAATGGGCGTGCATATCACCAGCAAAAAATTATTATCCCAGCTCAGCCAAGTCGAGTTAATAACCCATGACTATGAAAGTGAATGCTGCGGCTTTGGTGGCACTTTTGCAGTAAAGCATGGTGATATCTCTAATGCAATGGTGGCCGATAAAAGCGCCAACTTACTAGCCGCCGACGTAGTACGTTATGTCAGTGCTGACTGGGGATGTATGATGAACATTAATGGCGCACTGAGGCATCAAAAAGCGCCATTACAAGGGGAGCATATCGCCAGCTACCTATTAAGTCGCACCACCGCAGGAGGTGAGATATGAGTGAAAAACATATCGATCCACGTCAAGCGACACAAGACGAAAGTAAATATGCCGCTTCAGCGCGTTCTTTCAAAGAAAATGTTAAACGCGACCTAGCTAACGATGAACTGCGCAGTAATTTTCGCGGCGCCATGGATTATCTGGTCGAGAAACGCAAAAATGCTTTTAGCGACCTTGATGAGCTAGAAACACTTAGAGAGCAATGTAAACTAATAAAACAACGTAGTTTAGTAAAGTTACCGATTTTGTTAGAGCTGTTAGAGCAACAACTGACACAAAACGGTATTAAGGTTCATTGGGCCGAAACCTGCTCGCAAGCCAACGAAATTATTAGCGCAATTATTGCTGATAAAGATGGCAAAACGGTGGTTAAAGGCAAGTCGATGGTGTCTGAAGAAACCGCGCTTAACGATCATCTCGAAGCTAATAATATTGAGTGCTTAGAATCTGATATGGGTGAGTACATAGTACAACTCGCTAAACAGCACCCGTCACATATTATTATGCCGGCGATTCACCAAAATAAGCAGCAAGTCGCCGATTTGTTTACAAAAAACATCGCCGGTTTTGAGCACACCACCGACGTAGATGCACTCATTCAGCAAGGGAGAAAAGTACTTCGCGATAAATTTTGCCATGCCGATGTGGGTATCACTGGGGTTAATTTTGCCGTTGCCGAGACGGGCACATTATGTTTAGTAGAGAACGAAGGCAATGGCCGTATGTGTACCACAGTGCCCAAGTTACATATTGCCATCACCGGCATAGAAAAAGTGGTTGAAAAGCTTGTTGATATTCCCCCGCTTCTGAGCTTATTAACACGCAGTGCAACCGGCCAAGCGATCTCAACCTATTTTAATATGATTAGTCACCCACGCCAGCTCGGTGAAAAAGATGGCCCAGAAGAGGTACATTTGGTGTTACTCGATAATGGCCGTAGTCAAATGTATAGCGATGAAGAGCTACGTCAAACATTACAGTGTATTCGCTGTGGTGCCTGTATGAACCACTGCCCCGTGTATACTCGTATTGGTGGTCATGCTTATGGCACAGTATACCCTGGGCCTATCGGGAAAATTGTCTCGCCCCACATGCTTGGGCTAGAAGCAACTACTCATCACCCCAACGCCTCGTCGTTATGTGGCGCATGCGGTGATGTATGCCCGGTTAAAATTCCGATCCCTAAATTACTGTTACGACTACGCCAAGAAAGCGTCAAACCAGCATCGCAGCAACCACATATAATGAAAGGCCAAGGCAGTGGTCGTAAAAATAAAGAAGTGTTGATATGGAGTATCTGGTCCATCATTCATCGCTCTCCTTGGCTGTATCAATCGAGCATGTGGCTAGTAACACGGCTACGGTTTTTATTACCCGCGAAACTTGGCCCTTGGACCGAAGCTAGAACAGCGCCAAAACTAGCGTCAAAAACATTGCACCAACGGGTGAAAGAACGTGAAAAAGCAAAGCAGCTAAAGCAACGCAAGGAATCATAATGAGTAATGCACGCAGAAGTATTTTAAACAAGCTGAAACAGCAGATACAAGAAGTAGATTATGACAAACTTCCTCAAGAATACGCTGTTAACTATGCTAAGTTAACCCCGCAGCAATACCTTGAGCAGTTTACTACACAATTAAAAAGTAACCATGCGCAAGTGATAAGCATAGCTCGCAGCGAATTAGCGACACATATTTATATTGAATTAAAAAAACGTAATATTAATCACTTACTATACGGCGAGCAGTGCCAATATACTAACGAGATTGAACAGCTAAACAGCGCGATCACTCTCGAAAAGTATAACTTTGACTTTAGTGAACATAAAGAGCGGTTGTTTGATCAGGTAGCGGCTGGTATTACAGGCTCACGCTGCGCAATTGCGCAAACGGGCACGATTGTGTTGTGGCCTACAGTTGCTGAGCCGCGCACTTTATCGTTAGTGCCCCCTGTACACTTTGTTATTGTGGATAGCCAAACACTCTACCCCACTTTTAGTGAGTTACTTGAAAAGGAGCAGTGGCATAATAAGCTGCCTACTAATGTGGTGTTTATTTCGGGTCCATCAAAAACTGCCGATATTCAACAGAC
This sequence comes from Pseudoalteromonas nigrifaciens, assembly GCF_002221505.1. Lineage (NCBI taxonomy): Bacteria > Pseudomonadati > Pseudomonadota > Gammaproteobacteria > Alteromonadales > Pseudoalteromonadaceae > Pseudoalteromonas > Pseudoalteromonas nigrifaciens. The sequence continues at coordinate 1,075,417 of NZ_CP011036.1, read as the reverse complement.
GCTTGCCTATGGCGCACATGGACCCAAAGAGTTAATTGTATTAATCATCTAAGCATTTTAAATTCAAAAGATTAGCAGCTTAATAGCTGCTAATTACTTAACTGCAGCAACAACCGAAATTTCAACAAGCAAGCCATCTCGAGCCATTTTAGCTTCAACACAGGCGCGTGCAGGGGCATAGCCTTCAGGTACCCAGGCATCCCACACCTCGTTCATCTCAGCAAAATACTCCATGCTTTTTACATATATAGTCGCGCTTAGCATATTCTCTTTCGAGCTGCCGGCTTCATCTAGTAAAGTAGCTACTTTATCGAGCATAGTTTGAGTTTGCTCTTTAATATTTTTTTCAGCGTCTGCACAAACTTGTCCACACAGATAAATAATACCGTTATGCTTTACTATGCGGCTCATACGCGCATTAGTTTGAAGGCGTTCAATTGTCATAATTTATATTTTCCAAATTGTTTGGCATTAAACAGTGTCAGGCGCATTTATGTTTTTATATTCGCTGCGCTGGGTTTGCTCATTATAATTAATTACGGCAACTGCACCGGTATTAAAAATAGGCATATGGCCCACACATAACTGATCAACCAAATAACTTACTATGGGCATGTGCGCCACTACTAGCCAAGTATTACACGCAGGATGCGCCGCTATTAACGTTTCGATGTAATCGGCTGCAATTTGCGGTTTACCTTCAGGTATAATGTCTTTGCAGGTTTCGCTAAATTTAAACGTGTTATTTTTAGCAACCCCTTTTGCTGTTTGTTGAGCTCTAATGTAAGGACTAACTAACAGCGCATCGGGTGAATAGTTTTTTGCCAGCCACAGCCCCATTTTTTCAGCTTCAATATGACCCTTTTGGGTTAACTGTCTCGCTGCATCATCGGCCTGCATTGGCGTTGCTTCGCCGTGGCGCATTATTAAGATTGTTTTCATAATAAATCAACCAATTAAAGAATATAAAACAGTAGCCAATTTGCCCGTTCTTCCGCTATATTAACAAGGTAACACTATTTATTTCTTAAATAGTTCTGTCATGATATTCAGGTAAATCTTATCGCTGTATTTCTCTGTCCTGAAGTTATCATCTGTTGTTAACAAGTAAACATTTAGTTTCAGGAGCATCATTTGAATATCAGTCGCAATGATAACAGAGCCTACCGCGCTCTAACACTGGACAATGGTCTAAAAGTACTCTTAGTGCAAGATAAAGATGCAACAAAAGCCGCTGCGTCTATGGCTGTTAATGCTGGACATTTTGACGACCCTGTTGATAGACAAGGCTTAGCACACTTTTTAGAGCACATGCTATTTTTAGGCACAGATCAATTTCCTGACTCAGGTAGCTTTAATAATTTTGTATCACAAGCGGGCGGCAATACCAATGCCTGGACCGGAACTGAGCACACTTGCTACTTTTTTGACATTAATAATCAAGAATTTGAACATGCGCTAAAGCAATTTAGCCGGTTTTTTATTGCGCCATTATTAAATGCTGCAGAAACAGAAAAAGAACGTAACGCGATAGAAGCAGAATTTAAATTAAAAATTAAAGACGACGGCCGTCGTATATACCAAGTACATAAAGAAACGGTTAATCCGGCTCACCCTTTTGCTAAATTTTCGGTGGGTAATTTACAAACATTAGCCGACAGAGAGCGCTGCATTAGCGACGAGCTAAGAGACTTTTTTAAGCAGTTTTACCAAGCTCAATACATGACTTTGGTCATATGCGCTAATGAGGAGCTCGACACTCTCCAAGCATGGACAAAACAATACTTTACTGCGGTTTGTGGTAACGCCAAGCAACCAAAACCCGCAATTAGTGCGCCGCTATACCGAGCGCAAGACCTAGGAAAACTGCTGCACATTGAACCTCATAAGCATATGCAAAAGCTTATAGTGAGCTTTGCAATGCCTAATATTGATGACTTTTATCGTCACAAAACAGTGAGCTTTATTGCACACTTACTCGGTTATGAAGGTGCGGGCTCCTTATACTCTATTTTAAAACAGCAAGGCTGGATAAATGCACTTTCTGCCGGGGGTGGCATTAATGGCAGTAATTTTAAAGACTTTAATATTAGTATGGCACTAACGGATGAAGGTATTGAATACTTTGAAGATATTATTGAAATGATCCTTGAGTATATTTGCCTCATTAATAACAATATTGAACAGCTACCGCGCTTATACCAAGATAAAAAGAAGCTATTGCAAATTGCCTTCGATAACCAAGAACAATCGCGCTTAATAGACTGGGTAAGTAACTTAAGCATTAATATGCAACATTACGATCAGCCTAACTACTTACAAGGCGACTATTTAATGGAAGGCTTTAAACACGCCACCCATGAAATGGCCATGCAATGGTTAAAGCCACACAATATGCGCTTGGTACTTATTCACCCCGGGGTTGAGCCTCAACATAAAGCAGCTTGGTATAATACACCTTACAAGGTTGAAAAAATTTCGACTAGTTGGCTCGATGCACTAAGTAACATTAATAAACCACTCAATGAAATGCGCTTACCTGTTGTTAATCCTTATTTAACCAAAGACGTTGAGCTGTTTGATATAATTGAGCCACAAACAAAACCTGAGCTAATAGTCACAGAGCCTGGTTTTGATTTTTGGTTTAAACAAGACAACACCTTTCGCGTTGCCAAAGGTCATTTTTACTTGGCAATGGACTCAGACTTTGCAATAAAAGATGTAAAGCACATGGCACTCACCCGCCTCTTTTCTGATTTATTTATGGATAGCGTTAGCGAGCAATTTTACCCTGCCGAACTTGCAGGACTTAGTTATCACTTAACGTCTCATCAAGGTGGGTTAACACTACATACAGCGGGGCTCTCATCAAGCCAGTTAGAGCTGGTTGATGAACTCATTGATGCTTTATTTAACGTAGAAATTTGCTCTAAGCGTTTTGCCGAGTATAAAAAGCAATTAGTAAGGCATTGGCGTAACAGTAATCAAAATAAGCCCGTAGGTGAGCTGTTTAGCATGTTAGGCGCAAAAATAATGCCGTGGAATCCACAGCCAGACGAATTGGCTGACGCATTAAAAAACACGTGTTTTCAGCAATTTAATGAATTTAGACAAGACTTTTTTAAAGCCCTGCATGTAGAGTCTTTTTTACATGGTAACTGGCAACAAGCTGATGCAATTAGTTTTCAGAAAAAAGTAGCCGCGCACTTAAAAAGCGCCGCTGTAATAGCCGATTTAACACGGCCATTATTTAAAATTAACAAAGTAACGCGCTTTGAGTTAACGCTTCCTTGTAATGATCACGCTATGCTTATTTACTATCAAGCACAAACCGACTGTGTAAGTGAAAAAGTAAAAATGATGGCGCTAAATCATCTAATCAATCAAGATTACTTTAACGAACTACGCACCACGCAACAATTAGGTTATTTAGTTGGTGCCGGTTACGCGCCTTTTAACACCCGCGCGGGCATTGTTTTTTATGTGCAATCACCCAAGTTTGAAGCCAAAACAATACTGCAGCGCCATAATAACTTTATTCATGACTATTTAACCAATATAGATAATTTAACCCCGCAAGATTGGTTACAACAAAAGCACGGCCTAACCACACATATAGCCGAAGCAGATAAAAACCTGCGACTGCGCTCGCAACGATTATGGTTAGCTATTGGTAATCGCGATCACGAGTTTCATATGCAACAACGCTTGCTTGATGCATTAAATGCATTAACCCTTGCAGATATAAAAGCATACGCGCTAAGCCTTTTTAATGAAAATAGACCTAGATATGAGTTTTTAAGCTCTGCAAAGCCTAATAAAGCGCATAATCAGGCCCTTTACTCGCATTCTCTTTGACAGTGAGTAACGCTTGATTTAGATTGTCGTTTGAAAATTAAATGTTATAAAAACAATAAAAATAATGATCACAATAATAATAAAAATAAGCTTACTATTAGCCCTATTAGTTGCCTCGCATAGCCTATATGCCTTAGAGGCAACTTTTAACTTAAATTTAAATACCGTTGCAGTTACGGCAAGCGCAATAATTGTGCTTGTTTTATGCTACATGCTAACGGTTATATATAAACTTAAGCGCTCGCGCTATCAACTTATGCTTTCTGAACAACGCTTAAAAAGCACTGTTGAAGGCAGTGGCGATACCCTTTGGGATTGGAATATAAAAACCGGTAAAGTACTTCGTATTAACGATAAGTACTTAATGGATTCAATATTATCAACAGAGTTTCCACCTAATAAAAGCCTTATTCACCCAAGCGACATTACCCAAGTAGAATATTTACTTAAAAAACACTTTGCTCAGCAAACTCCTTTTTTTGAAGCGACTTATCGGATTAAAGATCATTTTGGCGGCTGGCTCTGGGTACTCGATCGCGGCAAAATAATAGAAAAAGACACCAACCTTAGTCCCTTACGCATGACAGGCACAGTGCGCGACATTTCACAATTAAAGCTAACCGAAGAGCGCTTAAACCTTTTTGCAAAATGCGTTGAATCGCTAACCGATGCCCTGGCTATTTACGATAAAAACTTTAAGTTAGTGGATATTAACCCCAGCTTTTTAACCTTATTTGGTGGCGTGCGCGAGCAGTACCTTAAAAAAGATTTTAATTTGCCCGGCTACGATAAAAGTTACATTAACACCATTAAAAAAACCGTATACCAGCGAGATAGCCTGCAACAAGAAGTTAAATTACGCAATAGTGCACATGTTTTATTACCCATAGAAATTTCGATTGATGAAATTAGAAATGATCAAAACCAAATAACTAACTATGTCGTTGTATACTCTGATTTAACCGAGCGTAAAAAAGCCGAATCGCAACTGCATAACCTCTCCAATAGAGACCGCACCACCAACCTGCCTAACCGTAATTTGTTTTTTACCGACTTACAAAAATTAGGGCAACTAAACTCGCACCATGCTTTGTTAGTTTTCGACTTAGATAACTTTAAAAAAATAAATGACTCTTTAGGGCACCAACTAGGTGACAGCTTATTAGCTAAACTCGCTATGCGGCTAAATAAACTCACTCGCGAAAATGACGTGTTTTATCGTTTAGGCGGCGATGAGTTTGCACTGGTAATGTCTGATACTAACGACATATATACTATTACCCGCACCGCTAAACAGTTTTTAGCGGCTATTGCTACGCCTTTTAAAATGGCCGGACATGAGCTTGCCATTACCTCAAGCGTTGGCATTGTGTTGTTCCCTGAAGATGGTAATACCCCAGAGCTACTATTAAAAAATGCCGACACAGCTATGTACCACGCTAAAAAGAAAGGTAATAGTTATCTGTTTTTTAATGACACCATGAACCGTGAAGCCGTAAAGCGCCTGCAAATAGAAAACCTAATGCGCTTTGGTTTAAAAGAAAATCATTTTGCCGTGTATTACCAACCAAAAATGAATATTCATACCGGTAAACTTGTGGGAATGGAGGCATTAGTACGCTTTATCACGCCTAAAAAAGGTATTATTAGCCCGGGTGTTTTTATCCCAATAGCAGAAGAAACAGGGCAAATAATAGAAATTGGTGAAGTGGTTTTAAATAAAGCCTGTCGCGATGTAAAAGAGTGGCTTGATGCGGGCTTATTTAATGGCAGAGTTGCTGTGAATTTATCGGCAAAGCAATTTAGTTTACCCGACCTAACAACACGTATTGATGTGATTTTACAAAAAAATGCATTGCCCTCTTACTTTTTAGAGCTAGAAATTACCGAAGGCACGGTAATGGACGACCCTAAAGATGCTATCGCAATAATGTGCTCACTCAGCGCCCGAGGTATTCATTTAGCAATGGACGACTTTGGTACCGGCTACTCTTCGCTGGCCTATTTAAAGCAGTTTCCGCTTAATACGCTTAAAGTTGATAAAGCCTTTATCGATGACATGAAAAACGAGCGCGGCCGCAATATGGTCGACTCAATTGTTACTATTGCCCATAACCTTGACCTACATGTGGTTGCAGAGGGCGTAGAGCAAGCGTCGCAAATAGAAATACTCAAACAATTAAACTGTGAAACAGTACAAGGCTACTATTACTCTAAGCCGCTATCAAAAGATGAGTTTACCGAATTTTTAAAACTCCAGCACAGCAAGTCTGTACCTAGTTTAATTAGCCAGATTAAAAAAGTAGCTGTCACTAATTAAAGTTAAAAAACAGAAATAAAAAATTAAGGACGCCATATGCAAGGGTTAATGCCTACACTTCGCAGTAACGCACGGCGATAATGTAAATTAAACAAACACCATGCAACCGGCCCAAGTAAACCCGCTAACAACAGCCAACGCTTAACCGGCATGCCCTTTTTAATCGCCTCTAAATACATAATCGCTATAAACACTGCGCTTAATAAAACAAAAATCAAAGCAATACCTAAACCTGTAAAAACAAGCCGCGTATTTTAACCATAAAATGACTATTTTTAAAGCTATGCACTTACTATTTGAATCTAAGCAATAAAAAAAGCCGAACAAGTCGGCTTTTTAATATAAATAATTAGGCGCTTACTTTTCAGCACGGCCCATAAATTTATGCTCTGCAGTATTGATACGAATACGATCGCCTGTAGAAATATGCTCAGGAACTGAAATATTTAACCCTGTAGACATACGCGCCGGCTTTGAGCGTGCACTCGCCGAAGCACCCTTAATAGATGGGTCGGTTTCTTCCACAACCAGTTCAACACTTGATGGCAAATCTAGGCCAACCGGTGCGCCATCTATTACAATAACGTGCACGCCTTGAGTTTCTTCATTTACGAACAAAATCTCTTCGCTAATCGCATCTTTACTTAGATTATATGGCGTGTAATCTTCGTTATCCATAAACACATACTCGTCACCATCAATGTACGAAAGCATAGCTTCACGACGAGTTAAATCAGCAAGTGTTAACATATCACTGTCTTTAAATGTTTCATCCACTTTGCTGCCCGTTACTACGTCGTATAAACGCATACGGTACAAACTACCACCAGCACGACCTTGTGGAACTGAGCGTACTATATCTTTTACAACTAAAACGCGACCATTAAAATCAATGGCTGTCCCTTTTTTAACTTCACTCGCCTTTGGCATGAATATATTCCTATTATTTTTGACTCTGAGAAACATACCACGAACTAGATTTTGTTCAACTAAAACTGCTTCAAAACCCCGCTATACCTTGGATTAACTCATAAAATTATGATTTTTACAAAAATACATATAATCAAACATTAAAAAAACTGTTATGGTAGTTTCATCGAGTATGACTTCAAGGAATGGATCATGGACCAACAAACTGTACATGAGTATTTAGTTAACAAACCACTAGTTAAAGTAACCCAACCTTTTTCTAAAGAAGTTGATGTTTACAAGGTAAACCATAAAATGTTTGCCACCCTTGCACTGGGTAATGATGAAAATAACGACGCCAATGGCGAGCCTATTTGGTGGTTAAATTTAAAATGTGACCCCGACGAAGCACTAGCATTAAGAGATATGTTTACTGCAGTGATCCCTGGCTATCATATGAATAAACGCCTTTGGAATACCATAATACTAGATGGCACAATCCCGCAAAACGAGATTAAGCGAATGATTGATAATTCATTTGATTTAGTGGTAGATAACATGCCAGAAAAAGATAAAAAAATTATCGCCGCCCATCTTTAAATACCCCATTTTATTTTAAATACGCTTGAAGCACTTCAAGCGTATTTATTACTAACATTTAGCCCAACCCTAACGATACCCCTGTTATATACCTCTAAATTAAAGCTAGTAGTGATGATACATCTAATAGTGAGAGATGGTATATATGGAATCCTAAATGGTTCAATATTATAAATTAACACCATAGTTCCTTGCTATGCTCTATACTCCAACAATTTCTTAATTCCTTTTTTTGAATCTTTGACTGGATATTTTTGACCTAACACATCCGTTAAAAAGTATTTTTTAAACAACGCACCACCATTATTAACAGCGTATAACTTTGTATAATTATCATGTTCAATTCGATACTCATAAATTTCTCCATCATCTAACCTCACACCGACATCATGAACAAAATAACTAGATACGACCGATGGTATTCCATGTTCATCGTAAACTATTGGCTCATCCTTTAAAGCCCAAAAACTTGATGACTTTCTTGAAATATAACCACAAAGATCAGATAAGAATATCGGCCTTTTCCCTGTATTCACGGCATATATACGTAGAAAAGGAGGTGGGTTGTCTAGGTTTTCAGATTCATCCTTAGAGCAGTCATATACTACTTTGCAAAAAACCTTAACCCGACTTTTATCTCGATAAATTGCATACGCACTCACCAACAAACTGACAACTGAAATCAACAAAGCTAACCAAGGTACGAGACTTCCCAAATTCATTTCTTTCCCCACAAGGTAGAATGCCCAAATAAGGGGCTAAAAGTTGTTTGCTATAATATTAAGACACAAAACAGAAAAATGTTTATTGTTCGTATTGATCCATTGATTTCGGGGTTGGAATTACTCCTATAAATCTAGCTAAACTAAGTAATGTCATAAACAATCCAATCATTGCTTGGCCAATAACAAGAGAGTAAGCCAGAACTCCAAGTGGAGTAACATTATAAAACCCGAAACTAGTCATAACAACAAAGCTTGTATATACGGCACCTAAAACACTTTCATGAGAACCTTGTACTGTAAAGTTAAAAATATGTTGAAAGAAAATGTATTGAGCTGCAAACCAAAATATTATTTCAAAATAGTTTTGAATTAATAGAATTATCATCCTACGATAACCATTTAACGCATAACTTTTACCTGCTTTATTCGCCCTATATTCATCAAATAAAAGTACATTAATTTGATAGATTACAACTTCAAAAACTCTCAACAATGCGTAAAATGTAATAATGAAGCTTATATAATCATTTTTTATATACAAAACAGCGGGGACTGAAAGGATTGATAAAAATACGTGAGTAAGTGCCCAAGCCTCAGAAAAAATACCAGTTCTAGATTTTGGGAATATCCAGCGAACTAAATTAAAGAATGAAACTTTTCCCAAATATAGGAAAGTTTTTGCCCAAAAGTCGACAATAAATGTATTGCTCATACAAGTAACTCCTAGTTTTGATAACGAGACTGTAGATTAACTCGCTTTTAAATTTATTTTTATTGATAAATAAAACCATAGCCGAGTTCCTCGTTTGGTACAATTGATTAATATATTTTATGCTGAATATAAAAAAGATATTTGGTATTGTTTTAATTGGTTTTTGGAAAGAACACAGGCCATTGAGTGTCTTTATTTCGATTAAAAGGATTACATTCTTAATAGAGTATTTTTATATTATGAATTAAGTAATACTGTTACCTTTACTCGCCCACTTTTGTTTGCCCGCGTAAGGTCAGTTTGTTCATACATTTATTCACCTTAATATTTCCGAATACGAGCTCTATACACCCGAGTCATTTATTACATAATCGTGGGTCTATCTTATTTTCGTCCTGTCGATGTAGCTTAGTTTTTTTGCGTGATTCAGTATTTATAAATTACTGCTGAAGCAGACGCGCTTCACAGTTTCTAACTAATCGCGGCATACCTTTATTTAGCCATAAAAAAACCGCATATAAAATGCGGTTTTTGTTAGTTAATGCTTATTTACTTATTCTTTAGCACTTGGCGCTGCAGCTTCGTCAGTGGCTTGCTCTGCAGGCTCTGACTCAACTGTTGGCTCTGGGCTTGGCTGAGCGGCATAAAACTTAGCGCCTGACTCTGCCATTGCTACAAGCGTGTCGCAAGGGGTAAAAATTGCATTGCTACTGCCTAATGTAGACATGTCTGAGCTTATTTTACTTGCGCCTAGTTTATCCATATAGCTAAATGGTCCGCCAAAGAACGGTGGAAAACCAATACCAAAAATAGCACCAATATCACCGTCACGTGGGCTGGCAATAATGCCTTCGTCTAAACAACGAACCGCTTCATTAAGCATTTGTGCAATACAACGTTTGGCAATTTCGCTTTTATTTAAACGCGGAGCTGGGGTAACGTTAAGTAGTTCATAAACTGACTCGTCAACCTTTTTGCCTTTTTTATCGTACTCATAAAAGCCACGACCAGTTTTACGACCAAGGCGTTTTGACTCTATCATACGAGTAAATGCATCGGGTGCTTTAAAACGCTCGCCTAGCTCTTTTTCTAAAATTGGCGCAATTTTAGAACCAATATCAATACCCACTTCATCAAGTAATGCCAGTGGGCCTACCGGAAAACCAAACTCAACTAAAGCTGCATCAATTTTTTCAATTGGCTCACCTGCTAGCATTAAGTTAGCTGCTTCGTTTAAGTAAGGCGCTAAAATACGGTTTACATAAAAGCCAGCGGTATCTTTTACTACAATAGGTGTTTTACCTTGTTTGCGCGCAAAGTTTACCACACGAGTAATTGTCTCTTTTGAGGTGCCGGCGTGTGGAATAATTTCTACCAGTGGCATTTTCTCTACTGGCGAAAAGTAATGTAAACCAATCACGTTTTCAGGGCGCTGAGCTTGAGCTGCAATTTGCGAAATAGGTAATGACGAGGTATTGCTCGCAAAAATAGTATTTTCTTGGCATTCACGCTCTACATCAGCAACCATGCCTTGTTTAAGCTCAAGATCTTCAAATACCGCTTCAATTACTAAATCTATATTTTTAAAACCGCTGTAATCGGTAGCGCCTGTAATACGGCTCATTGTTAGCTGCATATCGGCTTTAGACATAATGCGGCGCTTTAAGCGCTTATCTAAAATTTTATAGGTATAGCTCATTGCATTACTAATGCCCTGCTCTGCTACATCTTTAATACGTACCGGTACTTTAGCTTTAACGGCACTTACGTGCGCAATACCTGCGCCCATTAGTCCGCCACCTAACACTGCGGTTTTGTTAATTACTGGTGCGTCGTCGTTACGCCAGTCTTTTTTCATTTCTGTGGTTGCAAAAAACACACTACGCAGCGCTTTTGATTCATCGCTCATTACCAGCGTTGCAAAGCTTTCAGCTTCGGTTTTATACGCTTTTAGCTTATCGAGCTCTACGCTTGCACGTACCGCTTTAATAATTAAAAGTGGCGCAGGGTAATGTCCGCCCGTTTGTTTAATGACGTTTTCTTTTGCTTTTTTAAAGATAAAGTTACGGCCAAACGGATTTGATTCTAGCAGCTTGATCACGGTGTCGAGTTTTGGCTCTTTAGCTGGTGCTTTGCCTTTAGCGGCAAATTCTTTCGCTACTTTTAATAGCACGCTATGTGGTACGCAATCATCTAATACACCGGCTTTTTTAGCTTGCTTTGCACGAATTTGCTTACCAGTTAGCATCCATTCTAAGCCTTTTTGAATGCCAATTATTTTAGTTAAACGCTGAGTACCGCCACCGCCAGGTAATAAACCTAATTGCACTTCTGGCAAACCAATTATGGTAATACCACTGTCGGTGCCTACGCGATAATCACAGGCTAGTGCAAACTCTAACCCGCCACCTAAAGCTGCGCCATGAATAGCACTAACAGTAGTAAAAGGTAGGTTTTCCATGTCAAAAAATGCATGGTGACATAACTCGCTAATAGCTAAAGCATCTTCACGCTTTTGCACACTATCAAGCATTTTAACGTCAGCGCCAGCAATAAAGTTATCACTTTTACCACTAATAAATACCATGCCTTTTACAGACTGCTGCTTAGCTTCGGCTAGTAAGGCTTTTAAATCATCGGCAAAACTACTGCGCAGGGTATTCATTTTTTCGCCCTGCACATCTATAGTTACTACGGCGATTTTATTTTCATCAACCGTTAAATTAAATACTGAATCTGACATTACGCACTCTCCAATACAAAAGCTGCACCTAAACCACCTGCAGCACAGGCTGTTGTTAATGCTAAACCGCCACCACGACGCTTAAGCTCGTATAAGCTTTGCGTAATTAAGCGAGCACCGGTTGCTGCAAATGGATGTCCATAAGCAAGCGATCCACCTAATACGTTAAACTTATCCATGTTAATTTCGCCAATCGCTTTGCTGCGACCTAAGTGCTCTTGCGCAAACTTATCTGAGGCAAACATTTTCATGTTAGCGAGTGTTTGCGATGCAAACGCTTCGTGCATTTCTATTAAGTCTAGGTCGGCAAGGGTAATACCCGCTCTATCTAGTGCGATAGGCGTGGCATGAGCTGGACCCATAAGCATATCTTTTTCAACACCAATGGCTGAAAACGCAAAACTGCGTACATAACCAAGGATTTCGTAACCCAGTGCTTTTGCTTTGCTTTCGCTCATCATTAATACCGCAGCTGCACCGTCGGTTAATGGGGTGGCGTTTGCTGCAGTTACTGTACCGTGTTGGCGGTCAAATACTGGCTTAAGCTTAGCGTAGCCTTCAACCGTTGAGTTTTTACGAATGTTGTTATCTTCTTCAATAAAGCTTTTATATGGCGGTAAGTGCGCCGTCATTACTTCATCTTTTAATTTTCCATCTGCCCATGCTTGGGTTGCTAATGAATGCGAGCGATGCGCTAATGCATCTTGATCTTCACGGCTAATGTTATGTGTTTTAGCCATTTGCTCAGCAGTTTGCCCCATTGAAAGGCCTGTTGAGTACTCTGCAACTGCAGGAGGCACTGGCAATAAATCTTTTAAACGCAACTTTGAAAATATTTTTAAGCGCTGACCTAAGGTACGCGCTTTATTTAAATCAACTAAACTGCCAGCTAATTTTTTGCTCACGCCAATGGGTAGTACCGATGAAGAATCGGCGCCGCCCGCAATACCTACAGTAACAGAGCCGGCCATAATAGACTCAGCAACGTTGGCAATAGCCTGAAAACTAGTCGCACAGGCACGTGAAACTGAATACGCATCAACCGATACCGGCATGCCAGTACCTAATACAATTTCGCGTGCTATATTTGGTGCTTCTGGCATTTGTACTACCTGACCAAATACAAGTTGATCAATTTCTGACTTGTTGAAATTTAATCGCTCAAGCATTTCGTTAACCACAAGTTTACCCATATCAAGTGCAGGTACATGGTGGAACGCAGTTGCTTGCTTGGCAAAAGGTGTACGTAGGCCGCTAACTATGGCTATACGATCGCCTTTTGGTGTTTTAAGTATGTTTTGCTCAGACATTAATTATGCTCCCGCTGACAGGTCTGACCTGTTTGTTTTACTCGATTCTAAACAACCCGTGTACTAAAGCCAATAGATAAACTGAAATTTATCGATTAGTAGGCAAATAAAATTCTCTAAGACCTACTATATAAGTACTACAATAGGCTTTTTTAGACGCATTTACAAAGTTTTGTGATAGGCTAAAAGTCGTTAATAAATAACGAACTATTTTTAAAAATACAGTCTAACTCTTGAGTTATCCAATTTTAAACCTTATAACTAGGTCAGTATTTCGTACCCAAATAACTTTGGTATTATTCCAGCTGACGAGGACAGTCTATTTATTATGGCAGCTAACGCATTTTCACAATTAAAAACGTACTTAGATACACAAATTATTGGCCAGCCAGAGCTTACTCAAGCGCTACTTATTACCATTTTAGCTGACGGCCACTTATTAGTAGAAGGCCCTCCTGGCCTTGCAAAAACGCGCGCCGTAAACGCCTTAGCTAAAGGCATTGAAGGCTCGTTTCAGCGGGTGCAATTTACGCCCGACTTGCTCCCTGCCGATATTACTGGTACTGATATTTATCGCCAGCAAACCAGTGAGTTTGTATTTGAAAAAGGCCCACTGTTTCATAATCTTATTTTAGCTGATGAAATAAACCGTGCCCCAGCTAAAGTACAATCAGCTTTATTAGAAGCCATGGCAGAGCGCCAAGTAACTGTGGGTAAAAATACTTATCCGCTAAGTGACCTATTTTTAGTAATGGCCACACAAAACCCGCTGGAGCAAGAAGGCACTTACCCGCTACCTGAAGCGCAGCTTGACCGCTTTTTACTGCATTTGAGTATAGGTTACCCCGGCGCAGAGCACGAATTAGACATACTGCGTTTAACCCGAGGCGAAGCATTAAACGAGCAACCAGCGGTAATGCAAAAAATTAGTCAAAGCGATTTATTTGCCGCTCGTAAAGCTATTTTAGGCCTTTATTTAGCACCACCACTTGAGCAGTATTTAGTGCAGCTTATTATAGCTACCCGTGAAGGTGCTAAGTTGGATGCACAACTAGGTAGCTGGATTGAGTTTGGTGCTAGCCCACGTGCCACTATTGCCCTTGATAAATGCGCCCGTGCGCATGCTTGGTTGCAAGGCCGCGATTTTGTAGCGCCCGACGATATTCAGGCAGTAGTACATAATGTATTGCGCCATCGTATTATTTTAAGTTACGAAGCCCAAGCCGATGGCATTACTAAAGATCAGGTAATTAGCCGTATTGTTGAACTTGTAGCCGTACCGTAACTTATGCAAACACCATTAGATCCCCAAGCATGGCTTGCACAAAGCCATAGCCACGGTGTAAATTTAGCGCTTAAAGAGCTGATGTATTACAAAGCCAAAGCGCAATTGCTAGAGCTGGCTCCTAAAGTAAAAATTAAAAACACCTTAACCGGGCAATACCTTGCGCCGCATAAAGGCCGTGGTATGGAGTTTGCTGAAGTACGCCACTATCAACAAGGCGACGATATTCGCTCTATTGATTGGCGTGTAACTGCGCGCACTGGCGAAACACACACTAAGCTTTTTCAAGAAGAGAAAGAGCGCCCAGTGTTTATTTTTACTGATTTTTCAAACTCGATGCTATTTGGCTCGCAGTTGTTATTAAAATCGGTGCAAGCCGCGCACATTAGCGCATTGGTTGCTTGGTCGGCCTGCCAACGTGGTGACCGTATTGGTGGCATTGTATTTAATCAGCACTCTCATTTAGAACTCAAGCCCAGCGCCCGTGAAAAAGCGGTATTAAAGCTGTGTCATAATTTGTGTGATAGCCACCAGCAAGCCCTTAACGCAATTGACGAGCAAGCCACTAACAACTTTAGCGATAACTTAAAGCGCCTTAACCATTTGGCTAAACCCGGTAGTTTAGTGTATTTAATTTCTGACTTTAATGCCCTAGACGACGCCAGCTTTAAACAGCTCGAAATACTAAGCCGTCACTGCGAGCTAATTGGTTGCCACATAAGCGATCCATTTGAGCATCAGTTACCGGCATTTAAACAAGCCGTTACAGTAAGCGCCAATGGCCAAGACTTTGCCCTACCACTTATGGATAGTAGTTTTAGAGCGCGCTTTGCTAAAAATGCCGAACAGGCATTTAGCACACGCTTTAATCGCTTAACTAAATCGGGTCTTAATTTAATATCATTCAATGCAGCCACACCGCTTGAGCTGCAATTAGTGAGAAAATAACCATGCAAACGTCTCCACTTGATGGCCTACACGACATAATAGCGCCAAGCCAAGTAAATTGGTGGCCACTTGCCCCTGCTTGGTGGGTTATTATTGCCGTTTTGTTATTGCTGCTAAGCGCCGCAATTTATATGGCTTATAAGCGTTATAAATTTAAACAACCAAAACGCTTCGCGGTTAATTTAAGCCAACAGCACACTGATCCTCAGCAATTACATATTATTTTAAAACGCTTAGTCATTGCCTATTACGATAAACGCCTTGCTACGCAATCTACCAAGCAGTGGTGTAATACGCTTAATACACTAACCGGATTAAGTTTTAGTGAACAAGAAATTCTCAGTGTTTATAATCTTGAGCAAAACAATAGCGCGCTAGAAAATAAGTTTCGCCAAGCAATTAAGCAATTTAAGTTAAAGGAAGTGGTTAATGTTTGAATTTAGCTGGCCATGGCTGTTTATATTACTCCCCCTGCCTTTATTACTATTATTACTAAAACCGGCTGTAAACAATGCGCACACTCGACTGCGGATCCCAAGCTTTGCCAAACATAACTTAACCAGCCAAAGCATTGAAGCTCACGCACGGCGCTTAACCCCGTTCGAGTGGGTTATATGGCTATTACTGGTAATAGCTGCGGCAAACCCTACTTGGTTAGATGATCCTATTTCAATGCCAAACGAAGGCCGCGATATAATGCTGGCGGTTGATTTATCAGGCTCTATGACCGAGCAAGACATGGCTTACAATGGCCAATATGTTGACCGCTTAACTATGGTTAAAGCGGTATTAACTGATTTTATAGAGCAGCGCCAAGGCGACAGGCTCGGCCTTATTTTATTTGGCGACACCGCCTTTTTACAAACCCCCCTTACGCGTGATGTAAAAACCGTAAGTAAAATGCTTTCTGAGGCACAAATTGGTTTAGTTGGCCGCGCCACTGCCATTGGCGATGCTTTAGGGTTGTCGGTAAAACGTTTTGCAAACAAAGATAAAAGCAATCGTATTGTGGTGCTACTAACCGACGGGCAAAACACTGCGGGTAATTTACAACCCGAAGAAGCCCTACTGCTTGCCCGCGATGCTGGTATAAAAGTGTATACCATTGGCGTTGGCTCAGATAATCCTCGTGGGTTTAGTTTATTTAATATGGGCGGTATGAGCGGCGACACAATAGATGAAGGGTTATTAAAACGCATAGCCGAGCAAACTGGCGGCTTGTACTTTAGAGCTAAAGATGTAGCCGGTTTACAGCAAATTTATGCCGAACTAGACAAATTAGAGCCCATTAGTGTAGATGAGCAAACCTTTCGCCCGCAAAGCTCATTATTTTACTTGCCGTTATTAATCGCTATTTTATTAATTAGCTTAAAAGTAATGTTAACAACCCTGCGCGCAATAAAGGAGCCTAACTAATGGATTTTGAATTTATTCGCCCTGCTATTTTGTGGTTACTCATACCCGCAGTTGGGTTATTTTTTGTTGCCTTAATTAAGCGCAAAAAAGCCACCAATGAGCAGCTAATTGCACCGCATTTAGCACAGTTTATTATGAGCGACGCAAGCACTAAAACTAACCAGCCACTTTGGTTATTAGCGCTATTTTGTAGCTTAGGGATTATATTTAGTGCCGGCCCCAGCTTTGAAGAAAAACAAGTACCTGTGTTTCAAAGCAAAAATGCTCGCGTTATTGTTATGGACATGTCGTACTCTATGTACAGCACAGATATTTTACCAAATAGATTAATGCAGGCGCGTTTTAAAGCCCTCGATATGATTGATTTATTTAAAGAAGGCGACACAGCGCTAGTAGCCTATGCAGGCAGTGCTTATACCATTTCACCGCTAACCAACGACGCCACTACACTTGAAAACCTAATACCTAGCTTAAGCCCAGAAATAATGCCCGACAAAGGCTCTAATGTTTTAGCTGGCCTTGATATAGCAAAAGAGCTATTAGGACAAGCCGGTTACCTAGACGGCGATATTATTTTAATAACCGACGGCATTGATCAGCAAGAGCAAAGTGAGGTGAGCACCTTTACTAAAAACACCCAATACCGATTAAATATCTACGGTGTAGGCACCGCCCAAGGTGCGCCAATTAAACTACCCGAAGGCGGATTTTTAAAAGACCACTACGGGCAAATTGTAGTGCCAACTATTAATACCAGCCAGCTAAAAAGTTTAGCTACAAACAGCGGCGGTAAATTTGCTAGTTATCAGCCAAGTAGCGCCGACATTGCTGTTTTTGCACCTAGCGCTAATGGTGAGTTGTTAAAAGATGAAAAACAAAACCATGCGCTTTGGCGTATAGACGCCGGTATTTATGGCTTATTACTGCTACTACCTTTAAGCCTTTATTTATTTAGACGTGCGGCTTTGCTGAGTGTGTTTTTAGTGTTTAGCTTTTTACCACAGCAAAATGCCTATGCCGTAGAGCTGCCCACAGTTTTAAAAAACACCGATCAGCGAGCGCTTGATGCTTATAACAATAAAGATTATGAGCAAGCAATAACAGCCCAATCGAGCCAATTAAAAGGCGCTGCACTTTATCAGCAAGGGAACTTTGAGGCCGCGGTTAATCAATTTAGTGATGATAAATCGGCAACCGGTTTTTATAACTTTGGTAACGCACTTGCTAAAGCGGGCAAGCTAGAGGAAGCAATTAATGCTTATCAACAAGCTCAAGCATTACACCCTAACTTTACACAAGCCGCAGACAACCAAGCACTGGTTGAGCAATTACTGAATCAGCAGCAAGAGCAACAAAGCCAAGACGGCGGCGAATCACAAGACGGGCAAAAAAGTGATGAGCAAAACCAACAGCAAAATTCTGATGAAGCCAAGCAAGATCAGCAACAAAATGATGAGCAAGGCGAAGCGCAAAGCGACAGTGAAAAAAACAGTGACGATAAATCGGATAAAGACTCTGAGCAAGCACAAGAGCAAGCTGATCAACAAAATAAACCTGACATGCAAGCTGAGCCGCAAAACGAGCAAAGTGAAAATCAACCAGCCGAACAGCCAAATGATAACGCTGAGCAACAAAGTGAGCCACAGGCTGCAAACGAACCTGCGCCCGACGAGCAACAACAAACTGCCGAGCAACAAGCGCAAGCAGTACAAGCCAGTGAGCTGACTAACGAAGAAAAAGAACAAGCACAGCAGCTTAACCAGCTGCTGCGAAAAGTGCCCGACGATCCCGCTATTTTATTACGGAATAAAATGCAATTAGAAGCCCAAAAAAGACAATATCAACGTCGCCCCACAGGAGTAGAAAAGTCATGGTAATGCGATTATTTTGCTGTTTATTGCTATTAAGTGCGATGCCATTGATGGCTGCCACCAAACTCGAAGCCAGTGTAAATAAAAACCCGGTGTTAGCGGGTGAGTTTTTTATTCTTAATATTACAGTAGACGACACAATTAAAGATGAACAACCCGATACCTCAATGCTGTTAAAAAACTTTGTGGTTGGCCCTACTAGCTTAAGTACCCGCACCAATATTATAAATGGCAGTATGAACAAGCAAACCACCTGGTCGGTTAAACTAATGACCCGCCGCGAAGGCGAATACACTATACCGTCGTTTACTGTTGCGGGGCTCAGCTCGCAGCCTATTACTTTAAAAGTTGCCAAGCGCGCAGCTGATGCCGATAAAAATAACGATATATTTTTAAAAACATCGCTCTCAAGTAAATCTTTGTTTGTACAAGAAGCCGGTGTTTATACGCTTAAACTTTATTTAGCTAAAGAGCTACTTGACGGCAGCTTAGGCACACCTAGCATGGAAAATGCACAACTTAGCCAATTGGGTAAACAAACAGAGGATTATGAACTGGTTGACGGTAAACGTTATTTAGTCATTACTCGAGAGTATTTAATTCAGCCGCAAAAAAGTGGTGACTACACTATTGCCGGCCCTGCTTTTCAAGGCCGTGTGCAGCAAAATTACCGCCAGTTAGAAGTGTCGGCGCTTGGCAATGATCAGCAAATAGAAATAAAGCCTATTCCAAGTAATTACAATGGCGCTTGGCTGCCTAGTGAGTTAGTAAGCTTAGATGAGCAATGGCAACCAGAGGATAATACTGTTGAGGTAGGCACTCCTATCACACGCACAATTACCTTAACGGCACTTGGTGTAACTAAAGAGCAACTCCCCGAAATATCAATGCCCGATATTACAGGGATCCGTAGCTACCCAGACCAAAAAGAAAATAACAACGCGGTGCGTAATGGCCGTGTAGTATCGCAGCAAATTGCCTCTTATGCTTTGTTACCACAAACACCTGGCACTTATACGCTGCCCGAAATAAAACTGCCTTGGTACAACACTAAAATAAATCGTATTAGCTTTGCTACTTTACCAGAGCGCACTATTACTGTGCTCCCTAGTAGCAATGCTGCTAATCCTGTAATTATAAATGATTCGCAAAATACCAATAACCAAGCAGCAGGACAAAATAGTGTTGATGCAACTAACCCACAGCAAATACAAAGCTCAACACCATTATGGTTAATAGTTGTTGCTGTACTGGGCTATTTATTATGGGTTGTGACTGCAATTTTTTATTGGTTAAGCCGTTCTACTCATAATGCGCATGTAGCAACTATAACTGATGAAGCACCCGCGCTGCCTAGTTTGAAAAACTTATTACATGCAGCAAATAAAAACGATGCAAAAATGTTTTATAGCGCATTAAATATATATGCAAAAACAGTAACTAAGCAAAATATGGGCGCTATTGATACTTTATGCCGTGCTATTAATGATGCAGAACTAACTAATAATGTGATGCAGTTACAAACACAATTATACAGTAATAAAAAAACAACCAGCGATCTTACAGCTATAGTTAAATTACTTAAAAAGTATCAGGCTCAAACATTAAAGTCGCAACAAGCTGTATTAAAAGACCTTTACCATTAAATTTTAATGCGTGTAGACCTTTTATTATATTAAATAATATTTAACTAAAAAAGAACTTATGTTTGGAAATAAAAAATCGAATAATCAGGTCTTAATTGATATGGCACAAAAGCAAAAGCGCTACGAAGCCTTGGTTCATGTTTACCATAAAGAGCTTTACCGCTTTGCCTATTGGTTATGCCGTGATCCACACATTGCCGATGACTTAGTACAAGAGACTTTTTTGCGTGCCTGGCGCTCGCTCGACTCTTTACTGGATCAAAAAGCAGCAAAGTCGTGGTTACTTACGATTTTACGTCGCGAAAACGCGCGACGATTTGAGCGCAAACAATTTGATTATAGCGATATAGAAGATGAATTATTGGTTGATGAAACCAGCCACTCTTTAGACGATGAAATGGAGCAAACTGTTATTCAACGCCAAATAGCACTCTTGCCTGATGAATACAAAGAGCCATTATTACTGCAAGTAGTAATGGGCTGCTCAGGCGAAGAAATTGCAAATATACTCGATTTAAACAAAAACACGGTAATTACACGCCTATACCGTGCTAGAAACCAACTTAAAGAGGCTTTAAGCCGTGATGATGAGCAACTTAAAGGGGCATCAAAATAATGGATGAGCTTGAGTTTCGTCGCCGCACTATTGCGCAGCCAAACGATATTGACAATGAGCTTACCGAGTTTGCTAAAGACAACTCAGAGCGACAACGGTTTATTAACGACATGAAAGATTTCGATAAATATTTACAAAGTGCAGCTAATGACGTTCCGGTACCTGAAAACCTAGCCGAGCGAATTCTTTTAAACACCTCTTTAAAAGAAAAAGCACAGCAACAAGCGCAAATACCGGCTAATAAAAACGTTATTGCATCGCGATCGCGCTTTAAGTTTGACCGAGTACATTTAGCCCTAGCCGCTTCGTTTGTTGTTACTATAAGTGCATTCTTTTTTAGTTCTGAGCAAAATACCTATGGCGCAGGTGAGCATGCTTTAGCCCACGTTTATCACGAAATAAATTCTCTCGATAAAACACAAGCAATTAGCCTGCAAAGCGTGAATGAAAAGCTCGCCTTACTTGGCGGACAATTAAGTGAGCTACCCGGTAAAATTACTTACGCTATGTTTTGTGACTTTAAAGGGGAGAAAGGCATACATTTAGTGTTTGAATCTGACTTTGGCCCTATGACGGTATTTATTGTGCCAACTAAAAATAAAGTGTTTGAAATGGGCTCTGATGACTTTCATGATGACAGATTTGAAGGCCATATTAATAGAGGCCAACAAGCCGATACCGTATTAATTGCCAGCTTAGGTGCGCCGGTGAATATGTATAATGAACGTGTTTCTGGCGCTATTCGCTGGCTGTAACCTTGTAGCTTCTCGCACCGCTTAGACCAGCTAAGCGGTGCGCTTAATGTTTAGTAATTTACTCCTGCCCCTTAAATATTACCAACCAGCCAACTGATTTTTAAAGTAAATAATATTTCTATAGGTATAATCGACACTTTATTTTATTTAAGGATTTTCATGAAGAATTTTGTCGTTATTTTATCTTTGTTGGCCTTGCTAATGACTGCAAGCTTTGATGCACAAGCACGTAAAAAGTTTGGTAGTAGCAAACGTGGTAAAACTCCAGCTACGCAACAAACCGCACAAAAGCAACAAACAGATACCAAGGCAGTTGCGCCTGCGGCAAAGCCAGCATCTAATAAAAAAGGCATTATGGCGGGTGTATTTGGTGGACTGCTTGCTGGTGGCTTAATTGCTGCTATGTTAGGTGGTGATTTTGAAGGGTTTCAGCTGCTAGAGATGATTTTACTTGCGGGTGCAGCCTTTATAATATTTAAACTTGTTCGTGGCTTTATGCGCGCAAGGCAGTCGCCTCAACTGGCCAGTGCTGGCATGTCACAAAATGCATTTAAACAAGCACCTATTGAGCATGAACAAACAACAAGTACAGGATTTGCTAATAGTACTGCGCACGGCGACGATGTGCCTTTTAACTTACCGCCTGGCTTTGATACAAACGGCTTTTTACAAGGTGCTCGTGAGCATTACCACACACTACAAAATGCGTGGAACGAAGCTGATTATCACACTATGGCTGAGTATTTAAGCCCTGAATTAGTGGCCGAATTTAAAGCAGAGCGCGAAGCAATTACAAGCGTAGCTACTGAAGTGATGTTTATAGATGCAGAACTAGTACGCGCAGATACGCTGACTGACAAGTGGCAAGTAAGCGTACGCTTTAAAGGTAAGTATCGCGATTTAGCAGATAAACAAGAACAACCTATTTTAGAAATTTGGCATTTAGAGCGTTTAACGCTTACTGATGCACCTTGGCTGATTGTTGGCGTTGAAGATTTAATAGACGCATAGGCTCTAAATACGAGGCAAAAATAAACCGCACTAACCTAAGGTTGTGCGGTTTTTTAGTTAAATAATTTAACTAACCTGAGCTCCGGATAATAAACTTATCTCAAGCAGCTGTTTTCAGCGCTAACTGCGTTGAATTTACTTGCAATAGGCCAGCTATTGACGCGTAAATTCGCCTTGTTTTCACTGAAAACCTCTGGCTAGAGAAAATAAAATTAAATATAACGATGATTCAATATGTTAGTAAATCTCTTAACCAGAGTTCAGGTTAACTATTATGATTTACATACGTCGGCAACTGCATTTGCAAAGTATTCAATATTTGCATCACTCACGCCCGCTACGTTTACACGACTTGAGCCAACAATATAAATGCCGTACTCTTTTTGTAGGCGAGTAATTTGCTCTTTATTAATTCCTAAGAAAGAAAACATACCGTGCTGACGCTCAATAAACGAGAAGTCTTGCGCTATGTCTTTAGTCGCTAGTGTTTCTTTAATTTGTGTACGTAAACCATTTATACGGCTACGCATTTCATCAAGCTCTTGATGCCACATTTGCGTAAGCTCAGTGCTGCTTAAAATTGTATTTACAATGTCAGCACCATGCGCTGGCGGCATTGAATAAATACTACGTACAACACTAAGTAATACTGAGTTTGAAATATCAGCAGTTGCGCTGTCTTTTGCAATTAGTGAACACGCACCAATACGTTCGCGGTAAAGACCAAAGTTTTTAGAACATGAAGAACAAATAATTAACTCTTCAACTGCGTCAGCTAAAATACGTAAACCACGTGCATCTTCTTCTAGTGAAGAGCCAAAACCTTGGTATGCAATATCAACAAGCGGCGTAAAGCCCACTTCTTTTGCAAGCTCAGCAACTACCTTCCACTGTGCTTCGTTTAAATCCATACCACTTGGGTTATGACAACACGCATGTAGTAAAACCACATCGCCTTTAGGCACTTGCTTAAGTGTGTTGATCATCTCATCAAATAATAAGTCTTTATTTTCGTAATCGTAATAAGGGTATTCTTTTACTGTTAAGCCCGCTGCTTCAAATAAGCTAATATGATTAGCCCATGTTGGCGTAGTTACCCACACTGTTGCTTTTGGATTACAACGCATAATAAATTCAGCAGCAACACGTAATGCCCCAGTACCACCTGGCGCTTGCGCCGTACGTACACGGTTAGCTAGTAATGTTTTGTGCTCACCTAATAGTAAGCTTTCCATTTTTTGGCAGTAATCTAAATTACCCGCTAAACCAATATAAGATTTGCTGGTTTCATTTTCTAAACGAAACGCTTCTGCTTTTTTTACCGCTTTAAGTACCGGTGTATTGCCTAGCTCATCTTTATAGACACCCACACCTAAATCAATTTTATTAGGGTTAGTATCTTGCTTATAGGCCGCCATAAGGCCAAGAATAGGATCTGTGGGTAATGGTTTTAATACTGAGAACATTGACTATCTCTTATCATTATTTAGGGGGTTGGTGTGAGCTTAAGCTTATCATAAAAACACGCTAGGTTGACTAGTGTTATTGGTACAAAAAAGTGAGGAATTTTAATACAGCATGCCATTAATACAGTTAATACCTTGTGCATGCAAAAAATCATTATTAAAAACCTCAACATAGTCTATTTTTGTTATTTAAACTAAAAATTGAGGAATTTTAATACAGCATGCAATTAGGACTGCGAGTACTTTTTCATCAAAAAAATCATTATGAAACGCCTCAGCATCAATAATTCCTACGCATTCACCACTCCTATTAAATAAAGGTAAGCACACCTCAGACTTAACCTTTGGGTCGCAAGTATAATACTCCCCTCCTTGGCTTAAGTATTGCTCAACATTATTAATAATACGGCCCGTTTTAGAGAGCGCAACTTGCACGTTGTTACTGCCCGCGGCAAAATCGGCTGTAAGCGGAAAAAGCGGCCTACTTGGCGCGCCATGATAAGCTAACTTTAAAAGCTGTTTACCCTGTGCAGTATCGTGAGTTTGATAAATACCATACCAATCAACCCCAGTTTGCTGCTGTATGTAGTTTACAATAGCCTGTAAGTTAGCAAGCTTAGTGTGCGTTTGCTCATTGTTAGTTACGTAAGTAGTTAACTTAAACGGTTCATCTTGCAGATAACCAAATAAACTACATGCTCCGCCCTCACCTAACTGTGGAATTTGATAATGCCAGCGAACTTCAGGCAAGCTAGTGCTTGCAAGTGCTTGCTCAAGCGCTGTTAGCTCTGCTGAAATTAAACGGGTGTCAGCACTGAGTTGTGCTTGTTGTAAATAGGAACTAATCATTTGGCCATCCATACTTCTATAGTGTGCAAATATTAGCATGGATTTTTTTACAGTGCTAGCTCAACTTATAACACATTTCAACTTGGTTCCCACTGCTGTTATAAGTCACTCTCTGTGCTATTTCGTCAAGCAGTGACAGCCCGCGACCAAACTCAGCTGCGTCATTAAACAGGGTATCTTGCTGGTGAGTGTACCCGCAGCCGCTGTCGCAAATAATAAAGTATAAGTTCAAGCTATCAGGGCAGTAACTTACATCTATAGAGAGTTTTGCATTACTAAGTTCTGCAAGTTTTTTTGCGCGCAATTCATAATATTTAAAAAAGCCATCATCTTGAGTTTTTAATTGTGAGTCTAATTTAAGTACACCATGATCAAGCGCATTATTGTATGCCTCCGATAGGAGTAAAAATATATTCGCTCTATGTGCTTTTAAGCCACTAATACTGCTGAGCATATTTACTAAATCATAAACCGGATCGGTGTTTTTTATTTGCTTCGAATCTAAACTCAATGACATATTAAACGCTAATTTAGAAAATGCCTCTCTGGGTTCCGGCTTTACACTTAGTGGTAAACAATTGAGTAACACTATGCTTATATCGTCTTGTTGTTTAGTACCATCAGCAAACTGACTTACGCTATTAACGATGTTTTCGCTGCTGATCATCGGGTTCATTTTTAAGGTTTCGATAAAGCGTAGTTCACTAAAAAAAACACCTTGTTTATTCGTTGTTTCAATTATGCCATCGGTTGCAAGTACAAGCCGTGTTTGCTCATTTACTTCAAAGTGAATAACCTCATGTTCAAACTCTTGATTGTTTAATATACCCAATGCCATATGTTGCGATTCGAGCGTTTTTTTAAGGTTACCTTGCTTATCTATTAAGTAAGTATCGGGAAGTCCGCCTAGCCATGCCGATATACTTTTACCAGATACACTTAGCTCTATAATAGTTGCAGCGCAAAACATATGTCCGGGCAGTAAATTGTATAATAATAAGTTTAATTCGCGGGCAATGTCGTGTAACGCCATACCTTTTTTAACCATAGTGTAAAACACACGCGATGCAGGTAAAGCGCCTATTGCCGCCGCTAAACCATGACCGGTAAAATCACCTAACATGCAATATAAATTACCTATAGGACTTTGCGCGACTAAAAACATATCGCCGTTAAACATGGTGGCAGGCGATAAATTAAAATCGAGGTGGGTTTTAAATTGATCTTGATTTTCGAGGGAGTTATTAAAAATATGCTCAATAATTTCATACTCTCGCTCACGCTGATTTTGATGCTCCTCAAGTAATATTTTTTGCTGGTTAGCCTTTTTACTTAATTCACGGGTTCTGCAGTGGGCTTTAATTTTGGCGTGTAAAATTACTTTTTCGAACGGCTTTTGAATAAAGTCATCACCGCCAACCGCTAAACAACGCTCAAAGCTGGCGTGATCATCCAGTGCCGTAATAAAAATAATAGGTAAATGAATATCGTTAAAGCGTTGTTTTATTATTTTTGCCGTTTCAAAGCCATCCATAATAGGCATTACTACATCAAGTAGCACAATATCAATTGGGGTTTGCGCGAGTATCTTTAGAGCGGCAACACCATTATACGCCAAAGAAACTGTATAGCCTTCTTGTGTTAATAGCCTTTGCAGTAATATTCGGTTAAGGGCTTGATCATCAACAACTAAAATATGCATCATAGGGCCTGTTTATCTTTCGAGGTTAAATTTGCAGCAGTATGTTTGGTATTTAGGCAAAGCAGAGCCTATGTAGTGTGGTTATTCCCCATAAATAGGCGATAACGCAGCATAAATGCCAAACATGCGCTGCCCTTTGGGTTCTTTCTAGGGACGATTAACTCTTTGTTGTTCGGTTTTTACTTAGCCCACTAGGTTACAAACCTCGCGCCGCGATTTAATCGCCCCTAGATTGAACAAATTTTAATCCTGAAAGGTCAACAGGCCCTAGCTAATATCAAACTTCTTATCAAACCGAGATATTTGTAATATTTTTTTTAATTGTGGTTGGCAGTTGCTGATCTCAAATTTATTGACCTGTGTATCTATGCTTTTTTGCATATTTAGCAGCATACCTAATGCTGAGCTGTCCATGTAATCGGTTTCCCTTAGGTCGATAATTACTTTAGTAATGCTTTTATCTATTTGCGCATACGCTTGGCGAAAAGATTGCACTAAATTAAAGTCAAACTTACCCTTTATATGTATTGTTAACGTAGCTGCATCGGCCGATATACTTTTAGTTAAACTCATATTATGTCCTATTAATATTCTTTGAATCAAATATAACTGTTTAAAACTAATTAGCAAAAATAAAAACATCAATACACAAATTTGCTATTATTTACGCCATTGTTTGATTCAATTTTTGTATAGGGTAATGATGAGCGATAGTCACTTAGTATATTCAACACAAACGGGGCGAATAGAGCAACCAAAACCAGAGAAAGAAGTTGCAGGTAAACTATTTAAAGACGGGTTTGTGCGTATTGAGCGCCAAACAAAAGGACGCAAAGGCAAAGGCGTTATGCTGGTAGTTGGAGTCGATCCTAAAGAGCATGATTTAAAAAAATTAGCTAAAGCACTTAAAAGTAAAATGGGCCAAGGCGGCGCAGTAAAAGACGGTCTTATTGAAGTACAAGGTGATGATCGCGATAAACTAAAAGCTATTTTAGAAAGCTTAACCTTTAAAGTAAAAATTGCGGGTGGTTAAACCCGCATTTTAATTTTATTTTTCGTCCTTCGCCATTTGCTCCAATCGTTCAAAAAGCGTGGGTAAATCGCGCTCTGCAATTGGCGGGCTAAAGTAATACCCTTGTACTATAAAGCAATTGTTATTTTTCAAAAACTCTACTTGCTCAACGGTTTCTACCCCTTCGGCAACCACATCGAGTTTTAGCTTTTGCGCCATGGCTATAATTGCCGCTGTTATTGCCATATCATTATTATCATCTGGAATATCTTTTATAAATGAGCGATCAATTTTAAGAATATCCACCGGAAAACGTTTCAAGTAACTTAATGAAGAGTAACCAGTACCAAAGTCATCTATAGAAATAGAAACCCCGAGTCCCTTTAATTCATGTAGTTGTGCTATAGCAGCTTCTACATTGCCCATCAGCATACTTTCGGTTAATTCTAAATGTAGGCTTTTAGCCGACACCTGTGTACTGGCTATTATTTTTTTCAGTGTAGGTAATAAGCTGGCATCTTTAAACTGTCTGGCCGATAAGTTAATCGCAATATTACTCGCTCTACCTTGGCGCTCTAACTTAACTGCAAAATTACATGCTTGGTGTAATACCCACTCTCCCAGTTCAACAATTAAACCGGTAGCTTCTGCAATAGGTATAAATTTAGTGGGTGCAATCGCCCCTTCTGTTGGATGAAACCAGCGTAACAATGCTTCGTAACCCACTATAAGCTGAGTGCGGCTATCAATCTGCGGCTGATAATAAACCGTGAGTTGTTTATCTTTTATAGCTTGGCGTAGCTCGTTTTCAATAAACAAGCGTTCATTTGCAGCAGTATTGAGCTCTTGGCTATAAAAATGAAAGGTGTTACGCCCTTTTGCTTTTGCTTCATACATGGCTAAGTCGGCATGCTTTAACAGTTGGTCTTCTTCTTGGCTGTCGTATGGGGCCATAGTAATGCCTATACTGGCACTAATAATAACTTCGTTACTGCCAAGTTGAATAGGCTCATTAAGGGTTTTTTGAATCGTATTTGCCACTTGAGTTGCATGCTCTTGATGCTCAATGCCACTGAGTAATATAGCAAACTCATCACCGCCTAAACGCGCAATAGTATCTTCGGCTCTTAGGCGTTGCTTTAATCTATTTGCAACTTCAACGAGTAATTGATCGCCTGCATTATGGCCTAAGGTATCATTAATACGTTTAAATTCATCTAAATCAAAATAAAACAATGCAAAGGCATAATGCCCGCGTTCAGCGAGCGCCATCGATTTACGCAGCTGCATTCTAAAAAATGTTCGATTAGCAAGTCCTGTTAAAGTATCAAAATAAGCAAGCTGTTCCATTTTACGCTGGCTTTCTTTAACAAACGAAATATCCTGCGCAGAGGCTACGTAACTGGTAATTGTTCCGTCATCTTCGCGAATAGGTGAAATACTTAAAGAAACCCAAATAGGCGCTTTATTATTGCTTTCAATTAAGGTGTCGCCACGCCAACAATTACGACTGCGTAAATCAACATCTATATCATCAATTAATATAGCCATTTCGCTTGCAATAATGCTTAATAAAGGCGCTCGATTAAAATGTTCCTCTGAAAAGCTGGTCATTTCAAGCATTTTAGGGTTTACGTATTCAATGACAAAGTTTTTATCGGTGATCACCACACCAGTACCAGAAAACGCCACGGCTTTGGATAGTCGCCTGGCTGCTTTTTCTGCAATTTCTTTTTCAATAATACGCTGGTTAAGCCCATCTATTAGCTTTCTAATTTCAATGGTCATGTCTTTAAATGAGCCGTTGAGAGTGCCTATTTCATCTTTGTTTTCTTTTGGAAATTCTATTTGTAACTGGCCTTGACCAAAGTTTGTAACGGCATAAACCAAAGAATGTATACGCCTAAGTACTAGCTGATAAAGTGCTTGATGTAAGAGTAAGGCGACTAAAATGGCATAGAGTATAAATAGCCCAAAAAACTTCATCTTTAAATCTGCTAATGCTGAGAATGTTGAAGAACGTTTTTTATATACCCCTACATACCAATCTAAGCCATCTATTTTATGAATATTAATAATATACGCTTCATTATTTAATTTGAATGAGTCGGCATATTCAGACCGTTGCATTTTAATCGCATCATCTACAATTACTTGTAATGTGGGATCAATAAAGTCCTCAGGGAGTAGTTTTTTACCTGCTTTACCATATTGTGCATAACTTGATTGGGTTAAATTGGGGTGCGCTAATAACTGCCCTTGGCTGTCAAATACCACTAACTGTTTTTCTTTTCCGCCAATTGGCAATTGCGATATTAATGTTTTTAGCGCGATGTCACTGCCAGTAACACCTAAAAACTCACCCTCTTTATAAATAGGAACCGTTAAGCTAATAGCCCATTTATGCCATATAGTATCGTAATAAACTTTAGACCAAACAGGCCTATGTTGAGGATTAGTAAGCGCCTTAGCGTAATTAAAGCGCGTACTTTGTGTAAATGTATAATTAGCTGGCGCATTTAAAGCCTCGTTAGGCGGCGCTATGCGAATAAAGTTATCTTTAGTAATAAGGTAAAAATTAAAAAAATCTTGAGTTAGTGGTGGCGATATAATTTTCCAGAGCGTTTCAGAGTCTGATATTAATTGTTTATAAAAAGGTGTATAGCTAGTTTGTGGGATAAATGCAGCCGAAAGCCCATCAGTAGAGGCACTGCGTATCGTACCGTCATTATTTAATTGCAGTGTATTTACTTTATTACTTATTAACGATGACTGATCACTAAATAGCTGCTCACCCACGACTATATTTGCTTGCTGAGCAACTTTAATTTTAGTGTTTAGTAAGTTTTTGAATTGTTTTATAAGTAATTCGTTAGATTCTTTTAATACTTCATGCTCTTCAAAAACCAGTTGTTTTTCTTCAGATTTGAGCATTAACGCGGCCGCACACACTCCAGCAATTAAACATATTGCAGAAATCAACAATGACAACTTGACGCTAAGTGAGTTTATCCCGAAACGAGATGGGGGGCGTCGATACACCACAGGCTAACCTTTTTATTATTAATAATTATTATTATTTGAACCAGTAATTGAAATATACCAGATCCAAGATCATATTTATAAATTATTTGTAAACTATATAAAAAAACAAAGGGAACAAGACAAATTTATGCAACAATCACGGCCTATTACAAGTAAATCCAACACAGTTAACCTTGAAAATAGCCACTAGTGATAGATTTATTTTTCAGAGCTTAAGTTATTTAACAAAAGCGCTGTTGACATTAACAGTAACTCTCCATACATTATCAGCATGAACATTACTTACGCAGTTACTTTTTTTTCGTTTTTTAGCTTCTTTATATAGAAGAGGCTGAACTGTTTGTGAGATAAAATCAATCGAATAGCAAAGCCTCCCAACCGGGAGGCTTTTTTGTTTTTGCTGTATGAACAGCATACTTTTGGAATGAGGAAAGCCAAATGAGCAATGATGTACTAAATACACTTCGACACGATATAAATGAGATAGATTCTGATTTACTGGTTTTACTAGCCAAACGACGTCGTATTAGCCATGGTGTGGTGGAATATAAAATAGCGAACAATAAACCGATTCGTGATGAAGCTCGTGAATTAGCACTTCTAGAAAAGCTGATAGGTTATGGGAAATCGTTAGGGTTAGACGCCTATTACGTAAATAATGTTTTTCAAACTATTTTAGAAGACTCTGTATTGCATCAACAAGCTATGCTGCAAAAAAACCTTAACCCAGATGCGTTAAGCGAAACCCATCGTGTTACGTATTTAGGTGGGCAAGGCTCATACAGCCAGTTGGCCTGTCATAAATACTTTAGCCGTCGCCCAGGTAAGTTAGTTGAAATAGGCTGTAGCTCGTTTGACGAAATTACCGGTAAAGTAGAAAACGGCCAAGCCGATTTTGGTTTGCTGCCTATTGAAAACACCAGTTCAGGCAGTATCAACGAAGTATTTGATTTACTACAACATGCACAAGTGTCTATTGTTGGTGAAGTAACGCACAGTGTTGAACATTGTTTACTTGCCAACCCAGATACTGAGCTTAGCCAACTTACAAAAATATTTGCTCACCCGCAACCGTTTGCTCAATGTAGCCGCTTTTTACAAGGCCTTGGTGAGCTGCAACACGAAACCTGCGACTCAACTTCAAGTGCCCTGCAATCAGCACTAAATACGCCAAATAGTGCCGCTATTGGCTCTGCCCAAGCAGGTAAAAATGTAGGCCTAGAAGTGATTAAATCTAACTTAGCAAATCAAAGCGAAAACCACAGCCGCTTTATTGTTGTAGCGCGTAAGCCATTACAGGTATCAAAGCAAATACCCACTAAAACCAGTTTAATTATGGCCACTAAACAGCAGGCTGGTTCACTTGCCGATGCATTAATGATTTTTAAACAACATAAAATTAATTTGGTTAAGTTAGAGTCTCGCCCTATGCCAGGTAACCCATGGGAAGAAGTATTTTACGTCGACTTAGAAGCGAACCTTGCCGACAGCCAAGTAAAAAATGCATTAGAGGAGCTAAAAGAATACACTCAGTATGTACGTATTTTAGGCTGCTATCAAAGCGAAACGCTCCAAGCTGTGAGTGTAAATACGCAATAACGCACAGCTTATAATGTAAAAAGGGCTTAATTAAGCCCTTTTTTGTTTTTCTGTTTTAATCTAGCACTTTTGCGTCATTCGCTTTATTTAACAGGCTGCGACTTTGGGTTAAAAAGTGCGCTGTCGAATCTGAAAAATAAGCTTTTGCATCAGCAAAGGCATCAATAAGCGCGGGCTTATCTCCTGCTTTTAACTTTTTAAGTGTGTCTGCAAAAGTCTGTTGATACTGCGCCAGTAAGCTCTCTACGTTATCAAATTGCGCTAACATAATATCTGAATATAACTCTGGCGATTGCGCAAATAAGCGCCCAACCATCATTAACTCTAATTGATAGATAGGTGATGAACAGCTACGTAACTCCGCTAATGTATGGCTTTGTTTTGCTAAAAACTGCCCATATACAAAGGTGGTTAAATGGCGCATTACCTGAATTATTTGCATTGCTTCGTCATGTTTTTTCGCATCAAGTTCAACTAGCTGGCAACCCCACACTTGCAACTGTGCTAACAAGCCCTGTGCAACATCGTGGTCACGCCCTTCACACACCACCACTGTTTGCTTAACCCAGTGCGAAATATCTGGGCCAAACATAGGATGCAGCCCTACAACTGGGCCGCTATGCGCTGCTTTTAGTGCTTTAATTGGCGCTTGCTTAACCGATGTTATATCTACCAATAAACAGCCTTCATCTAACTTAGGTAGTTCAGCAACTACAGTTTCTAACGCATTAATAGGTACACTTAATAGTACTAATTTAGCGCCTTTTAAAATTGCTGCAGCGTTTGCTTGATCTTGCTTATCAAGGGTTTTCACTTCGTAACCAGAGCGCTGAAATTGCTTAGCAAATAATTGCCCCATAGCACCTTGCCCACCCACAATAACAATGGGTGATAAATGCGGTGCAGCACATGCAAGTTTAGCTTGCTGATTCTGATACGCTTCGCGCATCATACGCCTAAGAATATCTTCAACTAACTCTGGACTTACTCCCTGATTAATTGCTTCTTGGCGCCTTGCAGCTAATAAATCAGCTTCACGATCGGGTGCATGAAGTGGCGCACCAGTTTGCTGCTTTATTGCGCCAATTTTTTGAGTAAGCGAATTACGCCTTGCCAGCAGTGCCACCAACTGTGTATCACACTCATCAATACCCACTCTTAACTGGGCTAAATCATTTATATCCGCCACTTGCATACCACCTTAAAAAGCAAAAACGCCAACTTAAGTTTACATTAAAGTAAACTAATCAATACGATAAATACTAACAGGATCAATAGCCTGATAAAAGACTAAATAAGTAAAAGGTTAAATTGAAAAACAATACTTTGAGAAGCAACGAATACCTTTAAAGTAAATATTAATTATTTACCCTAAAAGCCGCAGTCAATAAAAGTAAATTAGCAAGCTAAAAAGCCTGCATTTGTTGCATAGTAGAGTTATCACGTTTATTCTTATATTATTCATATAGTAATTAAAATAAACAGGATCCATAAAATGGAAGAAGTTTTAGGAACAGATGTAGACGCTTCACAATTAATAGACCAAGCCATATCACTCGTTATGACTTACGCACCAAAATTTGTGCTCGCTATTATTACTTTACTGGTTGGCCTATGGCTGATCAACCGCTTTGTTAAGGTTTTAGATAATCGACTAGGCAAAAAAGATCCAACACTAAACAAGTTTTTATGTGGCTTAATTAGCGCTGTAGTGAAAATTATGCTGCTTATTTCGGTGGCCTCTATGGTAGGTATCGAAACCACCTCGTTCATCGCGGTGATTGGTGCTGCAGGCCTGGCAATAGGTCTTGCACTGCAAGGCAGTCTAGCTAATTTTGCTGGCGGTGTGCTGTTGCTGATTTTTAAACCGTTCAAGGTTGGCGATACTATCGAAGCACAGGGTTTTATGGGCGCAGTCGTCGAAATTCAAATTTTATACACGGTAGTAGATACCTTCGATAACCGCCGCATTGTTATTCCAAACGGTAGCCTATCGAATGCGACACTAGTGAACGTAAGTATTTATGACAAACGCCGCTGTGATATGACCTTTGGAATTTCGTATAACGACGACATAGATACGGCAAAAGCTATCTTAAAACGCCTGTTTGAAGAAGACGAGCGCTCTTTAACAGATCCGGCACCACGTATTTGTGTTGCCAGCCTTGGCGATAACTCAGTTAATTTAATGTTTCGCGCTTGGGTTGCAACAGGTGACTTATGGCCTTACTACTGGGATATGCAAGAAAAAGTGAAAAAAGCGTTTGATAAAGAAGGTATTTCTATTCCTTTCCCACAACGCGATGTACATGTTCATAACGTTAAGTAATTTGTATTGTGCATAGGTTCAACTAGCCTAATAACTTAGTCGCGGTAAGGTCGTATAAAGCGCCCTTACTGCCCATCCAATACCCCTTCAAGTTATACCTAGTTACACTTGGCTCCACTTTTTGAGCTATTTTCATCACCCTACTTCCTTAAATAACCAGAGTTCAAGGTTAAATACTATAATTCATCTGCCAAATTTTTATTTTCTGTGCTTTATTTGGCTTAGGTATATTTAGCTTAAGTTTTGCTTGAGCAAAGTTATGCTCATACTGGCGTTAATTGGGTTATTACGTATTCTGCGGGTAAGTTGAAAAGGTGTTTAAAACACATATTGATAAAAATTTATTGAGGTGCACTTTGTGTTTAGCAATAAAGGAAGCCTAACTATACTGGTGAATATTACGACAGTGAGACTCCTAGTCCGACAGCTGTGGTTTAAGCTTTAGTATTTAGCCTGAAATTTTATGTTATAGAAACCAAAACGGGTTGCAACCCGAAGGATGCAACCCGTTTTTTTGCGTTGATAAACAGCGCGTATTAGTTAAGTTTTTCTCTAATACGTGCAGATTTACCAGAACGCTCACGTAGATAGTAAAGCTTAGCACGACGAACTGCACCGCGACGCTTAACTGTTACGCTATCAATAAGAGGGCTGTGCGTTTGGAATACACGCTCAACGCCTTCACCGTTCGAAATTTTACGAACTGTGAATGCTGAGTGAAGACCACGATTACGCTTAGCGATTACAACACCTTCAAAGGCCTGTAGACGCTCTTTAGCACCTTCTTTTACTTTTACCTGTACAACTACTGTATCACCAGCGCCGAATGCAGGTACGTCTGTTTTAAGCTGCTCATCTTCAAGCGCTTTAATAATATTTTGGTTTACTTTTGCCATTATGTTTCTCACTTTCCTAGGTGTAACTGTCTTCTAGCCACAAGCTTTTTGGTACTCTTGCTGAAATTTCGCGAGTAATACCGCTTGCTCCTCAGTCAGAGCTAGGTTATGCAACAAGTCAGGACGGCGTAGCCAAGTTCTGCCTAATGACTGCATAAGCCGCCATTTTGCTATCTCTTGGTGGTTTCCGCTGAGCAATACAGCAGGCACCTGTTTGTCGTCCAATGTTTCTGGCCGTGTATAGTGAGGACAATCTAACAAGCCATCCGAAAATGAGTCTTGTTCTGCTGATTGGTTATGACCTAATACGCCAGGCACTAATCGCGCTACTGCGTCAATTAATGTCATGGCTGGTAGTTCACCACCACTCAAAATAAAATCACCAATTGACCATTCTTCGTCAACGTATGACTCTATTATTCTCTCATCTATACCTTCATAGCGACCGGCAATCAAAATCAGTTTTTTAGAGCTTGCGAGTTCGCTAGCTCCTTGCTGATCTAGTTTGCGCCCTTGTGGGGACATATAAATTACTTTAGCACCATCACCTGCAGCTTTTTTAGCCTCGGCAATCGCTTTTTTTAATGGCTCAACCATCATTAACATACCTGGTCCGCCCCCGTAAGGACGATCGTCCACGGTTCTATGCTTATCTAAAGCGTAGTCTCGCGGATTCCAGCAGTTAAAATCAATTAAGCCACTTTTTACTGCGCGACCGGTAACACCCTGGTCTGTAATAGCGTCAAACATGTCAGGAAAAAGGCTTATCACCCCTACCCATAATGAACTCGTTTGCGTCATTAAAACCCTGGATCCCAGTCTACGGTAATTTCTCTTGCGTCGTGTTTAACTTCGATAATAACTGTATCAGTTAAAAACGGAATTAAACGCTCTGCTTGACCAAATGCGTCTTTACTGTTTGCTTTAACAACCAGTACGTCATTTGACCCTGTCTCCATTAGGTCATCAACAATGCCTAAATCGTAACCTTTATCAGTTACAACCGACATGCCAATGAGATCTCGCCAATAGAACTCACCTTGCGGGAGTTCTGGTAATTGCGCTGAATCCATTGAGATTTCTGCGTGGGTATAAGCCACTGCTTCGTCTCGATCGTTTACTTGCGCAAATTTAGCGATAAAGCCTTTGTTGTGGCGACGCCAGTCGACCACTTCTAAGGTCTGCCATTTACCTTGCTGCCCTATCAACCACGGGCTGAAATCGAAGATCCCTGCGGGATCATCAGTAAATGAATGTACCTTAAGCCAGCCCTTTATACCATACGGGGCACCGAGCTTTCCTACGACAATTATTGATGAGGTGTTCTCTTGACTCATGGTTACACTTACGCCTATTAAGCCGCTTTACGAGCGTCTTTTACTAACTTAGCTACGCGATCTGAAAGAGACGCGCCCTGACCTACCCAGTGTTCAACACGTGGTAAATCTAAACGAATTTTTTCTTCTTGACCTGCAGCAATTGGGTTAAAAAAGCCTACTTTCTCGATGAAGCGACCGTCACGCGAGAAACGGCTATCCGCAACCACAATTTGATAGAAAGGGCGTTTTTTAGCGCCACCACGTTGCAAACGAATAGTTACCATACCGTCCTCTATAAAGATTGACTGTTTTCATTAATAAGATTTACTCCCCAGAATGGGGAGCTGGGGAATTGTACGAGTTTTTAGCAACAATGCAAGTAAGAAGTGATGCTAAAAGCCAGTTTAGTAGGTTAAAGCGTGATCCCAACTTTAAATTAGCGTTAATAGCGTTTAGCACGCATAATTTATTCAACAAAAAAGGAGCCATTTGCTCCTTTTCATATATTTTATATCGTTACATTTAAGCTACGTTAAACTCAACTTTAAAATTTAGGGCCACCGCCACCCATCATTCCCGGCGGTAACATACCTTTCATGCCGCGCATCATTTTGGTCATGCCACCTTTGCCTTTCATTTTTTTCATCATTTTTTGCATTTGGGTAAACTGTTTTAGTAGTTTATTAATTTCTTGTACTTGCGTACCAGAACCTGCTGCAATACGTTTTTTACGTGACCCTTTAATGATTTCTGGGCGGGCGCGCTCTTTTTTTGTCATTGAGCTAATAATGGCTTCCATTTGAATGAAGGTTTTATCGCCCATTTGGCCTTTAACAGCATCGGGTAAGTTAGACATACCTGGCAATTTATCTAGCATCGACATCATGCCGCCCATGTTTTTCATTTGCTTAAGTTGATCCGCAAAGTCATCAAGGGTAAAACCAGCGCCTTTAAATACTTTTTCAGCGACTCTGGCAGCTTGCTCTTTATCTACTTTCATTTCGACTTCTTCGATCAATGAAAGTACATCACCCATGCCTAGAATACGTGACGCTATGCGGTCAGGGTGGAAAGGCTCAAGTGCATCAATGCGCTCACCCACACCCATAAATTTAATTGGCTTACCGGTAATATGACGAATAGATAAAGCAGCACCACCGCGTGCATCACCATCAGTTTTAGTTAATATAACACCAGTTAGTGGCAGGGCTTCGTCAAATGCTTTAGCTGTATTTGCCGCATCTTGACCTGTCATTGCATCTACAACAAACAAGGTTTCGATTGGGTTAATTGCTTTGTGAAGATTTTTAATCTCATCCATCATGTCGCTATCAACATGCAATCGACCTGCAGTATCGACTAATACCACATCAATAAATTTCTTTTTCGCATGAGAAATAGCTGCGGTTGCTATATCAACCGGCTTTTGCGAAATATCACTTGGGAAAAAATCAACACCCACTTCAGCAGCGAGCGTTTCTAGTTGCTTAATTGCTGCAGGGCGGTATACGTCGGCACTTACTACAAGTACTGATTTTTTCTTGCGCTCTTTTAAAAACTTAGCCAGTTTAGCAACACTGGTGGTTTTACCAGCACCTTGCAGACCCGCCATCATAACAACAGCAGGGGGTTGTGCATTTAGGCTTAGCTCTTCGTTGGCTTCACCCATGGCTTTTTCGAGTTCTTCACGTACTATTTTTACAAATACTTGGCCTGGGCTTAAGCTTTTTGTAACTTCAACACCTACCGCACGCTCTTTAACTTGTTTTACAAAATCGCGAACAACGGGCAACGCCACATCGGCTTCTAAAAATGCCATGCGCACTTCACGAAGAGTGTCTTTAATATTCTCTTCTGTTAGGCGGCCACGGCCACTAATGTTTTTTAAGGTTTTACCTAATCGTTCTTGGAGATTCTCAAACATATTACGGTTCCGATAAGACGTTTATACCAACCCAATTAAAGCGCCTTTAACTCTGTGCGCTGTATTAATAGAATTAATATTATTAAATTTCAATTAAAAGCAGTATACCGTAAATGGTGTCTTACAATACAGTGTTCAAGTGCAGCTTGTTGAGTTTCTTTTTTTAAGGTCTATGCATTTGCTTTGCTATAAAATACAATGGCTATATAACAATCATTAATTATTTGACTCAAATTAAGTGGCCCAAGCACAATGCTGATTATTAGCTTAACTATTATTGCCAGTTTATTTTATGTGTTAGCAACGTCTTACGTGCTCTCACGGTTGTTTCATCAACAAGGCCCTAGCCAAAAGCTAACTATTATATTGAGTACTGTGGCTATTTTGGCGCACATGCTGTTGTTAGTAAATTCGGTTTTTAGAGCAGACGGACAAGATTTAAGTATTGTCAATGTGGCGCTTTTAACCTGCTGGGTTATTGTGATTTCTGTCACTACGGTATCGTTAAAGTTTCCGGCGACCTTATTATTGCCGGTCGTGTACGGCTTTGCTGCACTTCTAACTATGGCAAGCTTGTTTATACCACACCATATTTTACTGCAAAGTATTGATGTTGATGTGGGCTTAGTAACCCATATTTCGTTATCATTACTCGCTTACTGCATTTTAATTATTGCTACTTTATATGGCGTACAATTTTACTTTATTGATAAGCGCTTAAAGCGTAAAGATTTAGCTATTGTACACAGCCATTTACCACCACTAATGGTGGTTGAACGCCAACTGTATCAATTGGTTAACTTAGGTACTATATTACTCACTTTGGCACTATTGTCGGGATTTGTATTTCTCGATGGTATGTTCGCTACTCAATTTATCCATAAAACGATATTATCGCTTGTTGCATGGTGTATTTTTGCTGTGATTGCGCTTGGCCATATGAAAAAAGGCTGGCGTGGTAAACCTGTGGTTATTGCTATTATGGTTGCTGCTTTTATTCTTACACTGGCTTATTTTGGCAGTCGTTTTATACAAGAAGTTATTCTAAATAAATTTTAACTTGACTCTACTAACTCACTCTAGCCTAATACACGCTAGTTTATAATAAAAGGATCCATCGTTGGACGCCATATCGACCAGTACCTTGTTTATCATTTTAGGTTTTTTGGTACTTTTTTCTGCTTATTTTTCTGGCTCAGAAACCGGAATTATGTCAATCAATCGTATACGCCTGCGACATCTCACCAAAGAGAATCATCGCGCTGCTAAACGTGTCAGTAAATTACTTAGTCGTCCGGATAGGCTCATTGGTTTAATTTTAATCGGCAATAATTTAGTTAATATTGCCGCTGCACAAGTTGCTACTATTATTGGTATTCGTTTATACGGTGATTTAGGTATTGCTGTGGCAACAGGTGCGCTAACCTTAGTAGTGCTTATTTTTGCAGAAATAACCCCAAAAACACTTGCTGCTCTCTACCCTGAAAAAGTTGCCTTCCCAAGTTCTGTTGTGCTTAAAGGATTACTAAAAATCCTTTTCCCATTTGTCGTTGTTATTAACTGGCTAACCAACGGCATCTTGCGGTTATTTGGTATTAGTGCGGCACAAATAGATGAGCACAGCATGAGTAAAGAAGAGCTAAAATCAGTACTTAATGAGTCTGGTGCACTTATTCCTGCGCGTCACCAAAGCATGTTGACCTCAATTTTAGATTTAGAACAAGTAACCGTTGAAGATATTATGATCCCACGTAACGAAATTGTGGCCATAGATATTAACGATGAATGGAAACTTATTAGCCGCCAACTGACTCATGCACAACATACGCGTGTATTGTTATATAGAGATAACATAGATGACGCGGTGGGGTTTATTCATTCGCGTGATGCGCTTAGGTTACTTACAAAAGAGCAATTTGATAAACCATCGTTGCTACGCGCTGTACGTGAAATTTATTTCATTCCTGAAGGCACATCACTAAATACGCAGCTATTAAAGTTTCAGCAATCTAAAGAGCGTATTGGCTTGGTGGTAGATGAGTATGGCGACATTCAAGGTTTAGTTACCCTAGAGGATATACTTGAGGAAGTGGTAGGCGATTTTACCACCACCCAAACTCGTACGCCAAGCGAAGAAGTAACCACACAAACCGATGGCTCGTGCATTGTAGATGGCGGTGCTAACGTGCGCGACTTAAATAAAGAAATGGGCTGGGAGTTTCCACTCGACGGGCCTAAAACACTCAGCGGCTTAATAGTTGAGTATTTAGAAAACATTCCTGATGCCAATTTAAGTTTGCGTATTGCCGGCTACCCTATTGAAGTACTTGAAGTAAAAGAAAACATGATAAAGCTGGTTAAAATACAGCCGAAAAAACGTAAAAAATAAACTAAAAAAGGAGCCAATTGGCTCCTTTTTTGTAGGCTAAATAAATACAACAGATGTTATTAGCCAAAAAACAAACGCTCTAACCACCCTTTATTTAAATCTGCTTCACAACGCTTTAACTGCGCACCATAACGGCTCGCACGGTGTTTTACTTTATTAGCGACAC
The DNA here is from genome assembly GCF_002221505.1 of Pseudoalteromonas nigrifaciens. NCBI lineage: Bacteria > Pseudomonadati > Pseudomonadota > Gammaproteobacteria > Alteromonadales > Pseudoalteromonadaceae > Pseudoalteromonas > Pseudoalteromonas nigrifaciens. The sequence goes on along the minus strand of NZ_CP011036.1, from coordinate 1,033,996 downwards.
CCATTAACCATTTTTTCTTTTTGTAAGTACCGCGTTTGTAACCGCCCCACCCTTCGTGATAATTAAGATACTGACCGTAGGCATCCCATTTAGATACGCCGTTTATTTTATGGGTTTTATAAGCAAACCAGCCCATAAAGTCGATAGCATCATCAAAGTCGTCTCTATCGGCGCCACTATTCTTACTTTCACGAATATAATCAGACCAGGTCATCGTTTTTGCTTGTGAGTAGCCATAAGCAGAGCTTGCTCTACCGGTAGGAATAATCCATAAGAAATACTGCATTGGTGGAGCTGCGTCATGTTTAAACGAGCTTTCTTGGTACATCATGCTCATAAGTACGTGCTTGGGAGCGCCCCATTTTTCTTGAGCATCTTTGGCACCAAAGTACCAACTTCTTTTTTCTTCAAAAATTTTACAAATATCATCAGGCTGCTTTGGTGGAGCTGTGGCACAACCGGCTAAACTAAGCGCTAATGATAAAACAACTACATTTTTTTTCATTTGGTTTATCTCGCTGAACTTTTGCAAAAATCAGTAGTCTGATTTTAACAATGCAGCAGAGCAGCATTGTTTCTTCCCTAAAATAATTACGCAGCTACCTTGAGCTGCGTTTTTTTTGCTTAAAACTAACTATTTATTTAGGATCAAAATAAGCATTTAAAAATGCGGTAAATGATACTGAGTCACTTTGCTCAATAGCACGCTGAGCGTCGTTAGAGCGTGTAACTTGCTCCTCTAACCATTGCTTTGAAAACACTTGATAGTCTGCAGCTTGATGGCTTTGCTTATACTTTTCAGCAATTGCTAGCGCATAATGGCCGTTATCTAGCCCTGAAGCTTCTAACTCAGCTACATAACGCCCAGAATATGTAAGTCCTGGGTTATTAATCCAAGTTGCCATGCGCTCAATAGTACTTGAATAATAACTAACGCCGTAGGCAGTATCCATGTATTTTGCCACTTCACTTAATTGCGAAAATATATCTTCACCCCACGATTGAAGGGTACGTGGTTGATTAAAGTAATTAAGTTCAAGGCCTTTTTCTCGCCCTTTATTTACTACTGTATCAAGATTTTCTGTGCTGCGTGTTTGCTCTTCCCAATCCATTGCCGGTGAGCTTTTTAATAAACAATACGTTAAAAACACATCTAAAAAGTGGAACTGCTCTATATCTATGCCCACTTCACTAAATGGATTAACATCTAATGCGCGAATTTCGACATATTCAATACCGGCTCTAAGTAGTGCATCTGTTGGTGTTTCACCGTTTTTAGCATTACGTTTAGGGCGAATTGGCGAATAAAATTCGTTTTCTATTTGCAGAATATTCTTATTTAACTGTTTTGGATTTTCGCTGGTGTAATCGTCAAGGTTGCCGTAAATATCTGAAGGTGTGTTAATTGATTTTTTCAAACCAGCTACATATTCATCTAACGAGTTATACATTACACGCAGTGATGATTGTGCGCTATTGGTGTAACCTAAGTTACCTAAGCGCAGCGCAGTGCCTACTTCTAAATACAGGGTGCCTTTACCTAGCTTTTTAAATGGTAAATCGGTTTTTCTACCCTGTAAAAACGAACTACATAACGCAGGTGATGCACCAAATAAATAACTGATCAGCCATAATTCACGTTTAAAATTACGAATAAGCGCTAAGTAACCATCAGATATAAAATCCTCTAAACTAAGGTCGCTATTTTTTAGCGTATGTAATGACTGCCACAATGAATCTGGAAACGAAATATTAAAATGCACACCAGCAATAGCTTGCATCATACTGCCGTAACGGTTTTTTAACCCTTCACGGTAAAGCGTTTTCATTTGCCCTACATTTGAACTGCCAAATTGCGCAATAACTATGTCGTCTTGATGTTCAATAAAGCACGGCATACTAATAGGCCAAAGTAATTCGTCACCCATTTTTTCTAGGGTAAACTTTTGTAAGTCTTTTAATTGCTGCAGCGTTTGTGTGGACGATTCACTAACTGGGGTAATAAATTCAAGTAACGACTCTGAAAAATCGGTCGTAATTTGGCCATTGGTAAGCGCACTGCCCACCCCTTCTGGGTGTTTTTGTGCAGAGATAACGCCATCACTTTTAATTCTTAGTGACTCACGCTCAATACCACGTTTTATTCCGTTAATTGCATGTTTATGCTGCGTTACTGAAAGAGCGTCAAGCGCGTTTGTTAGATCATGTGTTGCCAAAAAATACTTCCTCGAGCCAAGTGGCTTAATCATAAGGTTATGGGGTCTAATTACCTATACTCAAGATAAATACTAAGAAAAAATACTATTTATAGTTCTATTGTATCTGCTTTGCTTTAAACACGCTTTATTTAACGCCATAAACGATAATCTTGCCATTGCTATACAAAATATACAATTGCTTTGCACTATTATTTATCTTATCAAAACAAAAACTAACCGTACTAAAGTAAATAATTAGCTAACTATTAGCCGTATTAGTCCCATACTGGTATGTTATATATAGCTTATATAACTTTAATCTTGATTTAGATCATAAATACAGGCAATAAATAAACTGAGTGACCTTCATAATGGGATTACCCTACTACCGCTTTATATAAGCAAGTATAATAGTAAGTATTACAAAGGATGATTAAAGAATAATATGCGTCGTAATCAAAGCTTAATAAATGAAGAAGTGGCCTTCGAAGAACAACAAGAACTGGTATCAACAACTGATTTGCGCGGAGTAATCACTTACGCTAATCAAGCATTTTGTACTATAGCCGGGTATGATATAGCAGAACTTATGGGTAAGAACCATAATATAGTGCGCCACCCCGACATGCCAAAAGCTGCATTTAAAGAAATGTGGGAAACATTAAAGCAAGGCCACTCTTGGCGCGGCGCAGTTAAAAACCGTTGTAAAGATGGCCGCTATTACTGGGTTGATGCATTTGTAACTCCTATTTTTGAGCACAGCCAGTTAATTGGTTATCAATCTGTAAGAACCAAATTAAGCCCACAGTTAAAACGCCGTGCAGAACTATTTTACAGTAAAGTAAATGCTAAAAAGTCATTCTTTAATTGGCGCGAACGCACAAGTTTAAGACAAAGCTTAAGTGTATTTGCTTTATTATGTTGGTTAGTTGCAACTGCTGTATGGGCTTCATTTGCTATTGCACTAATTAGCTTAGTGGTTTGCTTAGTTATACTTGCTTTAAACTATGATGAGCTAATAACAACACCAAGAATATTAAAGCAGCAAAAACAACAAGCCGATTCTATATCTCGTTATATTTATAGTGGCCGACACCCTCACAGTATTAGTGATTACAGAGAGCAAATGCTAAGCGCTAAATTACGCACTGTACTGGGGCGTATGAAAGACTCTACCTTAAGCTTTAATGATATTGCTTTAAATTTAGATCAACAGTCAACGCTTACAGAGCAAGGTATTTCATCGCAAGGCTCGCAGCTTGAGCAAATAGCATCTGCAATGGCGCAAATGAGTTCGACTATAGGTGAAATATCAAGTAACACCTGCACCACTGCCGATAAAGTAAGTGTTACTTATCAAAGTTGCTCCGATATAAAAGTACACATTGCCGATAATAATGCCATGGTTTCTGATTTAGCCGTTCAGGTAGAGCAAGCAGCAACAACCGCTAACAGCCTAGCGTCAGAAGCCGATAAAATTGGCCAAGTAATGAGTGAAATTGAAGGTATTGCCGAGCAAACTAACTTACTTGCGCTAAATGCTGCCATAGAAGCTGCAAGAGCAGGTGAGCATGGCCGTGGTTTTGCTGTAGTTGCCGATGAAGTAAGAGCGCTTTCATCAAGAACACAAAATGCCACTGCGCAAATTCACAGCTCAATAAAGGAAATTCAAGACACCTTGTTTAGCTGGTCAAAAATAATGCAAAACACGAAGCAACAAGCCGACAGTTGTGTAAATACTACAACGCAAACACAGCAAGAGCTTGATAGCATTTTCACTCAAATTAGCGAAATAGCGCAACTCGCTACTGGTATTTCGGCTGCTGCAGAAGAGCAACAAGTAGTGAGCCACGACATAGGTACTAATGTAGAGCAGATTAAAAACCTAGGTGATGATAATTTAAACTTAAGTTTTAATGTTGCCAGGGGCGCTGCTGAGTTAGTTGAAGGCTCAAGAAAGATCAACGACTTACTGCTTACTTTTAAAATTTAATTGTCAGCACAAATAAAAAAGCCGCTATGTTAGCGGCTTTTTCGTTTTTACTTTATAACGCTTAACGGCTTGAAAACACTAAACCGTCGTCATTTGCATCAATTACAACAACACTGCCTGGCATATAATCACCATTGAGTAATTTTTGTGCTAATGGATTTTCAATCGTTTGTTGAATAGCTCGTTTTAACGGACGCGCACCATAAACCGGATCAAAACCACTTGCGGCAATACGATCTAAAGCAGCGTCGCTTATTTCGAGTAAATAACCCATTTGCGTTAAACGCTCACGTAATTTACTTAACTGAATATCAGCAATCTCTTTAATGTGCTCGTTAGCCAGTGGGTGGAAAACAACGGTTTCATCAATACGGTTAATAAACTCAGGTCTAAACTCATTGATTAAAACATTCATTACTTTTTCTTTCAAAGTAACGTAATCGTTATTGCCCGCTTGCTCTTGAATTATATCTGAGCCTAAGTTTGAGGTCATGATGATAACGGTATTTTTAAAATCAACCGTGCGTCCTTGACCGTCGGTTAAACGTCCATCATCTAAAACCTGTAGCAAAATATTAAACACATCTGGGTGTGCTTTTTCTATTTCGTCCAATAAAATAACTGAGTAAGGTTTACGACGCACGGCTTCGGTTAAATACCCGCCCTCTTCGTAGCCAACATACCCAGGAGGCGCACCAACTAAACGTGCTACTGAATGTTTTTCCATAAACTCAGACATATCAATACGCACCATGGCACTTTCGGTGTCGAACATATAGCCGGCGAGTGCTTTGGTTAATTCTGTTTTACCGACCCCGGTTGGGCCTAAAAACAAAAACGAGCCAATCGGGCGATTAGGATCGGCAAGCCCTGCACGTGAGCGGCGAATAGCATTAGCTACCGCTACAACGGCTTCATCTTGTCCGATTACTTTTTCATGTAGCTTTTCTTCCATCTGCAATAGTTTTTCTCGCTCACCTTGTAGCATCCGCGATACTGGAATACCGGTCCAACGAGAGAGTATTTCGGCTATTTCATCTTCGCCCACTTGGTTTTTTAGCAAGGTCATTTCTTGCATTTCTGCTTGCGATGCTAAATCAAGTTTATGCTCAAGCTCTGGTATGCGGCCATATTGTAGCTCCGACATACGCTGTAAATCGCTGGCTCTTCGAGCTACATCTAAATCAAGTCGTGCTTGTTCTAGCTCAGCTTTAATAACTTGAGTGCCTTGTAAAGATGCTTTTTCGGCAGTCCATATCTCATCAAGCTCATTGTACTCTCCTTCAAGCTCGGTGATCAGCTCTTGCATTTCAGTACGGCGTTTTAAACTTGCTTCGTCTTTTTCTTTGGCGAGTGCGTTATCTTCAAGTTTTAATTGAATAATACGGCGCTCTAACTTATCTAACGACTCTGGTTTTGAATCTATTTGTAGACGAATAGAAGAGCCCGCTTCATCTATAAGATCAATCGCTTTATCGGGTAATTGACGGTCACTAATATAACGATGCGATAATTGCGCAGCAGCAACGATAGCAGGATCGGTAATTTCAACAGAGTGATGCAGCTCGTAGCGCTCTTTTAGGCCACGTAATATAGCAATAGTATCCTCAACCGAAGGCTCCTCTACCAATACCTTTTGAAAGCGACGCTCAAGGGCGGCGTCTTTTTCAATGTATTTACGATATTCATCAAGAGTGGTGGCACCTACGCAATGTAATTCGCCACGGGCAAGTGCCGGTTTTAGCATATTGCCTGCATCCATTGCGCCATCACTTTTACCTGCGCCTACAATTGTGTGTATTTCATCAATAAATAAAATCACTTGGCCTTCTTCTTTAGCCAGTTCATTTAATACTGATTTTAAACGTTCTTCAAATTCGCCACGGTATTTAGCACCGGCCACCAGCGCGCCTAAATCAAGCGAAAGTACCCGCTTGTTTTTTAATCCCTCGGGCACTTCACCATTAATAATACGCTGTGCTAAACCCTCGGCTATCGCGGTTTTACCTACACCTGGTTCACCTATTAACACTGGGTTATTTTTAGTTCGGCGTTGTAAAACTTGAATTGTTCGGCGAATTTCATCATCTCGACCAATAACAGGATCAAGCTTACCTTGCTCTGCACGTTCGGTTAAATCTATGGTGTATTTTTCAAGTGCTTGGCGTGTTTCTTCGGCATTTGGATCATCTACCTTTTGCCCACCACGCACTGCATTAATGGCCGTTTCTATTTTGTCGGAGGTGATATTTAAGGTTTTAAAAATATTACCCAGCGGGCCTTTATCGTCGCAAGCAGCTAATACAAACAGTTCGCTAGAAATATATTTATCTTTACGCTTTTGCGCATACTTATCGCATAAGTTGATCAAGGATATAGTGTTGTTCGATAGCTGCACATCGCCGCCTACGCCTTCCACTTTAAATAGTTTTTCTATTTCTTGGGAAAGCTTAGTATTAAGCTCGTCAGCACTAACACCTGCTTGTGCTAATAACGCGCGCACGCTTGAGCCGCTTTGCTTTAACAAAGCATACATTAAGTGTACCGGCTCAATAAATTGATGATCGCGGCCAAGGGCTAAAGATTGCGCATCAGAAAGCGCAGACTGAAATTTACTGGTAAATCTATCTAAACGCATTGGGGTTACCTATTAATAAAACTCATTGCTTAAATAATGGGTATGTTAGGGGGGTTGTTCAAGGTGTTGCAGAAAATATAATCATTATATTGATAAATTAGTTGCGCCAGATCAAACTTGCCATGCGTCCGGTTTGGCCGTCGCGTCGGTACGAAAAAAACTGTTCAGTTTGAGAAACCGTACAGTGCTCACCACCGGTAATATTTATAATCCCTAATTGACGCAATTGAATACGTGCAAGGTGATAAATATCGGCAAGGTACTTTTGGTTTGCACACGCTTTAAACGCTTTGGCAAACAAAGGGTTTTGGGCATTAAACAATGCAAACACCTCGCTACCTACCTCAAATTTATCAGCCCCTATTGCGGGACCTAACCAGGCACTTATTTCACTTTTTTTGGCATTAAAGCAGTTTAGCGTATTTTTAATTACACCTTGCTCTAATCCACGCCAACCAGCATGTATGGCAGCTACTTCTTTTCCATCGTTACTGGCAAGTAAAATGGGCAAGCAATCGGCGGTCATTATTGCCAAAGGCTGAGCAACGAGTTGTGTATATAGTGCATCTCCTTGATGGTGAGCGTTAAATTTAAATTGCCCATCAACAATGAGTACATCGCCACTATGAACTTGATCTATCCATACAGCACTATTTGGCAAATGCTTATCCAACAAAGCACGATTTTTTAATACCTGTTGTTTATTATCACCAACATGCAGCCCTAAATTAAAACTCTTAAACGGCGCTTCTGAAACACCGCCTACACGTGTGGTACTTAATGTACTCACACCTGTTATAGGGACTTGCCATGCTGCTGATAAAAACTGCATTATCTATCTATGTCAGGATTAGCTTTTGTGTCTTCACGCAGTGCCAGTGTCATAGCAACCATGTCATCTGGAATAGGTGCTTGCCATGTCATCATTTCACCCGTAATTGGGTGCGCAATACTTAATTTAACCGCATGTAATGCTTGGCGTTTAAAACTACGCAGCAATTCAAATAACTCAGGCGTTGCCCCTTTAGGTGGACGCGGACGGCCGCCATAAGACTGATCGCCAATAAGCGGATGATTTAAATAAGCCATATGCACACGTATTTGGTGAGTACGACCGGTTTCAAGGCGTAAACGTAAACGTGTATGAGCACGAAACTTTTCAGCAACACGGTAATGCGTAATGGCTGGCTTACCCTGTTCATGTACATCCATATGCGTACGTTGCGTTGCATGGCGGCCAATAGGCTTTTCAACCATGCCACCAGCGGTCATTGTGCCATTGCAAAGCGCTTCGTATTCTCGCGTGAAATTTTCACGTTTTTGCAGTGCGGTTACTAAATGCGTTTGTGCCGGAATAGTTTTAGCTACCACCATAAGACCAGTAGTGTCTTTATCTAATCGGTGCACAATGCCCGCGCGAGGTACATTAATAATTTCTGGGTGGTAATGTAGCAATGCATTTAGCACTGTGCCATCTGGATTACCTGCACCAGGATGAACTACCAAGCCCATAGGTTTATTAATTACCAAAATATCATCATCTTCATAAACAATGTCTAATTTGATATCTTGCGCTATGTATTCACGAGGTGCTTCAATGGTTGTTTCAACATTAAGTACTTCACCACCAAGCAGTTTAGTGCGCGGTGTGTTGAATATTTCGCCATCAACGGTGATTTTATCATCCAAAATCCACGTTTTTATCCTTGATCGTGAATAATCAGGGAACAATTGTGCTAATACTTGGTCTAGACGTTTACCACCTAAATCGGTTGGAACGTCGGCTTGAAGAGAAATTTGCTCTGACATTAGTAATTTTACCCAATTTACCAGTGCAAGCTTTGCTCGACTGGGTTAGAATCGCTTTTAATAAAAGCATAATATAATACGCATAGTTTACTCGGTTTTACCGACTTGGCCTAGCCGTAGACAACGAAGGTAACAAATAAAATGATAAATAAAATAGGGAAACGTGCATTCGCCATTGTTTTTTCAGTTTCAGTGCTTAGTTTAGGTGCTTGTTCGTCGGCTCCTGACCAAGAAGACATTCAACGTGTACCTAATAAATCGGCTCACGCTTTGTATGAAGATGCCAAGCAAACTTTAGATTCTGGTTTATATGCACGCGCAATCGAACTTTTAAGTGCTATTGACTCTCGCTACCCGTTTGGCCCATTTTCTAAACAAGTACAAATGGATTTAGTCTATGCGCATTACCAATCGGGTAATACCGAGCAAGCACTAGCAACAATCGACCGTTTTATTCGCTTAAACCCAAATCATAAAGATTTAGACTACATGTATTACATGCGTGGATTAGTTAACATTAAAGCCGATAAAAACGCATTCCAAGAATATTTTGGTGTTGATAGAGCTGACCGCGATGCTAACCGTACACGTGTGGCCTTTACCGATTTATCAACCTTGGTTAAGCGTTTCCCACAAAGTGACTACGCCCCAGAGGCAAAACGTCGTTTAGTGTGGTTGTTAAACCGTATGGCAAGGTATGAGCTAAAAGTGGCCACTTACTATTATGAACGTGAAGCCTACTTAGCAGCAGCTAACCGCGGTAAGTTTGTAGTAGAACATTACTCGCAAAGCAGCTACTTAAATTCTGCACTTGAAATGATGGAAAAAAGCTACGATAAGTTAGGCTTAAGTGAGCTTAGTGAAGACGCTAAACAAACACGAATTTTTAACAGCAGAAATAAATAATTAAAAAGGCGCTTACTAACTTGAGTAAGCGCCTTTTTAGCGTACTTGTTGTAATAAAGCTTAAATCGCTTCTTCATCTTCCTCAGCGGTACGAATACGCACAACACGCTCAACTTCAGTGACAAATATTTTACCATCACCAATTTTTCCTGTTTGTGCCGTTTTAATTATTACCTCAATTGCACGGTCAACATCATCATCGCCCAGTACAATATCTAATTTAACTTTAGGTAAAAAATCAACCATGTATTCCGCACCACGATACAACTCGGTATGGCCTTTTTGACGCCCAAACCCTTTAACTTCAGTTACTGTCATACCTGTAATGCCTACTTCTGATAGGGCTTCACGCACATCATCAAGCTTAAAAGGTTTAATGATTGCTTCTATTTTTTTCATATTAATTACTTTTTAAAGCTACAGTTGCCTCGATTTTAGACAATCACAAGGCTCATAGCAAACAAAGTGACTGTATTACGCTGATAAAACAATCTGCCATGCTATGATTATGCTAATAAAAATAGCTATACTAAAACAATAAGTAACCTACGGGATCAATATGAAAAAAATACAATACGGATTCACTTTACTCGAGCTGATGGTGACTGTGGCTATTGTAGGTATTATTGCCACCATTGCATTGTGGAACAGTAGCGACATGCTAGAGGAAAACCGCGCCGAGAACTTTTTATTAGAACTAAAACGTAATATTAGTTATGCGCGCGCGCAAGCGGCAAGCACCGATGAAATAGTCGTTGTATGTCCTGCTTCTAGCGCTAATGTTGCAAGCAATCAGCCAACTTTAACTTGTCAAAGTCAATGGGGAGCGACGAGTAGTGTTATTTTATTTGTCGATGCTGATCGTGATGGCAACTACAAAAAAGATAATGATAGCCTATTGCGTGTAATGGAGGCCGTTTCTAGAAATGATAAAGTGGAATATAGCGGTAAAGTTAACAGCCTTCGTTTTAACACCAGTGGCCGCATTACCACAAGCCCTGGGGATTTTATATATTGCCCTAATAGCGATAACGAGAATAATAAAGCATTAACTGTATCTCAATCGGGCACTGCCTTTTACGTTGGAGACACCAACCTTAAGTGCAGTTAAAAACAAGCTCCATATTGTTATTTTTTGATTATTTACTAAACTAAAATAATCACCTCTCCATTTAAGGCTTCAGGGATGAAGTTAATAACATATTCAACTAAGCATAATGGTATAACCTTACTTGAGCTAATGGTAACAATTGCTATTGTGGCTATTATTAGCCAGCTTTCTATGTGGTTTTTTCCTGATTTTTTAGCGCTAAACCGTGCTGATAATCAAGTAAACTTATTACACCGAAATATTAACTATGCTCGCCTTTACGCCATAGAAAACGGTACATACGTTACTTTATGCGCGTTAAAAAACAATGAATGTCAAAAAGGTGATTGGAAGGAGCAAATATCGTTATTTATCGATAACGATAAATCTACTTCTCTTAATAACGATGAGCTAATGCTAAGCACCTTTGAACACACCCATGAGTTTGATAGCTTAGAGTACCCCCGAGAGGCACTTACTTTTAGGCCCGATGGCTCATTAAACGGTTTTCAAAATGGGACTTTTATATATTGCCCTAATAGCGATAAAGCCAATCTCGAAGGATTGGCTTTATCTGTAAGTCAAACTGGCAGAATACGTATTAAATCGACTGATAAATGCCAGGAAAGGTAACTCTAATTATCTTCCCCAACAATAGTCAATATCCTTTCCTTCGTTTGTTTTTGCTCCTTGCGCACCTTTAGTACCTATATCAGTTATAGATAGTGCAGTGCAATCACCATCTCCTTTTACCGGCCCTGCAATAGGTTTTGCTGTGATTGTAAAAGTATTTTTATCAACTACTTTAATCGCTAATTCGAAATGCCCATTCTCTGTTTTACTTTGAATCCCTAAATCACTCGCTAATTCTGTATATTCTCTGTTATCTACAAAGTACTGCTCTTGCTTATTAGCTGCATCTAATAATGCAGCAACTGCCTCTGCACGCGAAGCACGCTTCACATACTCTGTATAATTAGGCAATGCAATTGCTGCAAGTATGCCGACGATAGCAACAGCTATCATCAGCTCAATTAAGGTAAACCCACGTTGTTTTTTATTCATTTAAACACCCTTAATCATCTTAATTAGATTTGATTTCGTCGTTTTCTTCGCGCTTATAAATGTAAGTTTGCTGGGTTTTAAAACCAAAACCGACAGCTTCGCTACTTACCAGCTGTATTTTTCCGTCTACTACTTTTAACCCCGGCCCAATAACATCCACTGGTCTCATTGGGTTTTGAGCATCTTTCCCTTTTATACCCGGGCCAATTAAATAAAACTGGCTTTCCTGCTTAACATCAACGGTCGGGTTATCGTCACATTTACCATCACCATTGCCATCAGAACACGACGGTCCTTCACCAAAGTACAGTTGCGGGGTATCGGGTACGTCATAACTGGTCGAAAATTTCAGCTCGTCGTATACCTTAGTACCATAAAGTAAGTGAAACGCATACAGTGAGCCTCCACCACCACTAAGTGAACACTGGTTTACTGTTGCTGTATCTGAAGCCGGGGTAAACGAGGTAAAATAAGCCACTCCGCCCACAACTGTAGCTGCGGCAAGTGATTTTTCACCGGTTGCTAATTCATATCGCCAACCTTTAACTTTAGCTAAATTAGCCTCTAGTTCAATAAACCCATCTACATCGTCTAATAAATTACCAAATGGGTCGCTATTCATCAGCATTAAATCAGATGCCTTGATTGTTGCTGGTGCCCTTGTTTTAAATGACTTAGTCACTGTATTTTCATCTCGAATCATAAATAACTGATCTTGCTCATTAGTATCAGTCGGTTTAGAGCGATTACCACTACCTATAACTATGGCATCGTAAGGAGTATCTAAGCGCGTGGTAACTACTTCCCCTTTTTCGCCGGTGGTTTGAGTCACTTTACTAAACATAGTGCGCGCAACTAATGGCTTGTAAAAAAAACGCCTATCTTGGGTAGCACTTGTACTACCTAGCTCAGCTAATTTAAAATGGCTGAACTCACTAGTATCACTGCCCGGCATATCAATCCGCCAAATATTACCACCTGTATCTGACGCATAAATTCTATCTATATAGCCGTCATAATCAGAGTCGAGTGTGGTTAAATCGGCTGCAATACTGTGCTTGCCTGTAAAGCCATTTTCACCGGGTGTTAATGCCCAAACTTTTTTACCTGTTTTAGCTTCAACAATATAAATACCGCGGCCAGTCTTATCCTCACTACGAATAGCAGCATCTTTATTTGTATCGTAACCAGCACCAAATACCAGTAGAGGCTTATCGCCAAATGCTTTTATGTAGGCTATTTGTGGTTTAGACCAACTTTGAGCAAGTTCAGTAAAGTCACCTTTCCCGCCTTCAATTGGTTTATCCCAGAGTTTTTTCGGAGCATTTGGTGCTGTAATATCTAGTGCATAGTAGTTTTTACCACCACGGCGCATTCCTGCAAAAGCCCATACTTCATCGCCTTTGCTTGCATCTATAATGCCGTCATTTAATCCTTCACCGTTTAAACTTTTATTACTAAAATAAACACTGATTGCTCCATCCATGCCATAAACTTTAGTTTCAGCCTGGTTTTCACGCAGTGGTTTAATAATCTTGTATAGCGCAGAGGGAATAAACGCCCAACTCTCACTCACTGTATTTCCTGCGTCTTTAAACATATGTAAAAAGCCAGCATTGGTGCCAATAAGCAAACGAACGTCATCATTACCGTAATCAATTGCTACAGGTTTAGAGTGCAGCGGATCGCCAAAAATATCTTGTCGTTGGTCTTGCTTTGAGCCGTCTCTGTCCTCATCATCAACATCAACCCCCATCGCCCATTTTATATCATCACTTGCTAAGCTAAGTGTATTATCTGGAGTCGTATTAAGAATATCACTTACCACTGTAGGGCTAAATTTAACAAGCGCTCCTTGGTTCTCGGTATATAGGTTACGGCTTTGGGTATCTAAAGTAGTTAAATGTAAATTAACCCCACCCTGCGCTACTGCATTACCATCAGCAGGCTGATTACTTGGCAGCCAGAACGTTTTTGCATCTTTGCTAATTAAGCCATTATCATCCAGCGCTCCCTTAGCCTTTGAATCAACTATTTGATCACCCGAAACTTTCAACTTTTTTAAATTACCACGCCAGCGCGCACCGGTTTCGGGATAAAACATCGCAAAGTAAATCGCATCGCGGCTACGGGTTTGATCTACGTTGTTACTCGCTACAGAAGGCGATGAAAAGCTGTCGTTCACTTCTCGAATGCGCGAAATTGTATTTTTAAGTGCATCAGACAACTGCGCAGCAGTATTTGCATGCAAATATTGACCACCGCCATAATCAGCAGTTTCAGTAAGTAAATTTTTACCCGAATTACTCATACCTGTACCAAAGCCAATAGGAAATACACGGCCTATATCAAGTACATTCTTAGTGTTTTTATATAAATCGACTTCCACATCATCAGTACCATGAATTATTTTAGCTAGGGCTGCTAAATAACTATTACTAACAACAGGTGGGTTTTCAGAAAAATAGTCGCGATGAAGATCGTAAATATCATCATTTCTGTTGGAGTCATTACTTGGGTCTCCATCAGTCATTAAGATAATATTAATACTGTTATCACATCTAAGTGGCTCACCGGTAACTGGGATAAAAGGCGATTTATAATACCCAGAAGATTCGGCTGTTTTGTCACGTTCGTTTATATTAGTGCCGTAATATACTTTTTGGCCTGTTATGTATAAATAAGCTTCCCATAATGTTTCAGTCAAAGGCGTTGCACCGTTTGCAGGCAACCCTTCTATTTTATCTAGCAAGAATTTTTTTTCGGTCCCAATTCTTGCTAAAACATAGCCACCGTCACTTCCATTAAAGCGCATTAAGCCAAAATCAATATCATCATTATCATTAACTAATTGTTTAATCGCATTTTGTGCAACGTTTAGCCGACTATCATTACATGTATTGTCATAGTAATTGTTACTGTAACTGTAATCGTACCCATTTGTTGTTGGCCCATTATAAAATCGACCTCGCTTGGTGCCTGAGTTAGCTTTTTTGAAGCAATCTTTTGTATCGCGAGAGCCTGAGCTCTCAAAACATGTACTTTGATAAAACCGAGGGGAACTTGTTGAACCTCCATCCCATTGATAACATTGCTCTCCATCGGTAACATCCCAAGCCATACTTCCAGAAGTATCAAAAATCATCATGACCCGGGGTTTTTCTTTTGTCTCAACATTATAATTTACATAAAGCTCTATATCTTCAGCAATAACCGACATACTTATGGCCAACCCCACCAATGAGGCTAACACTGCATTTAATTTAAACTTCATTTTAAATCCCCTTACCTGTGCTAGCCATTTCTTGGGCTACACCAGTAACTATGGTTAGTTGATGCTTACTTTTTGAACCATATTCTATAGTGGTAGCTACTTGCACCATATTGCAGGATACTCCTGCGGTAAAATTAAATCGGCGTGGGCATTCTAAATTGAGTGCCCCTTTATTTAAGTTAATCATTTTACTTTGCATGTCATTGTGCTTAGCGATTACCATGCCACTCTCATCACCTGATGCAATGCTGGTTACTTCGTCTGGGGTTAAAAAAAACTGATTGCCTGCCCCCTTATTTGCTTCGCCCGAAATCATCCGCTGCACTTCGCCAATCAACTCATTTTCAGCAACTTCACGCTCTTGAGCTGCATTGGTGATTTTAATATCTATAGTGCTACTACTCATTAATGTTACAGCAATGCCAGTTACGGCTATTACCATAATTAATGCTGTTATAAGCACCACGCCTTGTTGCTTATTTGGTAACAACTTTAAATTTTCCATAAGTTCCCTCCAACATTACTTAAGCGAATAGTGGTAGTAAATACCGTACGCCTGTAGTTATCGGTAAATGTTAGCTCTCGTTTATCGCTACCTTCACCCAGTATATATGTTTGATTTTTAATTTTAACTCCAGGATCGGGTTGCAACGCTCTAATCAATAAAAATAGCTGTACTGTTAAAATACCTTTTCGATTTTCCCAATCAGTAGGGTTCATGTCTTTAATGCTGCGGTAAGTATCTACTCGGCTATCATTGGTAGTGTCTAAGCCAAATACAAAACGCATGTTTTCAACACCTTCCATTATCGTTTCAGAGGTCATTTTTCCATTTACTAATCGTTTTCGTCTTAATGCGGGGACTTTTATTTCTTTATTGTTTACTAAATATTTTTCTTCTTTAATATAATAAACATGATGACTATATGGCCAAATAGTTGCATTAATATTTGTTGGGGTATGTTTACCGGTTACAAAACTTGCTTGTTCTTGTTCTGCGATAAAGTAATTTATTTTATCGCTAGTAGTATTAGTACCTGCAACAGCATCATATTGAGGATCACCTTGTAAAAACTTGAGCTGAAGAATATCGGTCTCTTTATTATCAGCAGGAATAATGCCATCGTTTATGCAATTTAGGTTATCTTTACTCCTAGTCGTTTTTGCATAAATAGTACGAAAATTACTACTACTGGTTAAATCTGGAAAACTGCCGTTATTAGTTCCATCAGCACCAACGCAATCTGTAGTGGGTGCTAAAGAGCTAACAGTTGTATTTACAGCTGTGAACGAGTCATCGTAATAAGTTCCCCAAAAACCAACCTGCTCTATATCGCGTTGCATAATATTTATAGCTAAACGTCCTGACTCTTGAAGCTCACCAATTGTCATAGTGTCTTTTGTGGTTACTTTCATACTAATAAAAGTAAACATAACACCGCCGAGGATCAAGCCACCAATAAATAGTGAAATCATTACTTCTATGAGCGTAAAACCTGTTTGTTTCATGCTAGCTCCTCACATAAATATAGCTAGTTAATACCACTAATCGACGTTTATTGTTAGGGTCATCACCACAGGTAACTTTTCCTGTATCTGTGTTTGCTGTAAATTCTTGCCGCCCTTGCCATGATATAATTACCTCAATATTGAATCCTTTCCCGCCAGTGCCATCTTCTGAGGTAGACTTTATACATATGGTGGCATCATCTAAAGAGCCTGTATTATTACGTGCGCTAATAGCGCGCTTCCATTGCACGACATCCAAACCCACTATACCTTCGGAGCCACAGCTACTATTAAAGCAAGCTGATGATTCGGTCTCCGTGCTATCACTTTTTATTGCTTCCTTGCCGTTATAAGAACCATAAAGTTTAATAGACGTAATGGTATCGTTAGCACGGATACGCTGCACAATATCATTACCAAGTGCAACTGCTGCTGCACGCTGCATAGAGTCAAAGCTCGCTTGTTTGGCTTTTGCTTGCAGTGCAACGGCGCCTAACAAACCAAAGCTGAGGATGATAAAGGCAATAAGTACTTCTATTAAAGTAAAGCCTTTGCGTCGCTTAATTGGGTGTAAATGCATAATAAAACCAAATAAATATTATCTTATTATAAGTGTATGCAAATAAAATATAGATTCAAGAACTACTAAGACTAACGGTTGATTTTGTTGATAAACGGTTAATAAACACTGTTTTTGCCAAAATAGCTTTATAGTAAATGAGTTAACACAAGCTAGATTTAACTGTTTTTAGCTCGCGGCGACTAACCGCTAACAGCTCTTGGCAATTTTGTAGTTCAATAGCATGACTACCGCTACTTAATGAGTGCAGAGCAACCACCCTATTTTTATTTACTAACGTATTGCGGTGTACTCTTAAAACATGTGTGGGATAAAGGGTTTCTAATTGTTTTAAACTTTGCTCTATAAGCGCACTGCCCCCTTTAAATACCATTTTTGTATATTTTTCTTCAGCAGCAAAATAATAAATACACTCCATTTCTATACTTTTTAATGTGCCCGCGAGCTGATACGTAATTTTTGTTGTTTGTTGTTTTTGTATATGTACTTTATTTAAGCGCCCAAGTTGTTCAACTACTTTTTGTAATGATTGCGCCGATACAGGCTTTACCACATAACCCGCCGCATTTAATTGCAATGCGTCTAGCGCGTGCTCAGGGTGGGCGGTAATAAATACAATGGCGGGTGGAACTGCAAGTTTGTTAAGCTCACTTGCTACCTCCAAGCCATTAATACCCGGCATATCAACATCTAAAAACACTAAGTCAGGCTGGTTTACTTTACTTAACGCAAGTGCTTCTGTGCCATTGCTCGCTTCATTTTGTACAACTATATTTTGAGCCGCCAATAAACGTACTAAACGCGCTCTAGCTAAGGGTTCATCATCAACAATAATTACATTCATAATTGACTCTCAATATGTTTAGGGATCACTACTTTTACTCTAAATACGCCATTTTTATTAGCAATAGTGAGCTGCGCTTTACCCTTGTAATAAATATTAAGTCGTTGGCGAATATTTTCCAGCGCCATGCCGTTACTTGGCCGAGTATTAGTGGTTGCCACGGCTATTGGGTTAGTGACTATAATAGTTAAATAGCCACTTGTAACATGCAGCTCAACTTTAATGACAGCGCCTGTTTCGCTAGGCTCTACGCCATGGCACACGGCATTTTCAATTAAAGGCTGCAAAGTTAAACAGGGAATATTAAGCGCGGGAAGCTCATTGGGTATTTGCCAATCGAGCTTTAAGCGGTTACCAAAACGCCATGCTTCTAGTGCAACATATTGCTTGCTAAGGGTTATTTCGTCCTCTAATGGCACACTTTGCCCTGAGCGCATTGCCGCTTGCGATAAAGCAGCTAAGGCTAAAATAGCCTGCTCAGCTGCGGTTGCATCATGATGGGTAAGCTCTGCAGCGGTATTTAAACTGTTATATAAAAAGTGTGGGCGAATACGTGCTTGTAATGCATCAAGCTCTGCGCGGGCAAGCGCTTTAGTTTGCTGCTCTTTTTCAAAATAAATTAATAAAAACTGGACGAATAAAGCAGTCAGTAAAGCCACTATAATACAATTACGAAGTATGAAATAAATTAGGCTATTTGTATCATCTATATCAAAAGCAAAATGAGAAAATAAAATACTAAAAATGCATGTAGATAATAAAAAAAAGACAAAAAACAAACTTAACTGAAAAGTTTGAGTACGTTTTTGTAAAAAAAATCTACAGAAGTATAAAGAAGAGGTACTGACTAACACTATTAAGTGTAAAAATAAGCTTATTATTCCAAGGCGAAGCCAAATATCACCTTCTACATTGGGTGCAAAAGCCAGAACAATAGCAACAACTTGCGATACAACTAACGAGGCAAGTACGCCTCGCTCATTAAAAAGAGCCGAAAAAAGCAACCCATCCACTTGTGGCGATTTGCTCATAACGGCTCCCTTTTAAGCTAATTAATTAAATATATATTTAATTTAGATTAGCGCAGCTCAATAGGAACAGCAAATACAATGTTCTCTTCTTCGCCAGGATTTTCAGTAACTTGATTGCCACCTAGTTCTTTTAAGCGGGTTATAACCTGTTGCACTAACACTTCAGGTGCTGATGCTCCTGCGGTTACCCCAACTGCATTAACACCAGTGAACCATGACTCTTGCAAGTTTGTGGCATCGTCAATTAAATAAGCTTTAGTGCCCATTTTATCGGCAAGTTCACGCAAACGATTTGAGTTAGAGCTGTTTTTAGCGCCAACCACTAACAATACGTCTACTTTGTCGGCTAAGTCGCGAACGGCGTCTTGACGATTTTGCGTCGCATAACAAATATCATCTTTGCGCGGCCCATCAATAGCAGGGAACTTAGCGCGCAGCGCATCAATTACATCAGCAGTATCATCTACCGAGAGCGTTGTTTGACTGCAGTAAAATAAGTTGTCAGCATTTTTTACATTCAACTTAGCTACGTCTTCTACAGTTTCTACCAGGTAAATACCGCCGTCGTCATTGCCATACTGCCCCATGGTGCCCTCAACTTCTGGGTGTCCTTGGTGGCCAATTAAAATACACTCTATGCCTTTGCGGCTCGCACGGGTTACTTCCATATGTACTTTAGTAACCAGTGGGCAGGTCGCATCAAATATTTTTAAGTCACGACGCTTTGCTTCGGTGCGTACCGCTTGCGATACGCCATGCGCACTAAATATAACTATGCTGTCGTCAGGTATCTGATCAAGCTCTTCGACAAATACCGCACCGCGGCTTTTTAAGCCGTCAACCACATAGCGGTTATGCACCACTTCGTGGCGTACGTAAATTGGCTTTTCAAAAATATCTAAAGCGCGCTCAACAATACTAATAGCGCGATCAACCCCTGCGCAAAAGCCTCGTGGGTTGGCTAGTAATATTTCCATTAACCTTGCACCTCAATAATATCTACTTCAAAGGTTAAACGCTGACCCGCTAACGGATGATTAAAATCAATCGTTACCGACTCGCCTTGCACTTCGCGTACTAAACCCGGAAGCTCGGTACCATCAGGCTGAGTAAACGCTATTATAGCGCCTACTTTAGCTGGGGTTTCTGGGCCAAATTTACTGCGATCAACATAGTAAATGTTATCTGGATTTGGCTGACCAAATGCATCTTCTGGTTCTAGCTCAAAGGTTTTGCTCTCACCTGCGTTTAAGCCTAATAAGCACTTTTCAAAGTTAGCTGTTAAGCTACCATCGCCCATAGTTAACTTAGCAGGCTTGTTATGCACTTTGGTTGAGTCGGCAGCAGAGCCATCTTCTAACTTAATAGAAAAATGAAAAATAACCTGTGAGTTTTCACCAATTACAGCTTGGCTCATGCTTTATGCTCCTTCGGACTTTCGCCTGTAAAGGCGTCAAATAATAATAATGCTGCACCAATACAAATAGCGCAATCTGCAACATTAAATACCGGAAAATGTGAGTTTTTATAAAATACGTGTATAAAGTCAATTACATAACCGTATGCAATACGGTCGTATAAGTTACCAATTGCACCGGCAAGTACCAATGAATAGGCAGCGCATAATACTTTATTAGTTGCTGGCAGGCGTTTTAACCACCACACCAGCAATCCACTAATAGCAATTGCAATAGCACTTAAAAACCAACGTTGCCAACCACCTGCATCACTTAAAAAACTATAAGCTGCACCGTAGTTATGTACATAAGTAATACTAAAAACAGGCAGTAAATTAATCGACTCTTGATAAGCCATACTACTTACAACAAGTGTTTTACTAGCAAAGTCTACTACTAACAGCAGTAGACTTAACCATAGCCACACTAAACCACTTTTTTGGGCTAGTTTGCTCACTAATTAACTCCTAAGCGAATTGACGTTGCTCGCCTTCACCGTCAACATTGCTTACACAGCGTCCACAAATTTCAGGGTGAGCAGGCTCAACACCTACATCAGCGCTATAATGCCAACAACGCTCACACTTTTGTGCGTCGGTTGCAGCAACACTAATATAAAGACCATCAATTTCGGTAGTTTGTGTATCTGCTGGCTGGCTATCAACTTCGGTTACGTTTACTGCAGATGTTAAAAATACAAAACGCAGCTCGTCGCCAAGTGCTAATAATTTAGCTGCGAGCGCTTTGCCTGTATATAAATTAACAGTTGCTTGGAGCGTTGCACCAATTACTTCTTCTTTACGTGCAGCTTCTAATAGGCGGTTTACTTCATCGCGCACTGTTAGAATTTCTAACCAATCATCGTTACTAAATTGGCTGTTAGTAGGAGCTTGTAAGCCTTCGTACCAGGTTGATGTAAATACGTAGTCACTACGCTCACCCGGTAATGCTTCCCAAATTTCTTGAGCAGTAAAGCTCATAATTGGTGCCATCCAACGCGTCATTGCTTCAGCAATATGGTACAGCGCTGTTTGACAAGAACGACGTGCGTGGCTGTCACTCTTAGCTGTGTATTGGCGGTCTTTAATTACGTCTAAATAGAACGAGCCAAGCTCACCGGTACAAAAGTTCATTAGCTTTTGCGTTACTAACAGCATTTGGTAGCTATCGTAGGCAGCTAAAATTTCTGTTTGTAATTGTGCTGCACGGCCAACAATCCACTTATCAAGCTCAACCATATCATTAACAGCTACTTGATCTGTTTTTGGATCAAAACCATTTAGGTTAGCTAATAAGTAACGACTAGTGTTACGAATTCGGCGGTAACGATCTGCTGAGCGGTTAAATATTTCATCCGACACCGTCATTTCTGCGGTGTAATCGGTAGAGGCAACCCACAAGCGTAAAATATCGGCGCCTAGTTTATTCATCACATTTTGTGGTGAAATAACATTACCTAACGACTTAGACATTTTACGACCGTTTTCATCAACGGTAAAACCATGAGTAAGTACTTGGCGGTATGGTGCATGGCCGTTAATAGCGACCGATGTCATCATAGACGACATAAACCAACCACGATGCTGATCAGAACCTTCAAGGTATAAATCGGCAGGACCAGTTAAGTCTTCACGCGCATCAACAACACACGCATGCGATACGCCCGAGTCAAACCATACATCGAGAGTGTCTTGCACTTTCATGTATTGCTTAGCATCTTCTTCACCTAACAGTGTCGCTGGGTCTAAATCGTACCATGCTTGAATACCTGACTTTTCAACCAATTGTGCTGCTTGTTCAATTAACTCTTGCGTATTTGGATGAATAGCACCGGTGTCTTTATCAGCAAACAATGCAATTGGTACACCCCAAGTACGTTGGCGTGATATACACCAATCTGGACGGCCCTCAACCATGTTTGCAATGCGGCTTTCGCCCCACTCTGGTAACCACTGCGTGTTTTTAATTTCGTTTAATGAATCTTGACGCAAATTAGCCTGATCCATACTAATAAACCACTGCGGTGTAGCACGGAAAATAATTGGCGTTTTATGACGCCAGCAATGTGGGTAACTATGCGTAATAGCATGGTGATGCATTAATGCGCCATGCTCTTTAAGCACTTCAACAATGCTCGCATTTGCTTTAAACACATGCTGACCGGCAAATAACTCAGTGTCTGGTAAGTACACACCATTTGCGCCAACCGGGTTAGCCACTTCTAGTTTGTATTCAAGTCCAGCCACGAAATCTTCTTGACCATGCCCTGGAGCCGTATGTACAACACCCGTACCTGAGTCGGTCGTAACATGTTCAGCTACAATTACAGGAACACTAAAGTCATAAAAAGGGTGTGCTACTTGTAAATTTTCAAGCGCCGCACCTTTAACATAACCTAATACATGAAAGTTATTAAAACCAAAACGGTCCATTGCATCTTTAACGAGCTCAGAGCCTAATATTAAGCGTTGCTGCTTACCTTCATCTTCAACTTGTACTAGTGCATATTCTAATTCTGCATGTACTGCTACTGCTCGGTTAGCAGGCAGCGTCCACGGGGTGGTAGTCCAAATAACAGTACCAACTTTACCTGTACCTTTATGACCATCGGCTAAATCAAACGCACTTACTACTGCGTCTTGGTCGTTAAAAATAAAGCGTACGTCAATTGCTGGTGATTGCTTATCTTGGTATTCAACTTCGGCTTCGGCTAAAGCAGAACCACAATCTGTACACCAATGCACAGGCTTAGCACCTTTATGTAAATGGCCTTTTTCAATAATACGACCAAGTACACGAATAGCATTCGCTTCAAAATCAAAGTTCATGGTTAAGTAAGGCTTGTCCCAATCGGCAAATACACCTAAACGTTTAAAGTCGACCTTTTGACCTTCAACTTGCTTTTTAGCGTATGCACGGCACTTTTCGCGAAACTCGCTCGCGGTTACTTTAACGCCTGGCTTGCCAACTTTTTTCTCAACCATTAATTCTATTGGTAAACCATGACAATCCCAACCAGGTACTAATGGCGAGTCAAAGTCAGATAAGGTTTTAGACTTAACAATAATATCTTTTAATATTTTATTTACTGAATGGCCTAAATGGATATCGCCGTTTGCATACGGAGGTCCATCATGCAAAATAAAGGTTTTTTTACCTTTTTTAGCACTGCGAATTTGACCATATAGGTCGTCTTCATACCATGCTTTTAGCATTTTTGGTTCACGTTGTGCCAAATTGCCACGCATTGGAAACGGTGTTTCCGGTAAGTTCAAAGTATGTTTATAGTCGCTCATTAATCCTACATTCCGTATCTATCGGCTACCTAATTTAAACCAAAACACTGTTTAGCGGCGGCAACGTCAGTTGCTATTTGCGCCGTTAATTGTGTTAATGTCTCGAATTTTTTCTCATCGCGGAGTTTTTTAATCAACTCCACATGCATAAATTGTCCATAAATGTCTTGTGCAAAATCAAAAAGATGAACTTCTAATAAGGCACGAGTTCCATTAAAAGTGGGCTTATTGCCTATATTGGCAACCCCATAAACTTGTTTCCCTGCTATGGTTGCTTGCACAGCAAACACCCCATTTACCGGGCAAACTTGACGTTTAAGCGCTATATTTGCGGTTCTAAAACCCAGCTCTCGGCCACGTTTCCAACCATGTATAACACGCCCCGAAATGGCATAGTTGTGACCAAGCATTACCTTTGCAGTGCTTAAATCACCAGCGGCAAGCGCTTCACGAATTAAAGTACTGCTTACTCTAGCATTTAATTGGCGAAAACTCGCGGTGCTTTTAACATCCATGCTCGCTTGTTTGCCCATACTTACTAGTAAGTCAAAATTACCTTGTCGCTGCTTGCCAAATCTAAAATCATCACCAACCGTTAATGCTTTAACGCCTAGCTTTTTAATTAAAATATCACTAACAAATTGCTCTGCATGCATATTTGCAAATTGCTGATTAAAGCTAATACAAATAACTCGTTCAATACCTAACTCGCTGAGCAGTAGCAGTTTATCTCGTAAGCGAGTTAAACGCGCTGGCGCATTACTTTTAGCAAAAAACTCTTGTGGTTGAGGCTCAAACAACATTACCGTACTAGGTAAATTATTTGCTTTAGCATCAATAAGTAAGCCTTTTAATACTTCAGCATGACCTAAGTGAACACCATCAAAATTACCAATAGTAAGCACACAACCAAAATGTTGTGAGCGAATATTGTGTATACCTCTAATTAACTCCATGCCACCCAATGCCTTTTTAAGCGAGTTATTAATTCACAACTCAAAATTGAATGAAGTTGCAGAGTTGCCGATTATAATCTTTTTTTTAGTTCGATTCAGTAATTGCTACACTTTTTATCGTATTTAGTCGCACACCCATCAAAAATAACAGCGTAAAGTAACTTAACCCTGCAATTGCTAGCAACACTAGGAGTAAAATAACCTGTTCGCTAAAGTGCCAAGTCGTCCAACTATACTGCTCGCTGGTAAACCAAACCAGTAACCCCATAACAATACTTGCAACAAAGCATTTAAGGGTAAAATATAAGCTCATTGACGAAAACTGGTACACATTTTCTTTTTTAAGCTGCCTGTAAAGCAAAAATGCATTACAACTTGCCGACATTGAAGTGGCTAAGGCCAATCCTAAATAGCCAATAAAAGGCGCAAGCATTATATTAAACACCATATTAAGTACCAAGGTAATAATACCAATGCGCACTGGGGTTTTAGTATCTTGGCGGGCGTAAAATCCAGGGGCTAATACCTTTATTAGCATAAAGCTGACTAAACCAACCGAATAAGCCATTACCCCTAAGCTCACCGCTTTAACATGATCAATCCCCGCTTCTTTAAATGCACCATGATCAAACAACACAGTAATAATAAGTGGGCTAATAATCATTAACCCTATCATAGCAGGCAGGCCCAAAAATATTACAAAACGCACCCCCCAATCTAAGGTATGCTGAAAATCGCTGCTTTTTTTACTACTGTGTAATTTTGACAGTGCCGGTAAAATAACCGTTGCTATACCAATACCAAATAATCCCAGCGGAAACTCTATTAAACGGTCTGAGTAATACAACCAAGCAATTGAGCCGGTCATGAGTAATGAAGCAATAACGGTATCGAGCAATAAGTTTATTTGGCTAATAGATACTCCAAACAAAGCAGGCAGCATTAATTTACGTACTTTTTTTACATTTTCGTCTTGCCAAGCCCAGCGCGGGCGCGCCAACATTTTTGCCCGATATAAAAAAGGCAACTGAAACAGTAATTGCACCACACCACCAATAAATACACCGATAGCTAATGCATATGCACCTACCGAAAATTGGTCATGTAAAAAAATAGCACACAAAATAATAGATATATTTAATAACACTGGGGTAAACGCAGCCACAGCAAAGCGGTTATATACATTCATAACCGCCCCACTTAGCGCCACAAGGCTTACAAAAAACAAATACGGAAATGTCAGCTTTAATAATGCACTGGCAAGTTCAAACTTTTCGCCATCAGGGCCACCTTGCCACCAATCTATAAACCAACCTGTGCCAAATAGTGCAGCAATAACCGGAGACGCAACCACACCTACAATTGTCACTATTAATAAAATAGTGCCTAAGGTTCCTGCTGCTTGCGCAACAAAAAGTTTAACCTTGTCGTCGCCTTGCTGCTCTTTTATTTCGCTTAATACAGGTACAAATGCTTGAGCAAACGCACCTTCTGCAAATAAACGACGTAAAAAGTTAGGAATTCGATTAGCAAACAAAAAAACATCGGCCGCAGCACCGGCTCCCAGGAGGTTTGCAACAACCGCATCGCGAACTAACCCTAAAATACGCGATATCATTGTCATACAACTAACAATCATACCGGAGCGAAATAAACCTTTTGACACCGCAAACCCACACTAAAAATCATTAAGATAAGTAATTATGCCATAGTCTTTTTTATAAATCGCTTTAAAGCACTAGGCTGAATCCTCATGCTTTGTTACAATGTCGATATTAACTGCTAGAGCGGCAAATTGATGTTCGTTATAAGGAGCAGTTTTTCTTGGATTGTCAAAATTAAATTGACATTCATGATAAAAACAGGCATATTCCACGGCCTTTAATTTAAGCTTT
Source organism: Pseudoalteromonas nigrifaciens (assembly GCF_002221505.1). Taxonomy (NCBI): domain Bacteria; kingdom Pseudomonadati; phylum Pseudomonadota; class Gammaproteobacteria; order Alteromonadales; family Pseudoalteromonadaceae; genus Pseudoalteromonas; species Pseudoalteromonas nigrifaciens. The sequence continues at coordinate 1,007,455 of NZ_CP011036.1, read as the reverse complement.
ATTTAAGATTGTTAGGAGCAAACCTTGGCTAACATCAAGTCTGCAAAAAAACGCGCTATTACAAGCGAAAAAAACCGTCAGCACAACGCAAGTCGTCGTTCAATGATGCGTACTTACTTCAAAAAAGTAATCGTAGCTATTGAAGCTGGTGATAAAGAAGCTGCACAGCAAGCTTTTTCTGTTGCTACACCTATCCTAGACCGTTACGCAACTAAGGGTCTAATTCACAAAAACAAAGCTGCTCGTCATAAGAGCCGCATAGCTGCTAAAATTAAAGCACTATAATTTGTTTTTGCAAGAATATAAAAACCGGCCTTGGCCGGTTTTTTTTTTGCTTTATATTTAATATTTACAGCGTTAAACAGATATATAGCTAATTCATACAGCAAAATCATCACACATTCTTATTTAGGGCAGTTGCGCTTAAATAAGCGCTTTTAATAAAATGGCGCGTAAGTTATTAAACCCCTTCTAGCTCGGGATAAAACTTTTTCAGCATAGCTGCTATTTTTTTAGGAGAGAAAGGCTTTACCACAAAACCTTTAGCCCCTTTATCAATTGCATCTTTTACATTTTCAACCCCTGAGTGCGCCGACACCATAACCACGTTTGTTTCTGGGTTCAGTTGATTAATTTGCTCAATTAACTCTTTACCATCGCCATCAGGTAACTCTATATCTAAAAAAATCATGTTATAATTTGCAGCACGACACTCATTAATACATTGTGCGGCAGTTGATGCTTCTTTTACGTTTTCTATGCCTAAATGCATCAATGTTTGGCTTAAAAAGCTGCGCACAGTACTAACGTCATCAACGATTAAAATTGCAAGCTGCGTGTTCATATTTGATCCTTATAGGCTAAAAGCAATGTTTGCAAATGCTATCATTTGCTTTAAATACAGTTATTTATTATAGAGAACTACACCAAAAAGGCCAGATTTGCTTTATGTCTACAAATACAAAAAAACAATCATTACTAGGTAAAGCACCTAGAAGTACAAAAACAACAAAAAACAAGCAAAACCGCAGTACGGCTACAAAGCCTAATAATATTAAACAAAGTGCTAATACAAGCGCTAACAATAAAGCAGCGCAAAAGTCTAAAAGCAGCTTGCTGACCACGCTTGGACTATTACTATTTATAATAATTATAATCCCTAAGCCTACACTGCTTAGTTATCATAAATTAGGTATGGTGAGTAATAGCATTTATTGGCCTGGGGTATTTGGTTACGGCGCAACGCTCCTCGATTCAAACTTACAGCCACAGCTAGACAGTAAGCGTAAGGCACTTTATTTATGTACTGATACGGTTAACTCAAAAAGCTGTCAAAAATATAAAGTAATTGCCGATAATGGAATTATTGCGGCAATAAAAGCTTACTTTTAGCATTAAAAAAACTAATCTGAAAATTTAAAATTACTTGGTTGAAAGGTGTGCAAAAGATCAACATAATGGCGCTCCTTTTTTCAACAAATGAACTATTGAAACTACCATGCTGAACGAGCTAGATTGGCTTTTAAACACGATATTACTTGCACTAGGTTTAGGTGCATTCTTTATTAACCAACTCACATTACTGCGTATTGCCGCGGTTAGTGCCTGTGGTTTGCTATTTTTATCATTTAGCTTAGATCTTATGTCGTCGAGTATTGTTTCGAATATGAGTTTGGTGTTAATCAATACATTTTATTTGTTTAAAGTTTATACTTTTGGGCAATTTACTGTAACCCAAAATTAAGCACTTCTCCTTAGAATATTTTATAGCCCAGCTTAGCTGGGCTTTTTTTTGCCTAATATTTAACAACCAAGCTGATTGCAGCTACTGCTAACTCATTACGATAGTTAACTGCAACTGAATTAACGCCGTATAGTTACTACTTTACAACTAAAAAAGAGCCTAGTTGGCTCTTTTGCTGCTTAGCATCTCTATATTTTGTGCCTTAGCTTAATATAGGCGGCCTTTTATCTGCCCACGGAGCGGCTTGCTCTAATTGCGCGGCCAGCGTAAGCAACTGCGCCTCACTGCCATACGCACCGGCAAACTGCACACCAATTGGCAAGCCATTCTTATTCCAATGCAGTGGCACCGACATTGCTGGTAAACCTGTCATATTAAATAACGCTGCAATGGGTGATGCTTTTAATACCTGTTGCACAAATGAGTCGTAGGGTTGATTTAAACTAAGTTCACCAATTTTTGGTGGTGGCGCTGTGGTCACTGGCGTCAAAATAAAGTCGTAGTCGTTAAAAAACACGTCAAAAGCTTGCCCACCTTGCTCAAAAGCACTGCGGGCGGCTAGCATTTGCTGAGCTGTAAATTCTTTAGCCCGCTGCAGGTGTCCCCAAACAATGGCTTCAAATTCGTTTTCGCGTGCTGCACGCCCTAGTTTTAATTCTCTAGCTTGTACCGCATTAAGCATACCGCTTGAAGTGGCTATGCCCATGCCGTTAAACATTTGCTCAAGTGGCAAGGTTGGCTGTGCTACTTCAACAATATGGCCTAAACTAGTCAGTAATTTAACGGTTTTATCTAAGGCGTCGCTACAATCTTGATGCACAGGGTAACCAAACGGATGGCTTTGCATTAATGCTATTTTAAGAGGCTTTGGTTTGGCGTTAACCGCAGCTAACATATTATCGTTGGGCAGGGTAACACGCGACCCTGGCTCTGCCCCTTGTGTTAGCTGCAGCAGCAATGCACTGTCGCGCACACTACGGGTAAGCGCATGATGAACCGATAACCCCATTGAGCTTTCTAAGTTAGTGGGGCCAGATGCCACCCGGCCACGGCTTGGTTTGAGCCCAAATAGTCCACAATGCGATGCAGGTATACGAATAGAACCGCCACCATCGCTACCATGAGCTGCGGGTAAAATTCTCGCGGCAACCGCCACTGCAGAGCCTGCCGAGGAGCCACCACTGCTATAGCGGGTATCCCACGGGTTAAGCGTGTCGCCATGTAAGCTCGACTCACCTGTAGGCGTTTGACCAAACTCAGGACTGGTAAGCTTAGCCATAATATTTAGTCCCGCTGCTTGATAGCGATTAACTAAGGTTGAATTTTCAGCCACACGGTTATCTTTAAAAAAACGACAACCATTAGTGGTAATAGTACCGGCCATAGTTACGCCTAAATCTTTAAGCGCAAACGGCACTCCCAACAGCGGCGCGCTGGCCATTTTAGCTGTTCGCTGGGCTGTGCTTAATTGGTTTAACTTTTGTGCTTGCTCACGCGCTTGCTCAAAATGATTAACGGCTATCATATTAAGCGCAGCATTTGTTTCAAACCTTGCAATTGCACTGTCGGTTAATTCTAATGGGCTAATATCGCCTTGGCGTAATAAATCCGCCATGGTCGACATATCCCAACTGTCGTAGTCACCAAGCGGCTGTTTAGGAGTGTTTACTGTTGCAGCCGCCGATGCTTGACTTGCAAGTGATAAACCTAGCATAGACGCACCACCAATTGCGCCGCACGCCTGTATAAGTCGTCGTCTATCTAAATCTATCTTAGTCATTATTTACTACCCCATACCTTTTGTGGTGCCACAGCTTGGGCATTTAATTGATCAATCACGCCGGCAATTTCATTTACATTTAAGCGTGCGCCTTTATCAATAGTAGGCCCAGTGCGCCAGCCATCACATAATGAGATACGCCCGCCTTGCGTTTCAAATATTTGCCCTGTTACGGCAGATGATGCCTCACTGCCTAACCAAACAACCAGCGGCGCTACATTTTCCGGTGCCCAAGCATCAAAGCTATCATCTTCTGGCTTTTTCACTAGATCAGGCATTGCTGATTCGGTCATTGCGGTGCGTGCTGCCGGTGCCAATGCATTAGCAGTAATACCGTAACGCGCCAATTCCGACGCTTGTACTAAAGTAAGCGTAGCAACACCGCCTTTTGCCGCAGAATAGTTTGCTTGCCCTACCGAGCCTTGTAAGCCTGCGCCCGAGCTGGTGTTTATAATACGTGCAGCTACTGGGTTACCTGCTTTTGACTGATCGCGCCAGCGACGGCTTAAAATATTGGCTAAACAAAAGTGCCCTTTAAGGTGCACTCGCATTACCATATCCCAGGCATCTTCATCTGAATTAACAAACATACCATCGCGCAGTACGCCGGCATTGTTAACTAGCACATGCACTTCGCCAAAAGCGGCAATGGCATCATCTACTATCTGCTGCGCCGTAGCCGTGGTAGTAATATCGCTGCTATTAGCAATTGCTTTACCGCCGGCAGTAATAATTTCATCAACCACTGCTTTTGCAGCATCAAGACGAATGTCGTTCACTACCACATTGGCGCCTTCTGCGGCAAAGGCAAGTGCATAAGCACGGCCTAATCCACCGCCACTTCCGGTAATAATAACTGTACGCTGTTGGCAAATACCCATACCTTTCTCCTTAATTATAATCGTTCAATGATAGTGACATTGGCTAAACCGCCGCCTTCGCACATTGTTTGTAGGCCATAACGCCCGCCTGTACGCTCTAATTCATGTAATAATCCGGTCATTAAGCGCACGCCGGTAGCGCCAAGGGGGTGGCCCAGTGCAATGGCACCACCATTAACATTAGTTTTTTCATGGCTGTAACCGGTTTCTTTTAGCCATGCCATTACTACAGAGGCAAACGCTTCATTAATTTCTACTAAATCAATATCATCAAGCGTAAGATTCGCTTTTTTTAATGCCGCGATAGTAGCTGGAATAGGTGCTCTAAGGTGCCAAATAGGATCATCTCCCAGCACACTAACATGATGAATACGCGCTCTTGGGGTCAGGTTATATTTTTTTAATGCGCGCTCAGACACAATAAGCATTGCTGCTGATGCATCGCACACTGAGCTCGAAACCGCTGCGGTAATACTTGGGTAAGTAGGGTCAACCGGCTCAAGTTCTGCCATTTTAGCCAAACTACTTTCTCTAGGTGTTTCATCAAATGTTAATCCTTCAATCGCCACTATTTCGCGATCAAAGCGTCCCTCTGCTGCGGCTGCTAATGCACGGCGATGACTTTCTAGCGCAAACACTTCCATATCGGCGCGGCTTATACCCCAATGTTCAGCAATGCGCTGAGCGGCATAAAACTGATTTACCGGCGCATCGCCAAAGCGGGCATGCCACAATTTACTCTCTGCAAATGGCGTACTAAAGCCAAGTGGTTGCCCGGCAAGCATTGCTGACGAAATAGGAATTTGCGTCATTGTTTGCACGCCCCCTACCGCTATCACATCTTGCGTGCCGCTCATAATCGCTTGCGCAGCAAAATGCACGGCTTGTTGCGATGAGCCACATTGTCTATCAACCGTTGTACCCGGTACATTCATTGCTAGTCCCGCCGCTAACCAACTGGTGCGGGCAATGTTTCCTGCTTGCGAGCCTATCGTGTCTACACAGCCAAAAATCACATCATCGTAATCTTCTGCTGGTATGTTATTGCGCTCAACCAAAGGTTTTAATACTGCTGCACCTAAGTCTATGGCATGCACATGGGCAAGGCCCCCTTTGCGTCTGCCTGTAGGTGTACGCAGTGCGTCTACAATATATGCATGGGTCATAGTATCGCCTCAAAAGTTTTAGAAGGAGCCAAATCGACATCAGAGTTAAGTACATAATCTTGCACTCGTGCACGATGAAAAATACTGTCACCCCAGGTGTTGTTTAATGCCCAACTGCGTTTCATAAACATTTGCAGGTCTACTTCCCAGGTATAACCCATAGCACCGTGGATTTGAATCCCGTGGCGCGCTGCAAGTGCGGCTGCTTCGCTGCAAAAATTACGCGCTTGTGAAACATGCACGTCAGTTAAAGGGTGGTTATTTTCTAGTGAACACGCCGCGCGATACAGTACTGGTTTTGCAATTTCAATTTTTCCTGCTACATCGGCCAAATGGTGCTTAACAGCCTGAAAGCTACCAATTGCTTTGCCAAACTGTTTACGCTGTACACTATAATCAACGGTTAAATCGAGCATGCGCTGCGCTAAACCGAGTAATTGCCCAGCAACCGAGAGCGCCCCGCGATTAAGCGTGTCATTCCATATTTTTTTGCCCGCCTCGCCCTGTGCAATACAGGTTTCGGCTGTTGGCTGCCAAGTTACTTGCGATAAGCGGCGCGACGAATCAATACTTAAATTAACGACGTTATCCACTTGCTCACGCGGTACTAAATGCACTTCATCAGCGTGTTGCATAAGTAGCACCTGCGCTAAATGTGCATCCGATACCAGCTCACTGCATTGATGGCCAATAGCTAAGCGCAGCTCGCCATCACAAATTTTAGCTAAGTAATCAGCTTTACAAGCCACGCTATCATCAAGGGCTGAAAATACGCCACTGCCTACATAAGCCGTATCGGCAAGCGAATCAGGAATAGCGTAATAACCTAGCTCTTGGGTCATTAATGACCACGCTATATCGCCCATTCCCAAACCACCAAACTGCTCTGGCACCGATAGCGCAGTAAGCCCTTGCTCTGCCATTTTATTTCTTAATTCGGGAGAGCGACCCGCGTCGGTTTCCCATATTTCGCGTAGTGTTTCTGGTGCTGCTTCAGTCATTAAAAAACGGCTGATAGCTTCACGAAACATTAATTGGTCTTCAGTAAAGGTAAAATCCATAGTTTCACTCGCTATCTAGGTAGGCCAAGCATACGCTCAGCAACAATATTTCGTTGAATTTCATTGGCACCCGCATAAATTGGCCCAGCTTGAGAGAATAAAAAGCCGTTTAACCAATAACCATGCTCCTCGGCAAGTGGTGCCGATGAGAGTAACTCACCACAAGTACCCAAAATATCCATCGCCGTTTGATGAATGAGCAAATCTAGCTCTGACCAAAACACTTTATTTAGGCTCGATTCAGCGCCAATTTTATCGCCATGACTAATACGTCCTACAGTGTTGTAAGCCGACAACGCATAGGCTTCTGCATCAGCCCAACATTTAGCCACCGCAGCACCAATGGCTGGGTCGCGATCGGCAGCCGCTTTGTTATCCCGGTACAGTTGTACTAGTTTGCGCACAGGTTGCTGAAAACGCGCCGGTGAGCGCAGCAACAAACCCCGCTCAAAACCTGCCGTTGCCATTGCCACATGCCAGCCTTTGCCTTCTTCGCCTATGCGGTGTTCAACCGGTACTTTGACGTTATCAAAGAATATTTCTGCAAAGGCATCTTCGCCATCCAGCGCTTTAATTGGGCGAATAGTTACGCCCTGTGCATCCAGCGGTACCATTAAAAAAGACAAACCATGGTGGCGCTGCGAACCCGCTTCTGAGCGAAACAAGCCAAATGCCCAATCGGCATAAGTAGCACGGGTAGACCAGGTTTTTTGGCCATTCACAATGTAATGGTCGCCATTGCGAATTGCTTTACTACTAATGTTGGCCATATCTGAGCCGGCATTAGGTTCAGACCAGGCTTGCGCCCACATGTCTTCACTTGATGCCATACGCGGTAAAAAGTGCGACTTTTGCTGCTCTGTACCAAATTCGAGTAAAGTAGAGCCAAGTAATAGCTGGCCATTTTGATTTACTCGTCCTGGTGCACCTGCGCCGTAGTATTCTTCTTCAAAAATAAGCCAGTCAATTAAGTTACACCCGCGGCCGCCATATTCTTTAGGCCACATAACCATTGAAAAACCCGCTTTATGTAGCTTGCGCTCCCATTGGCGGTGCAGCTCAAAGCCTGCTTTGGTGTCGTAAGTGGGCAGTTTTTCTGCAGGTACATTTTCTGCAAGCCACTGACGCACTTCCATACGGAAATTTTGTTGCTCTGTTGTATAAGTTAGTTTCATAGTCGGCCTCAAAAATTCGCTTCGCGTTTGTCTACAAACGCACGGCGGGTTTCAGCAGAATCTGGGCTGGTATAAGCTTGCAGCGTAAACCCTTGCTCCCAACGGTATTTAGCTTCTAGGTCACCGTCTTCAATACCATTTAGGCTTTCTTTAGCAATGCGGATCATATCGGAGCTTTTTGCGGCAATTTTGCTGGCAATTTCCAGCGCGGTATCGCGTAATTGCTCTTTAGGTACAATGCGTTCAATAAAGCCGTATCTATCGGCATCTTGTACCGAAATAGTTTCGCCAGTAAAAAACAAGTAACGTACTTTTTGCACCGGAAATAAGCGCTGTAAATGCGCGCCGCCGCCCATAGCGCCACGATCTACTTCTGGTAGCGCAAAAGTGGTACATTCTGACGCCACCACAATATCGGCCGCACCAGTAATACCAATACCGCCACCCAGCACATAACCATGCAGCGCAACTATTACTGGTATTGGACACAAATGTACCGCTTTAAACGTTTCGTAATTACCGGCGTTAACGCTAACAATACGCTCTGGGTATTTATCTAACTCTTTAATATCAACACCGGCACAAAAACCACGCCCTTCTGAGCGAATAATTAATACCCGAGCAGCCAAATTTTGGCCAATACTGTTGATCAGATCGGCGAGCGCTTGCCATTCAGCACTGTCGAGTGCATTTACCGGTGCTTTATTTATAATTATTTCGGCGATACCGTTTTCGATATGGCTTTTAAATGCTGGGTTCATAGCTTAGGCCTCTTCTTCGACTGACCGGTTAGTCCGGCGGATTAACAATTGCTCAAGACAGGTGTCTGCCTCGGCGATAATTTCGTTTATTAGTGTCTCAACGCTAGGTAAGTTATTTATTACCGCCGCCACTTGGCCGCTGGGTAAAATACCTTCGTCGGGTTTACCTTCAACCATAGATTTTTGAATTAACACCGGTTGATTAGCCGACATTACCAATGTTGCTGCAGCTTTGGGATCTTCACGCAGGCCATTAAAAAACACTTTGAGCATATGCAGCGATGTCATGCCGGTTTCTTTTTGCCAATGGCGCGCACTTTTTAGTGCCAACCATAAGCGCTTAACACCACCCGAGCGCTCTAAATTATCAATAAATGGCGTGTTGATCATCCGGTGACGCAGGCCATCTACCGCGGTAGAAATGCGAATGTCAGCACTGTCTTTAGTATCAAGATAACGCTGCTGGGTGACTTTTGGCGTGGGTGCATCGCAGGTCAGCAAAAAGCGCGTGCCCATTGCCATACCTGCAGCGCCTGCGCCTAATACTGAGGCCAAACCACGCCCGCACGAAAAGCCCCCTGCGGCAATTACTGGTACCGACACCGCATTTAACACTTGCGGTAACAAAATAGTGCTCGGTACGCTGCCAGTATGACCGCCCCCTTCACTGCCTTGAATGGTGATCATATCGGCGCCCATGGCAACCGCTTTTACTGCATGCTTTACTGCGCCTACGGTGGGAATGCACAGCACACCTGCCGCTTTGAGTCGCTCAATAGTGGCTTTATCGGGGCCGCGTCCGTAGCTCACCGCACGCAATTTGTAACTAATAGCTAAATCAAGACATTGCTGCGCGTTTTCTTGAAACATATGAAAATTAAGACCAAAATTACTGGTCCCTGTGGCAGCAATTACTTTTTTTATGGCACTTTCCACTTCTTCAGTGTTCATCGTCGCGCCAGCTAAAAAACCAAAACCGCCCGCACGCGTTGTTGCTATTACTAAGTTTGCATCAGAGACCCAGCCCATCGCCGTTTGAATAATCGGATAACGACAGCCCAGTGCCTCTGTTAACGGCGTATTCCAGCGGCCATCGGCATTATTGTGCTCTGTGCTCATATTTATTTTTCCTTGGCTGCTGATTTATTGGCTTGAGCCATCGCTTTCGCGTCAAAGCCACCTAAGCGGTCACCCGATATTGTTTCGTTATGCGCATGCGCAAAATGATGCAAACCAAACGCCATATCCATGGTTGAACGTTTACCCATTAAATCTTCGGCGTTATTAATTACTTGCTTAGTTAATTGCAAACCCAGTCGTGGCATTTGTGCAATCTGATTAGCTAAAGTAAAGGTCGTCTCTTCTAAATTATCCCTTGGCACTACGCGATTCACCATGCCCATTTGATAAGCACGGTCTGCCGACATACGATCGCCGGTAAATAAAAACTCTTTGGCAATACGTGGATTAAGCTCGTGCACATGCGCAAAATACTCAACCCCAGGAATACCCATGCGCACGACCGGATCAGAGAAAAATGCTTTGTCATCGGCAATAATTAAATCACATACCCACGCCAGCATTAAGCCACCAGCCACACAGGCACCTTGTACCATAGCAATCGTTGGCTTAGGCAAATCGCGCCAGCGACGGCACATTCCTAAATACACTTCGTGCTCGCGAGCATATAAAAACTCACCGCCGGGCTTATTAGCGTGATCGTAAAAAAGGTTAGTACGATCAAAGCTTTTATCAACATCGCGCCCAGGGGTGCCAATGTCATGACCAGCAGAAAAGTGCTTGCCGTTACCGGCAAGTACAATTACTTTTACTTCGTCGTCGTTACACGCAAGCTGAAAAGCCTTATCTAGCGCGTAGGTCATTTGCGAGTTTTGCGCGTTGTTATATTCAGGACGATCCATGGTAATAACCGCCACTTGAGCGCGCACTTCGTATAACACTACGTCATCTATTGTTTGAACTTCACTCATTACGACTCCTCTGGGCGTACACCCGGTGGGTTGTCTTTTAGCTGTTTAGCTCTAATATTGTGAGGATCCAATTTAGCAATTAATGCTAACTGCTCAGCTGTAGGCGCTGGTGTGGTTGGAGTGTTTGCCTCAACGTGAATTTCAAAGCCTGTTTTTTCAATTACTTCTTGTACACTCACACCAGGGTGAACGCTCACTAAGCGCAATTGATGCTCTGGACCTTGCCAATCCATCACACAAATATCGGTGATCACTAAACGAATATCGACATCCGATAGCTGATAACCTTTTGGCAAACGTGCTGGGTTGTAACCAATTGAGCACACCACATCACATTCTTGCTCTACAAATACGCGTTTACTGTGGCTTGGCACAAAAAACGAGTTAGCATGGCTAATTGAGTTACCCGGTAAACCACGTACGCCTAACATTTGTATTTTAGGTTTATCGTAGTCGCCCCCTAGGGCTGAAATATTACTTTGCCCGTACTTATCAATTTGCGTTGGCCCTATCATGGCGTGGCGTTTACGGCTCCACACATTGTCAAAAATGCGTGAAAAACCCATCCATGTTTCGTTACGCTGTACAAAATCATCGCCACGTGCGCCAATCGGATTTGGCTCACTCAGTAAGTAGGCTTCTGAGTCTGTCATCATTAAATCTGGGTTGTTAGTACTCATAGAAATACTCGCCGCTAAACGCGGAATAACCCCAATGCCGGTGGCAAGCACTTCACCATCGTTATCAAATGCGGTTGCTGCGGCACAAATCATTAATTCTGCCAAGCTGTATTGAGTTGCTGTCATTTTAATGTCCTGCCTTAGTAACTTGTGTTAGGGATTTGACGGATCGCATCGATGCCGCCTAATTTAGCTTGGTACTCTTGCTCTGATTTATTATTAATAAACTCATCAAAGTAAGCACTAAAGCCGCCTTCTTTTGCGTATTTGTTATATTGCAGCAAATGTTTATTATCAATGCCGTAAAATGGCGGACAACTGCTTGGATGCGCGCCCCCAGGTACTTCACTTACGGCCGTTGTTAAGCTGCGTTCCCAAAATACTTTATCTGCCGCTGTGCGATCATAAAAATGATCGCTGCTAACCAGCTTGTCGCAGGTGACATAGCTTTTATTTGCTGCGCGTACAAACCAATCGTCTAGGTAATGATCTGGACCTGAAATCTGGCACACACCACGCTCATCAGCATGATCAACATGTACCAGTGCAGCGTCGAGTTTAAGCGCTGGCATTGCCACCCATTCTTTATCGTCATAGGGGCTATCAATCACTTGAATATCTGGGTTGTGGGTAAGTACATCTGTGCCTAAACCAACTTGAGTTGGAATATAAGGACAGCCCCACGCCGCAGCACGAAGGCCAAGTAACAACATACCTTCGTCAATTTCCATTAGCTCAAGCTCGCCATGTTCACGGGCTTTACGAAAAAAAGGTTCTAGTGGAATAAAGTCTAGCGATACAAACGCAAAGATTAATTTTTTTACTTTGCCGGCTGCGCATAACATACCCACATCGGCGCCGCCATACGCCACAATAGTAAGATCTTTAAGATCCGATTTTATAATTTCGCGAATAAGCGCCATAGGTTTACGGCGCGGGCCCCAACCACCTATGCCAATTGTCATGCCATCACTTAGCTCAGCCACCATTTGCGCTGTTGTTTTTACTTTATTCATTATTTTTCTCCTACTGAGAAATCGTGGCCCCACAGGCTCACTCGGCTAAATTCAAAAGCGCAATGCTCTTCCCAGTTTTCAACTTGTAAACCACCAAAGCCATACTCTAAATCGAAGCCTGATGGTGTTTTCATATAGAATGAGGTCATTTTGTCGTTAAGGTGCTGACCTAAAGTGGCCGACAGTTGTACTTGATGTTGTTGTTGTCTGTCGTGAGCGCGGCCTACTTCTGTCATGTTTTCAACTTCGACCATGGCATGCACGCAACCGCTTGGTACCGGAAATTCACAAATAGCTAAACTGTGGTGACGTGCGTTGCCACAATGCATAAAGTAAATGCGAATTGGATCGGCCTCTGGTGCAGGTTTAAAATTAAATAAATCTGATAATTCAAACCCTAATACGTCGGTTAAAAACGCAAAGGTTTCATCAAAATTTGGCGCAGGTAGTACGGTGTGGCCAAGGCCCATATCGCCGGTAATAAAAGCGGGTACACCTTGAGGAGAAGTAAACGGTTGGCAGTCTGAAACATGACCCCAATACAGTTCGTGACGATTACCAGCTGGGTCATTAACTATGAGTATATTTTGTACGCGGCGCTGCTCACATAAGGCTTTATTAGCCTCTTCAAAGGCAATGCCTTTATCAAGTAATGTTTGTTTAGCGTTGTTGTAAGCTTTTGCACCTGTTAGTTCCCAACCAGAAGCAAAATAGCGCTTGTCTGCGCCGGGTATAACCAACATGCGGTATGGGCGCTCATCCATTTTGATGTAGAATCCACCGTCGTCAGTTGGCGCCGTCATCATCCCTAATACTTGCTCTGCGTAGTGTTGCCACTCTTGTGGAGCGTCAGTCTGTGCTACGAAATAACCTAATGCGCGAATATCCATGAACCCTCTCTTACAAAATTGTGATTAGGTTCATTATTAGGGCAAATTACTAATGCTTCATCGTCCATTGAGACTAACCAAAAAAACGAAAAAAAAGCATTAAGAGTCATAAGCTTAAAACTAAAAAAACAAAAAACCGCTGAGCAATAATGTTGCTCAGCGGCTTTATATTTACCAAATTATTTACTGTGTTTAGCGATACAGGATCACCAAATCGTTGATCACACTTGGTTTATCATTGCCAACCACATGAATGTTCATTTCTAGGGTTAATTGCACCCCTTTGTGCGACACGCTAATGTCTTTTACCTTACTACGGCCATAAATAGTTGCGCCCGCAGGCACTGGCGCAGGAAAACGTAAACGGTTTGAGCCATAGTTAACCATGTTGTTAAAGCCGATAATTTCAAATGGTAGTGCAATCGTTAAACGCGACTGCAGCACTTGTACTAACGAGCCATGGGCAATGGTGGTTTTAAACGGGCTATCTGTTTTTGCGCGCTCAGGATCGGTATGCAACCAGTAATCATCCCCCGATAAATCGGCAAAAGCGTTAATCAGGTCTTGATCAACAACAACCACATTACTCCAGTCAGTATATTTATTATCGGCCAGTGCATAAAGCGCAGCAAGGTTACTTAGCGGTACTTGTACTTGCCCTTTGTCGTTGCGCTCAAGCCCATTGAGCGGATTAATATATTCACGCACACCACCGGCATTATTAATAGAGGTAAAACGTAGCAAGGTATCGCCATCGCTACTCACTTTATCAAACACCGCTTTAACAGGCATGCCTATTTTAATGTCTTGCTCTGCCACATCTATTAACGTGGTATTGATACGAACGCCTTGAGCTAGTTCGACCACGGCTAATGCTTGCGGCATTTCGTCACTAAATTCTGGCATAGTTGGAATACGTGTAAGGGTGTATGAATATAAGGTGCCCTCACCGCTCACTTGTTGCCACTGCAGCTCATGCGCTAAACAATGACTACAATGATTACGTGGAAAAAACACCCACCCTTCGCACTGCTTACATTGCTGAATTTTTAACTGATTTTCTTTTAGCGCCTGCCAAAATGGTGCAGAAATTTTTGTTGCGACTGGCATAGGTTTTAACGTTGCCATACTAGCCTCCTTGTAATATCAATGCGCCCTGCTCACTCATCACGCCACCGGTGCCACTAACAAATACATTGTCACACCTTTTTAGCTGTCGTTGATCGGCAGAGTTTGAAATTTGATGGAAAGCCTCAATAACTTGAGAATAACCGCCCGCTGCTGCAGCTTGACCAAAACTAAGTTGCCCGCCGTGGGTGTTCATCGGAAAGTCGCCTTTAAAGGTGAGGTTATGCTCTTTAATAAAGCGCATGCCTTCCCCTTTAGGACAAAAGCCTGCATCTTCAAGTGATAACAACACAGTAATGGTGTAACAATCATAAATTTGCGCTGCATGTATATCTTTAGGCGACAGCCCGGCCATAGTAAACGCACGCTTTGCGGCTTCGGCAACTGGCGTCACTGTCATATCTTGCGCATACGATGGCGATTTAAATGATAAACGCTCACCAAAACCGGTAATAAATGCAGGGCGTTTTTTCGCTCTTGCAGCCACTTCTTTAGAGGCCACAATAACCGCCGCGCCACCCGATACCGGCATGACTATTTCTAGTACATGCAGTGGGTCGGCTACCATTTTAGAAGCTAATACTTGTGCAATAGTTAGCTCTTTGCCTTTAAAAATAGCGTCTTTGTGGTATTGCGCATTAAAGCGCTGATCGACTGCTATTTTAGCCATAGCCGCTTGATCGTAGCCATATTGCGCTGCGTAACGCTGTGCAATCATTGCATAACCGGTGTTTTGCCCCATGTGACCATAGGGCAAATCAAACTCTGCTTCTGGTGCGCCAAATGCCGTACTGTGGCCGCCATAGCGCATAGCTTGCGCCATCCAAGCTGGGTCTTCATTTGGTGCCATTGGTGCCATGCGAGCGGGAATAACACACAGTACCGCTTGGCATAACCCCAGCTCAATCGCTGCCGCTGCACGCCAAATTTGTGCAACTGCGGTACAGCCGCCTAAATCAACTACTTCGGCAAAGTTTACTTCTATTCCTAAATATTCTGCGGCCATTGCCGGCACAAATACTGAGGCCTCGTGAAAATGTGGGCCATTAATAACCAAACCATCTAAATCACTTTTTTGTAGCCCAGCATCTAATAATGCTTGATTGGCTAAGTCGGCCACTTGTTCTAAATGAAACATTTGCGGCGCGGTTTGGTATTTCTCTGGTTTATATTGCGCCGCACCAACAATCGCGGCGTTTCCTGCTAAGCCCATTATTTTTCCTCCTGATTGCTACAGAACGGTAAAAATCCTGCCGCTTGCAACGCACTTTCACAGTATGGCTGGTAGCAGCCTAACTTATCGTTACGTATGTAAATTGGCTCATTACACGCTACTGGGTCATAACCTTGTTTTTGTAAGTCGACTTTACGCAGTTTATAGGTTGATGTCATGTCGGCGGCTTTGCTTACCCTAATAAACTGAGGGGCGGCGTAATTAGGCACTTTTTCTATGGTTAAAGCATAAAACACTTGTGGATCAAACTGCCGCCCTGGTTGCATAACAATGGCCGCCATACCTGCTCGTCCCTCATTTTCAGGAACCTGTACGCCATAAATATTAACCAGCTCGGCGCCATCGTATTCAGCCAAAGCGGTAGCCACTTCTTGCGATGATACATTTTCACTTTTCCAGCGATAGGTATCACCAATGCGATCTACAAAATAAAAGTAACCATTGTCATCGTAGCGCAGTAAATCGCCCGAGCGCCAATAGGCGTCACCTTGCTGAAACACATTGCGTAAAATTTTCTGCTCAGTGCCTTGTTTTGAGGTATAGCCCTCAAAGCGCCCGCCACCAAAATCAGGCATGTTAATTATCATTCCCAGCCCTTCCCCTACTTCGCCAGGTTGGCATAAAACATAATGCCCGTTCGCATCTTTAACATGGGTTTCGGTTTCGGTATCAAATTTAACTAATCTAAAATTGGTGCGATCCCAGCGCGGCACGCGACCACACGAACCAATATAGTTATCTAAATTAAGTAAGTTAGTATTCGCTTCGGTAGATCCCCACCCTTCTAGCACGTCCATTTCGCCAAAGTACTCAAGCCAACGATGCCAACTAGTTTCGGTTAAACCGGCGCCTAACATGCAGCGCAGTTGATGATCTTTTGGCTTAATTCCCGTGGCCTCGGCGTAGTTAAGCAGGTAGCGGCAAATCTCACCTATGTATTGGCAAACGGTAATGTTATGCGTTTGAATATCATCCCAAAATTGCCTAACACTAAATTTACGCCTAACCACTATGCTTGACCCCGCCGCGAGCGCAGTTGAAGTCACTGAAGTGGCTGCAGCGCCGTGGTATAAAGGTAAACAACAATAAAATACGTCATTTGGTGTGGCATCAATGGTTTCAACCATCACATCACCCGAGGTTAACCAACGCATATGGCTGTAAATCGCCGCTTTAGGTAACCCGGTAGTGCCTGAGGTAAAAATAAGTAAAGTTGGGGTTTCGCCCACCGTTGAGCCACGTGCCTGCTTACAACTTGTGCCACTGCGCGCAGCCACATCGCTATCAAAGCTGCTATCAATCCACTGAGGAAGTACCGGTTTATCAACTACCTCATCATCGCCTACCAGCCAAATTGACTTATTTGCCAGCTCTGGTGTGTCAATAAAACGCTGTACACATTCTTCACCAACAATAACTACATTGGCATCTGTGGTGTTAATTGCATGTTCAAGCACGCTGCCTTGTACTTGAGTGTTAATAAAAGCGACCACTACGCCCAGCTTGGTTAAGCCAAACCACGCAAAGAAAAACTCAGGGCGATTTTCAATCGCAATAGCACACACATCACCTTCCATTAAACCACGGGCCTGTATCGCTTTAGCAAATTTACTTGCTTGGGCATCTACTTCGCTGTAGCTGTAGCTTTTACCTCGATAAATCAAAAATGGCGCATCGCCATGTGCTACTGCTTGCGCTTCTAGGCGGTCGGCAATGCTGTACTTTTGCGACGGACTAACCGAGCGTACTGCTAGTGCGCGCTTATCCATTTTTTGTTGTGTGGCGGCTCTAGATACTGGCGCGTTGTCGAGACTTCCAGCATAAGGAATTTTATTATTGTCCAACATATTATCTCCTTTGGTGTTAATCAACGAACGCGGATTTTAGGTGCTGGGGTATCACCCCGCATGGTGCGTAAAAACTGTTCAAGTGGCGCAGGAGTTGCCACTTCGGGTAACTCATCTGAATTAGGTCGATGCTGCCAAAACGACTGCCATGATGGGAATAAATCATGAAAGGTGCCGGTGTAAGGTTCGCGACCCGGCCAGCGCATTTTCATATCGCCAATTGGCGCTGAATTTATATCACTGGCGTACCAATAACATGGCAGACGACGGCGGAAGTACCACACCCCATCAATGCGTTGGTAGTCATCCCAATACAGCATTTGCATCAGTACCCATTCACGCCCGGTTTCATGCTCATTTTTAGAGTACACAACACCAATGGCGTTGTTCTCATCAACAAACTCAATAATGTGCTGCCCTAAATGATGCGATGTGCCGGTGAATTGATCGCGCAAGGTTGAGTCAACCCAGGCTTTTAAATGAGCTCGGCCGCTTTTTCCACCCCCGACACGTACATCGGGAGCAAATAAGCCTACATGTGCGTCAATGTCACGCATATCTAATGACAACGAGTATTTACCCGCGAGCTGACGAATTGACTCAATAGACTCTAAGCGGTCAATTCGTTGTTCAAGGCTTGAACTTAAGTCACTCATATTCACTCCTAAATAAAGGCCATGCCGCCATTTACTGCGATATTTTGGCCAGTAATAAAGCCAGAATCATCACACGCTAAAAAGCTCGCTACTTTGGCAATGTCTTCACCTTCGCCCATGCGCGCTAATGGAATAGCCGCGATCATTTGCTGCGTCCACTCCTCTGGAATATCAGCCATCATGGGTGTATTGGTTGGCCCTGGTACTATGGTATTTACCCGAACGCCTACTGGCGCTAGTTCGCGTGCCATACTACGCGTAAGCCCCATAACACCGGCTTTTGATGCACAATAATGACTTGGGCCTTCGCCGGTTAATGCCGCCGTGCTGGAAACATTAATAATGCAACCCGATCCTTGGGCTTGCATAACTTTCGCCGCCTCACGACAGCATAAAAAAGTACCGGTTAAGTTAACTGCAATCACTTTGTCCCAGTGCTCATCTGGGGTATCAACAAATGCATCAATAGAGCCCACACCAGCCACATTAATAATGGCATCGAGTCGGCCAAATTTTTCCACTACAGCGGCAATGGCATCACGTACTGAGTCGCTTTTTGCTATGTTGGCAGTAATAGCCACAATATTGCCGGCAACGTTTGCATTTAATTCATTAACGCTGGCATTTAATGTGTCGGCGTTAATATCTACCGCGGCGACATTAGCGCCTGCAGTAGCAAAATAACTTACTATTGATTGGCCTATGCCTTGCCCTGCACCTGTTACTAGCACAACTTGATCCTGATGTTTCATTTTTATCCCCTTGCTTTTCTCAAGCCAATTTGGCGTATATAGAGCAACATTTGCAGTCGCACCAATATTAATTTTCCAATTCATACTGGGATATGTAATAAAAACCAGCATCGTCCAATAAGACTAACCAACACAAACAAAACACTGGTCTAAATGGACGATGTTTTAAGCAAACGAGCAACGCAGTATTGAGTAGGAAAATTATATAAATAAGCAGAGGTGGTGAGCGTTCATTACCTTGTTAGCAAGGCAAAATTAGGAGTAAGAGTTTTGAATCAGCAAACAACTAATCCAGAGAAAGCACAGGATTTACCGTTACCACTGGGACACTTTGTTACCCTAGAAAACGGCCTTAAATTACATTATTTAGAGCAAGGCCAAGGCCCTATTGTTATTTGGCTTCATGGTAGTGGCCCAGGTGCCAGTGGTTTTAGTAACTTTAAAGGCAATTATCCTGAATTTGCTGATGCGGGCTATCGTAATATTGTGCTCGACTTACCTGGTTTTGGTCGCTCAGATAAACCCGATGACGTTAATTACGATTTAGCTTTTTTTGTCACAGCACTTAATGGTTTTATAAACGCCCTTGATTTACCTAAGGTGACTTTATTAGGCAATTCTTTAGGCGGTGCTATTGCGCTGGGGCAAGCTCTCGATTATCCCGATACGGTAGAGCGCCTAATTTTAATGGCTCCGGGTGGTGTTGAAGAGCGCGAAACGTATTTTCAAATGGAAGGTATAGTGCGTATGGTAGAAGTATACAGCCGTGGCCCTATGGGTGTTGATCAAATGCGCGAAGTAATGTCGTTACAACTTTTTGATTCAGCTGTACTTTCTGATGATATATTAGCAGAGCGCGCTGCAGTGGCAGTTACTCAACCGGCTAATTTATTTAGCACTATGATGGTGCCAAACATGACCGAACGCCTTGGCGAGCTTAACTGCCCAGTGCTTGGCTTTTGGGGCACTAACGATAAATTTAATCCACATCAAGGCATGCATAAAATTTTGGATAACGTACCAACAGCGCGCTTTATTATGCTTAATCGTTGTGGTCATTGGGTACAAGTAGAACATCAACGCCTGTTTAACAGCAGCTGTATTGATTTTTTACAACACGGCTAATACAGCACCTCAAAAAACATAAATAATAAGAGGTAATAATCTATGTCACATTATCAGCACTTGCTTAAACCAGGGAAAGTAGGCGGACTAACGCTGCGTAACCGCATTATGATGGCGCCAATGGGCTCTAATTATGCTGACCCTGATGGCCATTGTAGTGAGCGTATTCAAGCTTTTTATGAAGCCAGAGCAAAAGGCGGTGTGGGCCTTATTACTATGGGATCTATTGCTATTGCGTTTCCCGCAGGCACTGCCGAACCTTATCAGGTGGGTATTTCTAAAGATGAGTTTATTCCTGGATTAAAAGCACTTACCGAGCGGGTGCATAAGCATGGTGCAAAAATTGCGGTGCAATTACAGCATGCTGGTAAAACGGCAGTACGCGATTTAGCCGAAGGCCGCGAGCTTTGGGTTCCTTCACTGCCCCCTGCGCCACCACAAAGCGATATTATGCAAGCGGTAACACCAACAGAATTAAGTACCTTTGTTAGACCTCCAGCAGATAAACCCGTTACCATAAAAGTAATGGAAAAAGCCGATATTGTCCAAATGGTCGAATGGTTTGCCGCAGCGGCAAAACGTGCTCAGCAAGCGGGTTTTGATGCTATTGAGCTGCACAGCGCGCACTCGTATATTTTGGCTGGCTTTTTATCGAGCTATTATAATAAACGTGATGACGAATATGGCGGCAGTATTGAAAACCGCGCACGTTTACTACTCGAGGTAATAGCGGCAATACGCGAACGCGTAGGCCAAGATTTTCCATTGTGGGTACGCCTAGATGCGCACGAACTCAACACCCCTGGCGGTATTACCCTTGAGGACTGTATTGCAGTGAGCAAAATGGTTGAACAAGCGGGTGTAAATGCCGTTAGTATTTCTGCTTATGCCACCTTAACCACAGGCTCTGCATTTACCGCCGCGCCGCTAGTGCATAAACCAGCAGGCTTTTTAGATTGGGCTGCGGCAGTGAAGAAAGAAGTGTCTATACCGGTAATTGCCGTTGGCCGCTTAGAGCCCGATATTGCCGATGCTGCTATTGCCAGCGGTAAGTGTGATTTTATTGCAATGGGACGTAAATTATTAGCCGATCCCGAACTACCAAATAAACTCACCGCAGATCGTGAAGCCGACATTCGTCCCTGTATTTATTGCTATGTATGCGTAAGCCAAGTATTTATTAATCAGCGCGTTAAATGTGCGGTTAATGCCGCGACTGGTAAAGAATTTGAACTAAAAGTAATAATGACCGATAAGCCCAAACATATTGTGGTAATTGGTGGCGGGCCTGCTGGCATAGAAGCTGCTGTAACCGCCAGTGAACGAGGCCATAAAGTAACCTTGTTAGAGCGCAGTAAACGCTTAGGCGGCACATTATTTTTTGCAGCGCTGGCCTATCCCGAAAATGGCAAGTTACTCGACTACCATTTAAGGCAACTAGCCCAATCTAAGGTTACAGTAAAACTGAATACCACAGCGACTCCGAAATTAATTAGCACACTAAATGCCGATGAAGTATTTGTAGCAACCGGCGCCAGCCGTGGCATGCCCGATATACAGGGTTGTGAGTTAAGCCACGTTTGGTCTGGCGAACAACTTAGACAGTTACTTACCGGCGAAGTAAGTACTAACACTAGCAATAAGCTAACCGCGCTACAGCGCTTAATGTTAGGAGCGGGCAACACCCTGGGCTTAACAAAACACGTAGATAAATTACAACGCTTATCGCATTTATGGATGCCACTTGGCAAGCGCGTCACTATTGTTGGCGGTGGCTTAGTGGGCTTAGAGCTGGCCGAGTTTTTAGCTGAGCGTGGCCGCGAAGTGACCGTTATAGAAGCCGGACGTAACTTAGGCATCGAGCTGAGTATTGTTAGGCGCTGGCGGGTACTTGATCATGTTAGGCAATTAGGCGTTACTTTAATTACTCAGGCAGACGTTACCGCTATCGATACCTACGCTGTGCACTATAAAGTGGACGAGCAACCCCGCAGCTGCCTTGCCGATACCGTAGTAATGGCAACGGGTATTACCACTGATAATAGCTTAACAAACAGCTTAATTGCAGCTGGCCATACAGTAAAAGATATTGGTGATTGTAATGACGTTGCCTATATAGAGGGTGCAATTAGTGCCGGTTATAGAGCTGGCTTAAGCTGCTAATAGCGACTAATTACTAACTACTAACTACTAACACTTTTAACATAGGGGCACTCGCCCCTATTTTATTACCATAATTAAAGCTGCTGCCTTTTTATGGCTCAGCAAGAACCTCAGCAATAATACTTACAACTATTTTAAAGCGAGAAACTAACAATGAAAAACGCTACACATTTAACCAATAAAGTCGCCTTAGTTACCGGTGCCGCACGGGGTATCGGTAGAGCAATATGCCAAGCACTGGTTGACTCTGGAGCCACTGTTATAGCCACTGATATTTTAACTGAAGAGCTTAACCAAATGGCGCAAGAGCTTGGCGACAAGGTTACGCCAATGACACACGATGTAACCGATGAGCTACAATGGCAGTCGATCGTATCAGCAACTTTAGAAAAGCACCAAAAAATAGATATTTTAGTTAATAATGCGGGGATTTTACTGTTCGCAACGCTCGAAACCACAGAGCCGCAGCAGTTTCGTAAATTAATCGATATTAATATTACCGGCACCTTTTTAGGCTTACATAGCGTGATCCCCTGCATGAAAAAAGCCGGCAGTGGCGCTATTGTTAATATTTCATCAGCCTCGTCTATTTTACCTAACAATGGCACAGGTGCGTATGCTGCAAGTAAATATGCAGTAAGAGGGTTAACTCGCACCGCAGCGCTTGAGCTAGGCCCGTTTGGTATACGTGTAAATAGTGTGCATCCTGGTGCTGTAAATACCCCCATGACTAACCCACAGGGGCTAAGTAGCGAAGAGCTGAACCCACGCTATAAATTTATTCCACAGCAACGTGGTTGTCAGCCTGAAGAAGTAGCCAATATGGTTAACTTTTTAGTCTCGGATCAGGCATCTTACTGTAATGGCACCGAAATGGTGGTAGATGGCGGCCTAACGGCTGGTCAATATTATTATGGTGTACCTGGCGCGCCAGCACAGTAATAGCGACCTTCAACGCGCATTAAGGCTCTCAGCGCATGAAAAAAACCAGCCAGCAGTGAATAACTGTTGGCTGGTTTTTTTATGTTTAACTCAAGATGAGTTTTAAGGCGCTAAAGCTGCAAACCGCGCTTGATGGTAATCGGCATCACCAAGGCACATTTGTGCTACGCGAATGCGCTTTAGGTAAAGACCAATGTCTAGCTCATCAGTAACCCCAATGCCGCCATGCATTTGCACCGCTTCACCGCTGATTAAATCGGCTACTTTTGATAGTTTCCATTTAGCTAAACTAGCGCTTGAGGCTAAATTTGCGTCAGCCTTATCTGCATCCGAAAGTGCGGCTATAACACAAGATTGAGCTAATTCTAATTCTACATAACAGCGTGCCGCACGATGTTGTAATGCCTGAAAAGTACCAATTTTTACACCAAATTGTTCACGTACCTTTAAGTATTCTATAGTCATATCAAACAGCGCTTTAATAGCACCAAGCATTTCAGCACTTAAACATAAACGACCTAAATCGAGTGCTTGTTGCAGTGCTTTTAAGCTATTGCCAGCATCGCCTAATAAGGCTTCTGCGGGTAGTTTTAAGTCATTAAAAGTAAGCTCGGCGTAATTGCGTGCATCGATAAGGTTAAGGCGCTTAACCTTTACTTGCTCACTAAATGGCACAATAAACACACTACAGCCAGCGTTATGCTGCGCCGCAACTATCCAACCATCGGGGCTGACACCATCAATAACCATGGTTTTTTTACCATTTAACACAAAGCCATCTACCGCTGTTGTTGCCGTTGTTTGCATGCTGTCGGGATCGTGCCTTGCGTGTTCGTCAACCGCTAAGGCTAAGCGTTTTTCACCACTCATTATTGCTGTTAACCAGGTTTGCTGTTCTGCGTTGGCTAGTTGTTGTAATAATGAACCACACAGGGTTACCGACGATAACATTGGCGAAGCACTCAGGTGTTTACCCATAGCTTCAAATATTGCGCCCATTCCTTTATAACCAAAATCTAGGCCACCCAGCTCTTCGGGAAAAGTAATTGCTCCCCAACCTAGTTCCAGCATTTGTTGCCAAATTTTTTCATCAAAATTAACTGCGGTTGGCTTATCGCGTAATGCGCGCTGCGCTGCGACAGGGCTTTGCGCACTTAAAAACTCTTCGGCGGTATCTGCCAACATGCGATCGTCTTCGCTATATACCATACTCATCAGCTTACTCCTTTATTTTCAGGTAATTGCAATACACGCTTTGCTATCACGTTCAGCTGAACTTCTGAGGATCCGCCAGCTATGGTTTGCGAAAAACTATTTAGCCAAGCGCGAGTAATTGCTTGCTCTTGCTCGCTAAAGCTATCATCTTCCCAACCTAAACCTCGGTAACCCATTGCATCGAGTAATAATTCAAATTTAATTTTTTCTTGTTCGGTATGCACTAACTTCATAATCGACATTAAACCAAAACAGCTTTGCCCCGCTTGCATTTCTGCACCTAAGCGTTGCACCGTTAAGTTGTATGCCTGCTCTTCCATATTGGCTGCAACCGCCTTATTTAGAAGCGCGGCTTCACTAGCGCTGTGTGGCGCTGGCATGTAATCACTCATTAGTGACATTAAGTCAAAGTGCGTGGGTAATTGAAACTCACCAAACTTAGACATTGCGCTGCGTTCGTGTTGCAGCAATTCTTTAGCCAATTTCCAGCCGCCATTGAGCTCACCTATAAGATTTTCTTTGGGTACGACTACATTATCGAAAAACACTTCACAAAAAGAAGATTTACCGCTAATTAAATCAATAGGTTTGGCTTGCACACCTTGGCTGTGCATATCGAGGAGTAATAAGCTAATGCCTTGGTGTTTAGGGGCTTTAGCATCAGTGCGTACTAATGCGTACATCCAATCGGATTTGTCACCGTAAGAAGTCCAAATTTTACTACCATTAACTAAGTAATGATCGCCTTGATCAATGGCGCTGGTACGAATACTGGCCAAATCAGAGCCGGCGTTTGGCTCACTAAACCCTTGGCACCAACGTACTTCACCGCGAGTCATTGGTGTTAAAAACTGTTGTTTTTGCAGCTCAGTTCCGTGCTCTAACAGCACAGGACCTAACATCCAAATACCTAAATTAATTTGTGGCGGGCGACACTTTAAACGGCGCATTTCACTTTCTAATACGCTGTTTTGCTGCGCAGTTAAAGCACCACCACCGTACTGCGTTGGCCAACTAGGACAAAACCAATGTTTGTCGCGCATGCTATTAAACCACTGGCGTTGATCATCAAAAGTGAAGTTAACCTCACTCCCGCTCCAAATGAGCTCGCCATCAGGCGTTGGGGTGCGCAGCGACATAGGACAATTTGCCTCTAGCCAAGTACGAACCTGCTGGCGAAATTCAGTTAACTCACTCATGCTGTTATCTCCTGTTAGCGCACTGCACGTGGCATACCAATACCAAATTGGGCTATTAGTTCTCGTTGTAACTCATTAGCACCACCACCAAAGGTTAAGGTAACCGAGGCACGTACTTCGTATTCCAGCTCACCCATTAAAAATGACGCGGCAGAATCATCGCGAACCATGCCATTCATTCCCACAATATCAATCAGCTTACGCAGTATTTCAATTGAGCATTCTGAGCCATATACTTTAGTAATTGACGCCAGAGCAATATCCATATGGCCTTTTTCTAAATCGGCGGCGATGCGAAAGTTAATTAAACGCATGGCTTCTAACTTAGCGTAACACTCAGCTAACGCTGCGCGCACCCAAGGGTTATTAGCAGCAGACTTGCCTTGCTCATCTGCGGTATTAGCCCACAAATATACTCGACGAAATAAGCCAACCACTTTATCAGACCACGAACCTAAACCTAAACGTTCATGGTTAAGTTGCGAAGTAATTAAACGCCAACCGCCATTTAATTCACCCACCAGCATTTCTTGAGGTACTTTTACGTTGTCGTAATAAGTAGCCGCGGTTGGGTTTGAACACGTTGGAATAACTGTGCTGCTAAAGCCTTCACTTTGGGTATCTAAAATCATAATAGAAATCCCTTTGTGACGCGCCAGCTCTTGATCGGTTCGTGCAGCTAACCAAATATAGTCGGCCGACTCAGCGCCTGAGGTCCATAGCTTATTGCCATTAACAATAAAGTTGTCGCCCTCTAGGCTGGCTTTGGTTTTTAAAGTGGCTAGATCAGAGCCCGCATTTGGCTCTGAATAACCAATGGCAAAATGAATTTCACCATTAGCAATACCAGGCAAAAACTTTTCTTTTTGTAACTCAGTACCGTACTCCATTAACGCAGGACCTACTGTGCTAATAGTAACAAATGGTAGGGGCGCGCCTGCAATATTGGCTTCTTCAAAAAAGATTAGCTGCTCGGTGGCTTGATAACCTTGGCCGCCGTGCTCTTTTGGCCAACCAACAGCTAACCAGCCGTCTTTACCCATTTGACGTACAACCTTACGGAAGTCTTCGCCGCCTTCACTGCCTCTTAGCTTTTGACGCAGTTCGGGTGTCATTAATTGCGAAAAGTAATCACGTACTTCTAGGCGTAACGCCCGTTGTTCTGGTGTTAAATCAATGAACATTTTGCACTCCTACTCTGCGCCTAAAATTAAGCCGCTGGTGGGTACACCAGTGCCTGCTGTAACGAGTACATTTTCAACATTATCAACTTGGTTTACTGCTGTACCACGCACTTGTCGTACTGCTTCGGCCACGCCATTCATACCATGGATATAGGCTTCACCTAATTGTCCTCCGTGGGTATTAATAGGTAACTTACCACCACGTTGATGATGACCTGCGCGAATAAACTCTTTTGCTTTACCACGTTCCACAAACCCAAACTCTTCAAGTTGTGGTAATACAAATGGGGTAAAGTGATCGTAAATAATCGCAGTTTGAAAATCATCTGGCCCTAGGCCCGATTGTGCATAAAGCTCTTTTGCTACTATGCCCATTTCGGGTAAACCGGTAATGTCGTCGCGATAATACGAGGTCATACTTTGCTGACCTTCGGCAATACCTTGCGAACCGGCTTTAATTACTACAGGTTTATTTTTTAGCGTTTTTGCACGCTCAACACTGGTAATAATCATTGCCACCGCACCATCAGATTCTTGACAACAATCAAGTAAATGTAGCGGTTCACAAATCCACTTAGACGCTTGGTGATCGGCCAAAGTAATTGGTTTTTCGTAAAAGAATGCCGCAGGGTTAGTTGCTGCGAAGTCACGTGAGGCAACCGCAACAAGACCAAAATCTTCTGATGTAGCGCCATACTCATGCATATAACGCTGTGCAAACATACCCACCCAACTTGCAGGAGTATGAAAACCATGGGGCATGTAATAACCGTAATTCACATTTTCAAAAATAGGGGTTGATGAAAAGCCATAATCGCCAGTACCAAAACGATACCAAGAACGCTCGTTCATCGCCCGATATACCACTACGGTTTTAGCCACACCACTGGCCACAGCCATTGCCGCATGCACTATAGGTGCACACGCTGCGCCGCCGCCATGAGGTATTTGTGAAAAAAACTTAACTTCTTTACAGCCTAATAAACGCGCAATTTCGTACTCTGGTACTTTATCAACTGAATAACTACTAAAGCCATCCACTTCACTGGGATCAATTCCCGCATCTTTTAAAGCTGCTAATGTTGCCTCCATGGCTAAACGTAATTCAGTACGCCCTGAATTTTTAGAAAACTCTGTGGCACCCAGACCTACAATGGCAGCTTTACCACTAATTGACTCACTCATCTTGTCTCTCCTAAATTTTATGGCAATACCAATTGCACGGTACCTGTAACATGCATGCCGTATTTATTTTTGCCGGCTAAACCTACATCCACAGTGCGGGTTGTGGCATCGGTTGCGGTTACTTCGCCCATAAAGGTCATCACATCGCCTGGGTAATTAGGCATACCTAATTTAATATCAATATTTTTTAAGCGACTTTGTGGGCCGCTCCAGCCTTCTACATAGCTTTGCACTAAGCCATTAGTGGTTAAAATATTCATAAAAATATGTGGTGAGCCCAGCGCAATAGCGGCATCTTTATCGTGATGGCCTGGAAAAAAATCACGCGTTGCTAAAGCCCCATTAGAGATAAGTGCCACGGTAATTGGAATCGCTTTTTCAGGTAGCTTGTCACCTACGTTTATGTCGTTAAATTGCATTGTTTTCATCAAGGTCATATTTCCACCCCAGCTTATTATTTTCGGTTAAGGCATCGCCAAGTTTTGCCAATAATGCGGGACTCCCGCCCAAGTTTAGGCTAATAGCCCGGCTCCAATAGAGGTATCGGTAGATAACGTAACTAACATCTACACCAAAACCGCCATGCACATGTTGCGCTTTGTGACCAATAGAATGACCCGCTTCGCAGGCATGCCACGCTGTTGCTAACGCTTCGTGATCGCAGCCTAAGTTATTATCAAGGCGATAACACAACTGCCATACATTACTGCGTAATGCCTCAAGGGCAATTTTGGTATCGGCCATGGTCATTTGTACTGCTTGAAAGGTGCCTATAGCGCGACCAAACTGTTGGCGTTCACTAATATATTCAACGGTTTTTTTAATTTGCGCTTCACTAACACCTAACTGTAATGATGCCAAAGAGGCGAATATTCTTGGTACTAACCAGTCATTAGCTTTGCTATCGAGTAACGCTGCATTACTTACAAGCAGGTTATTTAGTTGTAAGTCTGCAACTTCTTCGCCTTGGGTCATCTGCCCTTTAACTAGGGTTAAACCTGGCGCTGTTGTTGCCACTAGTGCCCAGCGTGTTTGCTCATCAAGGGTTAGTGGTAGTAAAACAAAGTCAGCGAGTCCTGCAACTGCCACCGACTGCACTAAGCCATTAATACTTAAGCCGTCATTCGTTTTTTCTACGTTGAGCGTCGCTTCGCTGTGGGTATTTACTAAGTTAAATGCCAGCGTTAATAGGTTTGTGCCCTCAGCCGCAGCTTGTGCAACTGTTTGCAGCTGTGCACCCGCAAACTTTGCAATGGCAGTAGCCACCAGCTGATGACGCCACAAAGGAACTTGCCCTAACGCCCCGCCTTGCGCCTGTAATACTAAACTCAGTTCGGTCATACCTAAATCAATCCCGCCTATTGCTTCGGGAATAATTACCCCGTGCAGCCCGGTTTCTATACACGAGTTCCATAACTGCGTCATGGTGCCTTGGCCTGCTTCGTCATAGTCACGCAGAAAGTCATCGGTACAGGTATCGGTAAATAAGCTATTGGCCATTTCTGCAATGGCTGATTGCTCTTCGCTTAAATTAAAATCCATTACGACTCCTTAGTTGGAACAAGTCTAAATTGTGGCAAGGTCAGCTCACCATCAAATGTGTGATATTCGACTTGCACTTTTTGGCCAATTTTAGGAGCTACACCTTCTTCAACTCCGATTAAGCCTGCTGGAATACGTACGCCTTCTTCAAGCTCAATCAAACCAATAGGATTTGGGCTATCAAATGGGGCTACATGTGGGTAGTGCATTATCACAAATGAATACAGCTCACCCTTACCACTAGCTACTTGGTAATCAAGTTCAAACGAATGGCAATGCATGCACACAGGTGCTGGTGGGTGTTGTAATTTGTCGCAGCTTATACAATGTTGAATACGCAGCTCTTGCTCGCCAAATCCTTCCCAAAAGAAGCGATTATCGTCGCTGATCCCAGGCTTAGGACGCTTTCTAGCCGGTGCTTCTTTAGCGGGCGCTGTTTGCTCAGGCCTTTGCGCTGGTTTAAACTTAATGACTCTAAACATCATGTCGCCTACTTTTTCGTCGGCTTCACCATTGGTTTTTTCTGAGAAATAAGTCATTTTTAACGTAACAAAAAAGCCGGTGCCCAGTGCGGTGGTTTTTTCTTCACTGATGCTATCGAGTACTGTGGTGTAATAAAGCTTTTCACCCATAGTAATGTAGCGATCAAACGTTAGGTTAGAATTAACTGCCACGACCGCTGGGTAGCCATTTTTTTCAAGTATTTCGAGTACGCCATACGGGTTTTCGGTAGTTGAACCTGGTGCTAAAATTTTGTCACCAAAGCCCGCTAAACACCAACTTTGTAACATTGCTGGTGGTGCTACTAGTTGCCCATACTCGGTTGTTGCCGCGTAGTCTGCATCGGTGTAAAGTGGGTTTTCTACCCCCATAATTTCACACCACTGACGTACCATAGCTTCATTAACCTTGTCCCACGCATAGATACGACCATATTGTCGCCCTATCATCGCTTCTATTTCTGCAAACCATTCATATTTAGCCAATGTTCGTCTCCTGCATTTATCAAGATAAATTCTAAAAATTAAAATTATTAATTATTTAGTTAGTTTCGCTAGCACTAAGAAAAGCGGGCATTTCACCGCCGCCATTTAGCAGTAAATTACAGCCACTTGCATAACTTGCTTCTGCTGAAGCTAAAAACAAACAAGCGTTAGCAATATCATCTGGTTGCGCCATACGCCCTGCTGGAATTGTTGCGCTTACTGCGGCAATTCCGGCCTCATCACCGTAATGTAGGTGTGAGTTTTCGGTATGTACTAACCCTGGGCTTACCGCCACAACACGCACTTTAGGTGCCCACTCTACTGCAAGTGATTTTACTAAAGATAAAATACCCGCTTTAGCAGCGCCATAAGCCGCCGTACCTGGTGAAGCTCGCATGGCACTAATACTGCCTATAAAAATAATGCAGCCACTGTTATTTGCTTGCATTATTTCGTTTGCTTGCTGTGCTACGTTTAACGGTGCAATTAAATTAAGCTTAAGAATAGCCTCATGAAAACGAGGAGATGCTTTATCGGCCAAAGCAAATGGACTGCCGCCCGCATTATTAATGAGTACATCAAGCGTGCCATATTCTTTTACTATGGTGCTAAACATGGCTGCAGTACTATCAATATCTTTCACATCTGCTTGAATAAAGTGTGCCTGACGAGTTTTTCCATCAAGGATTACCTGTGGTAGCTGCTCTACTTGTTCACGACCACACACTACTACTTTAGCGCCTGCCGACAAGAAACCTTGTGCTATACCAAGGCCAATGCCTTTAGTACCGCCGGTTATGAGTACCACTTTATCTTTATAGTTTTTACTCGCATGCATAATTAAGCCTTGTCATAAAATAATTCCATAAAAACAGTGTACAGGCAGTATTAGATAACCAGCTTCGTCTAAATGGACGATGCTGTGTTTAGCGACAACAAGTGACAATAACAACATAGAAATTTTACTGTACGTTGCCTAGCAATGTTTTGGAGTATTGAATGACAGATACAAACGAGCCTAGCGTTTTACTAAGTTTCCCTGAGCCTGGCGTGGCCGAGTTAACGTTAAACCGACCCAGTGCCACCAATGCATTAAGCTTAGAGCTGCAAACATTACTATCTAAGTACTTTACTGAGCTGGCAAACAATAAAGACATTCGCTGTATTTTATTAACCGGTGGCGACAAAGTATTTGCTGCAGGCGGCGACATTACTAGCTTAATAGATGCAGACCCAATTGAGATTTACCAGCGCCATACAGAACGCCTATGGGCACCTATTGAGCAATGCCCAATTCCTGTAGTTGCTGCAGTAAATGGCTACGCGTATGGCGGTGGCTGTGAACTGGCCATGTTGGCCGACATTATTATTGCCGGTAAAGGCGCAAGTTTTTGTCAGCCCGAAATAGCCATTGGCATTATGCCAGGTATTGGTGGCACGCAGCGTTTAGTACGTGCAGTAGGTAAAGCTAAAGCAATGCAAATGGCGCTTACAGGTAAGCCTATTAGTGCTTACGATGCTTGGGTAGGCGGACTGGTAAGTGAGCTGTGCGAAGATGACGATGTATATAAACAGGCACTAGCAAATTGTCGTCGCATAGCACGTATGCCTCCGCTAGCGGCAGAGCAAATAAAAGAAGTTATTTTAGCAGGAATGGACGCTCCACTTGCCAGTGCTATGGCGCTGGAGCGCAAAGCAAATGCGTTATTATTTGCATCAAAAGATCAACGTGAAGGTATGGAGGCGTTTTTACAAAAACGCCATCCTGTATTTAGCGGAAAGTAAGGGTAATAGTCATTAATTTAAATTAATTAACACTCCCCTTTGTTAATTTTAGCCAGCATTTAGCTGGCTTTTTTTTGCCTACTTATTTTTACTTTAAGGTAAGGCAGGAATCGTTTGTAATAAAGTTTACAAGCTATTTCTGTCGTCGTAGCCCAGCGCAGCGACACTATTTAAAAACAATCTAACTAACTCTGTTTGCCTGCGTACACCGGTTTTAGAAAATATAGAACGTAAGTGAGCACGCGCTGTGTTACGGCGAATATTTAGCTCTTCAGCAGCTTCTTCTAACGATAAACCATTAGTTAACTGCAGTGATAGCGCAGTTTCTGCCGGCGTTAAACCAAATAGCTTTTTCGATATTTCAATACTGGTGGTCGATTTACCTACCGCATCGCGAATGTAAATTACGGCCTTGTTTTGCCCTTTACCTTCAGCCCAACCTAATGAGGGAATAACTTCAATTACTACACCAAGAGCTATTTCGCCTGATGGACGAGTAATCGACATTGCCTCTGGCATAGTTTGCTTGCCATCAGCATTAGCAAACGTTGCTTTAATTAAGCGTTTTAACTCGCGATTATCACTGTTATCTTGCGCGGTTAGTTTACCACCAATTATTTTAAGCCCGTCTTCGGCGTCGAGTATATGGCTAGCAAATACGTTTTTATCGAGTACTTTGCCATGCTCATCAATAGTAATAGTAGCAATAGACAAACGACCAATAGCACGAGAATATAACGAGCCTAAAGAGGCACTACTATAAAGCTGTAAAAAAGTAGTAATTGCGCGTCTAAAATGCGGGATAAGTAACTCTACAAACGCTTTATCAGCTTGAGAAAAATCTTCTTGTGCATCGGTTCGCGTAACCCTAAACCTTAAATGACCAACATTAGGAGTGCTAATATCGGCAGTGAGTACATGGTAAATGTTATTTTTTTCGCACCAGTGTTCTCTATATGATGAATTTTTCCATTCGTTTTCATCCATAAAATCCGCAACAGTTAACACTGTATCAAGTGGTTGATCAGCAAAAGGGGTTAATTTATATTGATAGGGTAAATGCTGAACGGTGTCCCCTTCTTCTAAACCTTCACCTACTGCGATCATTAATCCTAAATCGTCTTCCTCGGGAACTTTTAATATTAAGGTGACATAGTTTGCTTGAAGTATGCTTTGGATTAGCTTTAGAGGGATATTCCAACTTGAAGAACTGGTATCTGCCGACGCTTCATATAATGCATTTATTAATTCATTATATGCATCGAGACTTATATCTAATTGTGCCATTTTTCAACCTATAGTTATTTTTTTTGATTAAAACTTGAAAATAAAACAAAAAAATAAGCATGCTATATTATTAATTTATACTGCTATTTAATATTTCACTTACTCCACTATCACCGTTATTAGCAAGGTTTGCAAGTGACTCTTTGATTATCATTTAGTCTAATTAAAGTAATATTAATCTATTTTAACGATTAAGTTTATTGTATGAAAACTATGACAAATGATGAAATGAAGCTATTGAGTGTTGCAGCACATATTATGTTGCAACACTCAATAACAGTACTTTATTATGCGTTTGGATAATCGGTGTAGCCTGCCGCACCTGGGGTATAAAGTGTTTCACGTTTAAACTTTGCCAGCGGTAATTGCGCTGCAAAACGAGTTACTAAATCAGGGTTAGCAACATAGTGACGAGCAAATGAAATCGCTTCTGCTTGGTTTGAAGTAACCGCCTCAGCAGCAGACTCGCCATCAAAGCCATCATTAATGATCAGAGCGCCTTTAAATGCTTCTCTGCCCATTTTAAAGGCGTCGATATCGGCTGTCGGCGCACGCATAATATGCAAATAAGCAAGATCTAAATCGGCCACCGCATGCAGCAAGGCCAAATGACTTTCTGCTGGGTTTTCATCTTTGGTATCGTTAAAGCGGTTTCCCGGATTCATCCGCAAACCAACTCGCCCTGCGCCAAATACCGTCGCCATAGCTCGTATACATTCACTAGCAAATTTAGCGCGTGCTTGAGCGCTACCACCAAACTCGTCGTTGCGTTGGTTTGAATCAGAACACAAAAATTGCATAGGTAAGTAGCCACTGGTGCAATGCAGTTCAACACCATCAAAACCAGCTTCTTTTGCATTTTCGGCAGCTTGGCGATGCTCATCTATTACTTGCCACACTTGCTCTGTAGTTAAGGCCTCAGGCATATCAAATGGCTGCATACCCGCACTGTCGGTATACACTTCGCCACGAGCTTTTATCGCTGAAGGAGCAACAGTAGCTACATCACTACCTTTAATATGGTGCGAGCCAATACGCCCTGCATGCATAATTTGCAGCACTATTTTACCGCCCGCCTGATGTACTGCATCGGTTACCTCGCGCCATGCTTGAATTTGCTTTGGCGTTTCTATTCCCGGTTGGCGATTATACGCTTGCCCTGTAACAACAGGCCACGAGCCTTCAGCTACAATCAGCCCAGCACTTGCTCGCTGTGCATAATAGTCACGCATTATGCTATTAGGTGTACCATCTGCATCAGCGCGATTACGCGTCATTGGCGCCATTATTACTCGGTTTGCTATTTCTATATCACCCAATTTGCATGGGGTTAATAGTGGGTTATTTGTGGTCATACAATGTCCTTAATCTAAAGCGGTTACCAATACTGCTGCGCGGCCACCATCAACAGGTAAAGAAGCCCCTGTTATATAAGATGCGTCATCGCTGGCTAAAAAGGCAATTGCACTGGCTAACTCATCGGCGCGGCCAACACGACCCATAGGAATAAGCCTGTTGGTATTATTTAGCATACCCTCGTCACTTAACATACCTGCCGTAGCCGGGGTTTCTACTACTGCGGGTACTACCACATTAACGCGAATGTTATGCGCTGCACCTTCTGCCGCAGCCGCACGTGAAAAATTAACTACCGCCGCTTTAGAGGCGCTATATCCGGCCATCATCGGCGTACCTAATTCACCACAAATAGATGAAATATTAACAATAGCACCGCCTTTTTCTTTCATTAATTGCATTGCCGTTCGGGTGCCCCAAAATGTACCATCGACCGAGGTTGTAAAGTTGCTATGCCACTGTTCGGTGCTCATATCTTCAATTGCCCCATACGTAAAGGCCATGGCATTATTAACTAAAATATCGAGGCTGCCATATTGCTCCGCCGTTTGCTCAAGTGCTGTAACAAATGCTTGCTCGTTGCTTACATCGGCTTGTACTGCATGAGCGTTACCGCCTTGCTGGCGAATAGTCGCTACTACTTCGTCTAATGGTGCTTTATTGCGACCACAAATAATTACTGTGGCGCCCTCTTGTGCAAGTCGCTGTGCAGTAGCTGCACCAATTCCGCTGCCACCACCTGTTACGAAAGCGACTTTATCTTTAAAACGAGATTGCATGAGAAATTCCTTATATCGGAAACGTGCAAACAATGTTGCACTGAGTGAATGAGTGATAACGCGTTGCGTTACTGATATTAATATTAAGTGTTAGGTATATTTGAGCTTAAGCTCACTGGTTAAAGGCACTGCTTGGCAACTTAGCGTTAAGTTGTTTGCTAAATCTTTTTCATCGAGCACATCATTATTATTAAGTTTTACTTGCCCTGACACCACTTCACACATACACGAGGCACACATGCCCTCGCGACAAGAGTAGGGTAATTCAATACCTATTTTTTCAGCTGCATCAAGCACGGTTTGTCCGCTCTCACAAGCAATAACATAATGTTCGCCATCAAGTTCAAGCTGTATTGTTGCCGCTGGCATATTTGCTTCATCAACAACAAGTTCTGCGATATTGTCTTGAATCGGTGTTTTTAATGAATTGGCTGGTACCGGTTTTGTTGTGATTTTTGGCACTGCACTAGAAAAGCGTTCAATATGGATACGACTAGCAGGAAATTTAGCGGCTTTAACGGCCAATTCCATTGCATCCATAAATGGCCCAGGGCCACAAATAAAAGCACGTCCTTGTTGCATACCATCGGCTAACGAAGTTAACAGTGATAATGAAGGAATGCCTTGTAACGAATCTAATAAATGAATCACTTCAAGACGCTCTGGGTACTGCGCCGATAATGCCTTAAATGTTTGCTGAAATATAACCGAGGCTTCATCGCGATTAGCGTATATAACCCGCACCTTTCCGGTGCCATTAATTAACACATGTCGCAAAATAGACAGCACAGGAGTAACACCACTGCCCCCTGCACATAACAAATGATCTTCCGCTAAATCTTTTGGCACAAACAGCCCAGCAGGTTGCATCACTTCTATGTTGCTACCCGCTTTAAGATTATCGCAAATCCAGTTTGAACCTCGCCCGTCTGCTACACGCTTAACCGTGACACGTAATCCTGTATCTTGGCTTGGCGTGCTCGACATAGAGTAACAACGCATCAAAAACGCCCCTTCATAAGGGAGTTTAAGGGTCAAAAATTGACCCGGCTGATAGTCAAATTGCTCGGTTAACGATGCTGGTACGTCAAATACAATAGAGTTCGCATCAGCGGTTTCTTGTATTACTTCAGCAATAGTTAAATTATGATAACGAGACATAGCGACTCCCTAGCTTATACAAAAGGATCTGAGTTAGGTAAACCTAGCATTACAGTGCCATGTGCACGCATGTAAGTATCTGTATTGTTAGCAATATGACCACGAGACTGATTTATATCGCGAAAAATTCGCTCAATCGGATTACCTTTATAAGTTCCCGACGCTGCACAAGCGCGCATAATCTCGTTAATTCTTTCACTACACTGTTTAGGCACAGCTGCTGATTGCGCGCGCTGTAGTAAACGGTCATTAACTGGCATCATTTCGCCATTTTGAGTATGCTTTACCACTTCTGCAAAATTACGAAACAACACCAACTTCAACTGATCGCTGGTCATTATTGCTTCGGTTACTGCCATTTGCGCATTCACGTCTTCTGCAGTTTTACCACCGTGTTTACCCACATGTTCAGCGCAGCGATGACGAAATTCAGTAACAGCACCATCCAGTGCACCAATACACGCGGTAGATACAGCACGCTGAAATATCTGCACAAATGGGATACGGTATAACCAGTTATCATTAATCGCGCGCCCTTTACAAGCTGCGTCGCTGTAGTCATTAGTTTGGTGGGTGCGATACTCAGGAACAAATGCCCCTTCAACCACAATATCGTGACTACCAGAAGCGCGTAGTCCAAGTACATCCCAGTTTTTTACCACTTTAAAATCAGATTTAGGTAATAAGAATGTTCTATGTTCAAGCTCTTTACTGCCTGGTGATTTAGGCACTAAGCCACCTAAAAATATCCATTCACAGTGCTCTACACCGCTTGAAAAACCCCAACGGCCTGAAAAGTTAAAACCACCTTCCACTTTTTCTACTTTGCCCACTGGCATATAAGTAGAAGCAATCAATATTTCTGGGTTTTCAGCAAGTACTTCTATTTGTGCCCTTTCATCAAACAAGCCAATTTGCCAGTTATGTACGCCAATAACACCATAAATCCAAGCGGTAGACATACAACCTTGCGCTAGCGTCATTTGAATAATATAAAATACTCTAGGGTCAAGCTCATATCCGCCCCAGCGTTTAGGTTGTAAAACACGGAACAAACCTGCTGCAATCATTTCTTTTATTGTTTCATCAGGTACTTTACCAGCAGTTTCTGCAGCTTGGGCGCGCTCAAGTAAGTTAGGAACCAACTTCTCTGCCGCTGCGATGAGACGATTAGCTTCTGGTGTAAGAAAATCATCTGAGATACCTGTAATATCAATTTTATATGGAACACTCATGGTTGTTATCCTTCATAGAATTAGCGCGCAATTGCACTGGTTAAACTCACCAACTTGCTTAACACCAGATTTTCACACTAGCCACTATCTCTCATCGTCAATATGGACTAAGCAAAAAAACTTCTCATTCCACGCAATAATTAACAGCGCTATTAAGCAACTCACATAATAAAGAACAATATTTCCAAACTCAGTGATATCACTTTAAATTCAACAGCTTAACCAAAGAAAGGGGATTAAAATATGGGTGTAAAACTCAAGTGAACAAATACGGCAACGGACACTAACTTATATAACGCTTATAAAACAACACCAAAGCAGCAGTTTGTTTACCTCTTATTTACACATAGTCCAAATGCGTGATGCTCAACAGATCACTTATCGCTACTTTCAAACCGCAGTGTAAAAAAAGTACAACAAAATAGCGGTTAGGCATTTCCTCTTTGATAAGCTTTACTCAATGAGGGTTGCAGTAGTTAGTGAATGCCTATCGCTGAAATAAATATAAAAAATCATCGAGGAAGTGTAATGAATTTAAATGACAATAGGTTTGCATCAAATCTCACTATAAAACCGTTAGCGTTTGCTATTGCATGTGCTGTATCTGGTCAGGCATTTGCAGCGCAAGAACCAGAGCAGGCCGAAGCTAAACAGACCGCAGTTAAAGGCATTGAGCGTGTTTCGGTAACAGCCCAAAAACGTATTAGCACATTACAAGAAACGCCTATCGCCATTACCGCTTTTAACGCTGAAGCAATAGAAAACCTGGGTATTGAAGATATCAGTGATGTTAATGCGCAAGCACCCAACGTCAAAATTTTTCCTCCATATGGTAGTACCTTTAACGTTGGCATGGATATTCGCGGCCTAGGGACATCTGAACCTTCATTAGCGATTGACCCTAAAGTAGGTATTTATTTAGATGGCGTTTATTTAGCACGTAACTCTGGGGCTATTTTTAATATCGTTGATTTAGAGCGTATGGAAATACTACGTGGACCTCAAGGTACACTTTGGGGTAAAAATACAACCGGTGGTGCGCTTAACTTAGTCACTAGAAAACCATCAGATGACTTTCAATTTAAGCAAAAGGTTACTGTAGGTAATAACAGCTTACTTAGCTCAACCACATCAATTGATACCGGCGCAATTGGTAATTTTACCGCCAGACTTACGTATATGACCAGTGAGCATGATGGTTGGGCTACCAATACCTTTGCTGGTGCAAAAGAAAAAAACTTAGGTGCAGAAGATGTTGATGCACTGCGTGTTGCACTGCGTTATACCGGTGATGATTTTACCGTTAACTACAGCTATGACAATACTGATGGCAGTTCAGTCGCTATGCCTGTACAAATTAGCAATGTGCGCCCGCAATATACAGATCCAAATGTACCCACTATGGACCTATCTACGGGTAAGCTCTATGCCGGCAACGTATTTGCAATGATGGCCGCCAATGAGAAAGCGCCTGGCCGTCAAACCGAGTTTGAATTAGATCAACATGGCCGTGAGTATGTTGATATTGAAGGACACAACTTAACGTTTGAATGGGATTTTTCTGACAACCATACCTTTAAATCGATTAGCTCATTTCGCAGCTATGACTCAGATTTAAGCGAAGGTTACGATACCGATGGCGGTGCTTATTTTGCTCCAGCTTTAGATTTCAGTACTTCGCCACCAAGTGTTGACACCAGTGACGTGCTTGCTATTCCGGCGTTTCAATATACTAGCGTGAAATCACAAGAGCAAAAATCACAAGAATTTCAACTACTCGGTCAGTTTTTAGAAGGTGATTTAAAGTACGTAGCTGGGTATTATTACTTCAGTGAAGAAGGTGAAGAAAACAACCCGTGGAATATAGGTATTTTTACAGGCCAAGGCGCTAACGTATTATTCACCGGCTCACTACCATGGGGTAGCTTTTATAAAGTAAACGCTAAATCATCGGCGCTTTTTACCAATGTTGATTATAAATTAACGGACGAGTTAAATGTGGTTGCAGGGATACGCTATACAAAAGATACCAAATCTCTGACTAACGTAGCAAAGCATGATGCAATGTTAAGAAACGATTTACACTCTGAAACTGACTGGTCAAAAACAGTGGGATCACTGCTATTTAATTATGTAGTAGATCAAGATTTAACTATGTACGCTAGTATCTCACAAGGGTACGCTGCAGGGGTTTACAACCCAGGTTCTATCGACCGATTTGCTTATCTTAATCCAGCAAATATGGGCGAAGCAAACTATGAAGGAACACTAACACCTGCCGATCCTGAAGATACCACAGCGTATGAGGTTGGTGTTAAAGCAATGCTGCTGGATGACCGTTTAATGCTTAATACCGCTGTATTTTTAAATAATAACACTAACCTACAAAAAACCATTTTCGATGGCAGTATTCGTCGTTCACTTAATACTGGTGAGTCGAAAAATAAGGGGATCGAGATTGATGCTAAATTTGCTGCTACCGACAGCCTATTCTTTACCACCAGCCTTGGGTATTTAGATACGAAATACAGTGATATTACATTTACCGACAACACCTCTTATTCGGCATCTGTTGCAATGAATTGGACTATAGCCGAATTAGACTTTGGTAACTTAGCACTCAATACAAACTATGTGATGGTGGATGACTATCAATTTTCTGTATCTGACCCAAGCTTAGTGGGTGATAACTATGCGCTACTCAATGCACGCCTAACATTATCTAATATCAAGATAGGTGAGCGTTCAAACCTTAAAGTATCGCTTTGGGGGAAAAATATTACCGATGAAGAGTACATTGTATTTGGTTCAAACTTTAACTTCTTTGATGCGCAGGCATACGGTACGCCAAGAACCTATGGCATAGATGTTAGTTTTGAGTATTAATTAAATAATTATTATAGTGAAAAAGGGCCTTAATATTTATTAAGGCCTTTTTATTTGTGCTGCTATTGTTGCTACGAATACAGCTGTATTTGCACAGTAATGATCGTTGAGATAGGGTTAATACGCATAATTTGGTAGGTAGGATATAAAGTTATATTAATTATAACCTTGCTGTAATTGCGCTTAATTGACCTAGCACAAAGCAGCAAGATTATATGAGGTTCGATTATTTAGGTAGGTTTAACTCGCGCGCTAACTTTTGTGCGGAGATGGTACTGTACTGCAGCTCATCTGCTGCAGAGTTATCTGCAATCCATAACAATACATTACCTATTTCATCCGGTTCGGCTACAGCCTGCTGCAAGCCTTTAATACCCTGATCGCCAATAGTCGCTCTTAGCGTTTCAGTGTTAACAACTCCCGGGTTTACTGTAAAAGCGCGAATACCTTGATGACCATGTTCACGGCAAATAATACCCGACAGTCGCGACACTGCAGCCTTACCTGCACCGTATGCATAACCCCAGCCCCCTTTAGATGCAGGAATAGGCGGATCTTTTTCACCCGCTCCCGAGGTTATATTTATTATACAACCGCTTTGTTGCGCTAACATACTTGGTAAAACAGCTTGTGCTATTTGCACTGGCGCGCCTATGTAACCTCTAGCAACTTTTTCAAGCGTTTGCTGCGTTACATCTAGTAAAGAAGCATTAAGGCCAGCCCCCTGATAAATAGCATTATTAACAACCACGTCAATTTTACCAAAGTGTTCAAACACCTGCTTTAGAGCACTAGCAACGGAGTTAAAATCAAGTAAATCCATTTTTAGCGCAATGACCTCACAACCTAATTGCTCCATCATTTGGGCTGTTTGTTTTAAACTCCCTTGCGTACTTTGCTGTGCTACCTCGCTATCTAATTCACGAGCTGTTATTGCTACTCGATAGCCTGCTTTTGCAAATGCGATGGCTGTTGCACGACCAATACCTCTACTTGCACCTGAAATAAACGCTACTTTTGACACAAATTATCTCCTATTTTTTATTTAACTTAGCATCAATTTAGCATTGCGGCATAGTTTAAATGGACCAAGGATTTTATTGTTATATGAAAATGCTACATAACTGATTACACAAGTAATAATGTGTGTTCTAAAAGCATCTGTTGTTAGATTAAATAAGTGATTTTGTGAGGAGATTTTGTGGTAATAAAGGTTAACGTTAGCTAAAAGCAAAAAACCCAGCAACGTTAGTTACTGGGTTTTAAATTTGGTGCGGATGGGGGGACTTGAACCCCCATGCCCTAAAGCACCACCCCCTCAAGGTGGCGTGTCTACCAATTCCACCACATCCGCATTTTTTAAGCTTGCGCTTAGGTGTTAAACTTTATGATTTATTTGAGGAGTATAAATCGTTTAACGTTTTAGCTTTTACGCTAAATTAATTTGGTACGTCAGAGCGTTGCTCTTTCGAAGATGTAACTGGCACATCTTCTTCAACAGGAATAACTGTTTCTAAAGCTGGTGCTGCTTCAAGGTTTTCCCATTCATCAGTCTTTTTAATATGACTTGCAGTAAGGTTGCCCAGTACTATGCTTAATATAAAAAACACAGAAGCTAAAACTGTCGTTGTTTTAGTCATAAAGTTACCTGCACCTGATGATCCGAAAACAGTTGACGAAGCACCCGCGCCAAATGAAGAACCCATATCGGCACCTTTACCTTGCTGGATTAAAACCATTCCAACAAGCGCTAAAGCTACAACTAAATAAACTACTAGTAAAATTTCGTACATTTATACGGTCCCTTTTGCACTGTTGCAGATAGCAGTAAATGAATCTGCTTTTAAACTTGCGCCACCAATTAGGCCGCCGTCTATATCTGTTTGTGCAAATAATAATTCGCTATTTTTTTCGTTAACGCTACCACCATATAAGATGGTTAGCCCTTGTGCTAAATCGCTGTTTAATGAAGCGATTTTGTCACGGATAAATTTATGAACGCTTTGTGCCTGTTCTGGCGATGCAGTCTTACCTGTGCCTATGGCCCAAACGGGTTCATATGCTATCACAGAATCTTTGAGTGCTGCTACACCTAATTTTTCAATTACTGCATCAATTTGTGCAGCAACTATTTGTTCTGTTTTACCGTTTTCTTGCTCACTTTCGCTCTCTCCAACACATAAAATTGGCGTTAAACCAACTTGTTGTGCGCGAGCAAATTTTGCAGCTACGACATCATTGCTTTCTTTGTATATACTACGACGCTCTGAGTGACCTACTAATACATATTGGGCGCCCAACTCTTTAATAAGTTGTGCATCAACTTCACCGGTAAATGCACCGGGGGTATTTTCTGACACAGTTTGAGTTCCCGTTGAAACACCGCTGGCTATCATTGCTGACACTAACGGAAACGGAGGAAATAAAACAATGTCTATCTCGTTTGATTTAACATTGTTAATAGCATCAGACATTTGTTTAACCAGCTCTAAAGAGCCATTCATTTTCCAATTGCCTGCGACCATCGCCTTGCGTGCTGCCATTTTTCCACTCCACATGAGAAAGCGGTCGAGATATTAACTCGACTCGCCCAAAGTTACAAGAGGTTATTGTTATCAATCAGTTTGTTTGCTCATAGATTCAACAACCGTGGCTATTTTTTCTGCGCTGTCGATTACTAACTTCTCTTGTTCGGCCTCAACCATAACACGTACAACAGGTTCAGTGCCTGATTTACGTAGTAACACACGCCCCTTTTCACCTAAAGTTTGCTCAACGTCTGCTACTGCAGCTAATACTGCAGGCGCTTTTGTCGGATCTGTACCTGGGGTGTAACGTACGTTAATCATTTTCATTGGGTACTTAGTAAAACCAGTACCTAAGTCTTGTAATGTTTTATTTTGCGCAACCATAGCAGCTAGTACTTGCAAGCTTGAAATAATGCCATCGCCGGTGCTAATTAAATCAAGGTTTAATACATGGCCCGAGCTTTCGCCGCCAATAGTCCAGCCTTTTTGTTGTAGCAATTCCATTACATAACGGTCGCCTACTTTACTGCGTGCAAATTCAATACCTTTGGCTTTCAATGCATTTTCAAGGCCCATGTTTGACATAACAGTGCCAACAACACCACCACCTAAATTATCATCTTGCGCTGCTTGACAGGCAATAATATACACTAAGTCATCACCATCAAACACACGACCATTATGATCAACCATCATTACACGGTCGCCATCGCCATCATAGGCAATGCCCACATCTGCATTATGTTCAAGCACTTTACGTTTTAGGGTATCTACGTGAGTAGCGCCGCATTCATGGTTAATATTTACACCATTGGGCTCACACGCATGCGTGATTATATTTGCACCTAGTTCGCGCATAACTGATGGTGCAATATGGTAAGTTGCGCCATTGGCACAATCGAGTACAATTTTTAATCCTTCAAGCGACAAGCTTTGTGGAAATTGGCTTTTACAGAATTCGATATAACGACCATCAGCGCTAGTTAAGCGACTCGCTTTACCTAATTTATCTGACTCAACACAAGTCATTGGTTCATCAAGCATGGCTTCAATTTCAAGCTCTACTTTGTCATCAAGCTTTAAACCGCGACAGTTAAAAAACTTTATGCCGTTATCGTAATACGGATTGTGCGATG
This sequence comes from Pseudoalteromonas nigrifaciens, assembly GCF_002221505.1. NCBI lineage: Bacteria > Pseudomonadati > Pseudomonadota > Gammaproteobacteria > Alteromonadales > Pseudoalteromonadaceae > Pseudoalteromonas > Pseudoalteromonas nigrifaciens. Next base: position 962,999 of record NZ_CP011036.1, on the reverse strand, counting down.
CACTAATTACTATGCCGGCCTCGGCTCTAAATGTTTGTGCTAAATAAGCAATCGCAGGGGTTGGCATAGGGCCCAGTAATACAACATCGATTCCTGCTGCAATTAACCCTGCTTGTAATGCGGTTTCTAACATATAGCCTGAAATGCGGGTATCTTTACCTATCATCACTTTTTTAGTGCCATTTTCTGATAGGACACGGCCCGCAGCCCAACCTAGTTTCATTGCAAACTCAGGATTTATAGGATGCTCACCCACGAGCCCGCGTACACCATCGGTGCCAAAATATTTTCTTTCTTTCATTTAAAGTACTCCTTGTTTGCAGGCTTGTAGTACGTTAAGTACATCTGCGGTTTCTTTTACGTCGTGTACACGAATAATATGCGCACCATTTTGTGCTGCGATTAATGCGCCCGCTAAACTGCCGGCCAATCGCTCATTTGTATTTCTATTTAATAAGTTGCCAATCATCGACTTACGCGATAATCCCGCTAATAACGGTAAACCAAACTGATTAAAGTCATTAAACTGCGCCAGTAGTTGGTAATTGTGGCTGAGTGTTTTACCAAAACCAAAACCAGGATCAAGAATAAGTTGTGTTTGCTTAATCCCCGCTGTTTTACACGCAGCAATACGCTGACTAAAAAACTGTTTTATATCTGCAAATAAATCATCATAGTGCGGCGCTGCCTGCATGCTGCGAGGTTGTCCTTGCATATGCATTAAACACACCGCAACATCAGGAAACTGCGCCACTACGTTCAGTGCGTCGCTTTCTTGTAATGCACGTACGTCATTAACAATATCGGCCCCAGCTAAAATAGCTTGGTGCATTACTTGTGCTTTACTGGTATCAATAGATATAACGCAATCACTGTTTTCACGAATTGCTTTAATCGCTGGTATTACACGTGCTAATTCATCCTCAAGGCTCACATCAGGAGCACCTGGGCGAGTCGACTCTCCGCCAATATCTATAATTTGCGCCCCGTCGTCTAACAATTGCAGCGCACGCTGCAGCGCAATATCAGGGTCTATAAACTTCCCGCCATCTGAAAAAGAATCGGGAGTAACATTAAGTATTCCCATAATTACTGGATTTGCCAAACTTAGTGTACGTTTGCGAGGCAAGTTTAGTAAATTATTCATGATGACCTTTTTTGTTTGAATTAGCTGAAGTTTATTTTATACGTTTGATACAAAAAAGCCCCGAGGTTCGGGGCTTTTAGTTTAGCTATTTTAACGATTATTCAGCTTTGTCATCAAGGTTTGTTTCATCTTTTTTAGCTTCATCAGTTGGTTTTTGATCTTCATCAACTAATTTTTCTGCTGAAACATCTTCTTTAACTGGCTTTTTTTCATGGCGGTCATGCGCATCGCGTGGTTCACGAACTTCTTGGCGCGCCATTAAATCATCAATTTGCTTAGCATCAATCGTTTCGTACTTCATCAGCGCATCTTTCATTGCGTGTAGAATATCGATATTTTCTTTTAATATCGCTTCTGCTCGCTGATAGTTACGATCTGATAATAAGCGTACTTCGCTATCGATAATTTTAGCTGTTTCGTCCGATATACTCATAGAGCGGCCACCGCCCATGTACATATCGTTTTGATCTTCTGCGTAAAGTAGTGGTCCAAGTTTTTCACTTAAACCCCAGTGCGTTACCATTTTACGGGCAATATCACTCGCACGTTCAATATCGTTACTAGCACCTGTGGTTACTTTATCTGCACCATAAATAAGTGCTTCTGCGATACGTCCGCCATACAGGCTTGAGATCATCGACTCTAGCAATTCTTTCGAATGGCTTACACGGTCTTGTTCAGGCAAGTACATAGTTACACCTAGCGCACGGCCACGTGGAATTATAGATACTTTATAAACAGGATCATGCTCTGGCACCATACGACCAACAATAGCATGGCCAGCTTCGTGGTACGCTGTCATGGCTTTTTCTTGCTCGCTCATCACCATGGTTTTGCGCTCAGCGCCCATCATGATTTTATCTTTAGCAGCGTCAAACTCAGCCATACTAACAACACGTTTATTACCGCGTGCCGCATAGAGTGCAGCTTCGTTGACTAGGTTTGCTAAATCAGCACCTGAAAAACCCGGTGTACCGCGTGCAATTAAAGCTGCTTCAACGTTGTCGCCTAATGGCACTTTACGCATATGTACTTTAAGTATTTGCTCACGACCACGAATATCAGGTAAGCCAACTTCAACTTGGCGGTCAAAACGACCCGGACGAAGTAAGGCTGGATCTAATACGTCTGGGCGGTTAGTTGCAGCAATAACGATAATACCTTCGTTACCACCAAAACCATCCATTTCTACTAGCATTTGGTTTAGCGTTTGCTCACGTTCGTCGTTACCGCCGCCCATACCAGCACCACGTTTACGACCTACAGCATCTATTTCATCAATAAAGATAATACAGGGTGATGCTTTTTTAGCTTGCTCGAACATATCTCGTACGCGAGATGCGCCCACACCAACAAACATTTCAACAAAGTCCGAACCAGAAATAGTAAAGAACGGCACTTTTGCTTCACCAGCAACGGCTTTAGCAAGTAACGTTTTACCTGTACCAGGAGGACCAACCATCAACACGCCTTTAGGAATGCTGCCACCTAATTTTTGGAATTTTGATGGGTCGCGTAAAAAATC